>JAGRLX010000028.1 GCA_020441605.1 Alphaproteobacteria bacterium
GCGCAGGAAATCGACGGCCTCCCGAAGATCCGCCACGGCATTCTCCAATGTCTTGCCTGCTTCGCGCACCAGGAGCGCCATGAGCCTGACGCCATTCGCCTCATAGAGATCGGCGGCACGTTCGAGCACAGCTGCCCGTGCCGCGCCGCCCAGATGATCCCAATCATGCTGGACCGCGGAAGCTTCTGCCATGGCGCGCTTGACTGCAGACTCGTCCGCTTCGCGCACCTCGCCGATTGCCATGCGCCGGTCATGGGGCGCGGTAATTTGGCGAACCGGACCCGCTGCATCCGCCTTGCCGCCAACGATCGCAGTGGCCTGGAGTGGCGTTATCAGCGTCGTTGCGATTCCATCGAGGAGGCGCGTCCGGGTTGCATCGTCCCATAGGGCAAAACCCGCAGAATTCTTCCGCTCACGGAATATATCAGCCGGAAGCGATATACGCGGATGTGGAATCTCGGCGAGCTTGCCTGCTTCGATCACCGGATCGGCAATGATTTCGGCGATAGGTGCTTCATCGTCGGCAAGGCGGTTCACAAATGATGTATTGGCCCCGTTCTCCAGAAGCCGGCGCACCAGATAGGCTAGCAGATCCTCGTGGCTTCCCACCGGCGCGTAGATCCGGCAGGGCTGGTTCAACCTGGTACCGCCCACCACCTGTTCGTAGAGTGCCTGGCCCATGCCGTGCAACCGCTGGAACTCGAAGCGGCGGTCGGTTCCGGCCATCACCGAGACCGCCGCAAGCGTATGGGCGTTATGGGTGGCAAACTGCGGATAGAAACGGTCGCGCCGCGACAGGAGATACTTGGCGCATGCGAGATAGCTGACATCGGTCGAAACCTTACGGGTAAACAGCGGATAGGCGGGGAGCCCCTGCTCCTGGGCGCGCTTCACTTCCGTATCCCAATAGGCGCCCTTGACCAGCCTCACCGGCAGGACGCGGCCCGATCCTTCGGCCAGCGCTGCCAGCCAGTCCAACACCGGCCGCGCCCGCTTGCTGTAGGCCTGCACGGCAAGACCCAGCCCATCCCATCCCGCCAGTCGTTCGTCATGGGCCAGCCGGCCAAACAACTCCAGCGACAGGTCGAGCCGGTTGACCTCTTCGGCATCGATGGTGAAGCCGACGTTGAGGTTCTTTGCCAGAAGCGCCAGCTCCGCCACCTTGGGCAGAAGCTCGGCCATCACGCGCGTTTCCTGCTTTTCCTCGTAGCGCGGATGCAGCGCCGATAGCTTCACCGAGATCGAGGCGCGGGCAAAGATATCGTCTCCCTTGGTCTTGGTACCGAGCACCTTGAGGGCATTGCGATAGGCCACATAGTAGCGGTCGGCGTCGGCCATGGTGAAGGCAGCCTCGCCCAGCATGTCATAGGAGAACCGGTAACCCTCGCTCTCGAGCGGCCTCGCCGTCGACAGAGCTTCGTCAATCGTCCGTCCAAGGACGAATTGCTTGCCCATGATCCGCATCGCGTGCTTCATGGCATTGCGTATGATCGGTTCGCCCGAGCGCGATACCAGCCGCTTGAGGAAGCCGCCAACGTCACTGGTCATGTCGCGGCCGAGGTTCACGAAGCGTCCCGTCAGCATCAGCCCCCAGGCTGACGCGTTGACGAAGAGCGATTCCGATTGTCCGAGGTGGCCTTCCCAGTCCTTGCCCCCGATCTTGTCCGCGATGAGCTTGTCAGCAGTCTCCCCATCGGGAATGCGGAGCAGCGCCTCGGCAAGACACATCAGCACTACCCCTTCCTCGGAGGAAAGCGAATACTCCTGCATGAAGGCATCGATGCCGCCCTGCTGACGCCGCCCGGCACGCACCGCGGCCACCAGCTGGCGGGCCAGTTCGGCCACCCGGCGCTGATCTTCGGGCGACAAGGCCGCCTCTGTGGCAAGGGCACGGACAATGGCGGTCTCATCGGCGAAAAGCTTGGCGGCAATGGCGGAGCGGGCGGGCAATGTCGTCATCGGTACCTCCTCGGATCGGCGAATGTTTGCCACAAAACAATCATTAGTTCTCACCAAAGAACGCTTGGTTTGAATGAATTTCTACCGTATATTCACAAAATGTCAGCGTTATTCTCTGAAAATGGACAGAAATTTGGTGAATCTTGATTTGACCGATCTGGCCCTTCTCGACGCTCTCCAGCGCGAGGGTCGCCTGCCGGTCGTCGAATTGGCCAAGCGGGTGAACTTGTCGCCGACACCCTGCACCCAGCGGCTCCGCCGTCTGGAGCAGGATGGGGTCATCGCAGGCTATCACGCCAGGCTCAATCCGAAATCACTTGGCCAGGCTCTGCTTGTTCTTGTTACGGTCAGCCTCAAGGCTACCGATGAGGCGACACTGAAGGCCTTCAACGCGGCGGTAAGGCCGGTGAGCCAGATTCTCGAATGCCACATGGTCGGTGGGGGTTTCGACTACCTGCTCAAGATCCGCGTGCGCGACATGGCCGAATACCGTGACATTCTTGGCGGCACACTCGGCGCACTGCCCATGGTGGAAGGCACCCATTCCTACTTCGTCATGGAAGAGGTAAAGGAGAGCCCCTTGCTGCCGCTTCCGCCACGATCCAAAGACCGCAACACATGAAGCCCAGAATCGTTCGCTCCGTCGCCAGCCTCCGCCGCGAGACAGCCGCCTGGCGCATCAACAGCCACCGATATGCCTTGGTGCCGACCATGGGTGCGCTTCACGACGGCCACCTCACCCTGGTGCGTGAAGCCCTCGTCCGCGCCGACCGAGTCATCGCCACCATCTTCATCAACCCAAAGCAATTCGCCGCCAACGAGGATCTTGGGCGCTATCCGCGCGATGAGGATGGCGATGTCCGCAAGCTCGCCCGCGCCGGCTGCCATCTGATTTTTGCGCCGCCCCCCGACGAGATGTACCGCGATGGATTTGCCACCACGGTGTCATTGGCTGGCCCAGCCAAAGCGGGCCTCGAGGACAAGTTCCGTCCGCAGTTCTTTGATGGCGTCACCACCGTGGTCGCCAAGCTCTTCCTCCAGACCGGCGCCGACTACGCCATGTTCGGTGAAAAGGACTACCAGCAACTCATGGTCGTCACCCGAATGGCGAAGGATCTGGACATGCCGATCGAGGTGGTTGGCGTTCCCACCGTGCGCGAACCTGACGGTCTCGCCATGTCGTCGCGTAATCGCTACCTGTCAAAGATAGAACGCCAGCAAGCGACGGCGATCCACGAGGCGCTGCAGCTTGCCGCCGGCAAGATTCGCGCCGGCATCGATCCCCAGACCGCCAGCCGCTCGGCGACCCGCGCCCTTACCACCCAGGGCTTCAGAGTGGATTATGTGACCGCCCGGAACGCCGAGAACCTCGCCGTTCCGGAAAGCCGGGGCGAGCCGCTCCGCCTCATCGCCGCCGCCTGGCTCGGCGCCACGCGGCTTATCGACAACATTCCGGTGTGAGAGAAAGACCACATGGCGCGCGTCAAGAAGATCATCAATTCGATTGCCAATCTGGTGCCCGAAGTTCTCGAAGGCCTGGTGCTCGCCTCCCAGGGCGATCTGCGCAAGATCGAAGGGGCCGAAGCTGTAGTTCGCACTGCCGTTCCCGATGGCAAGGTGGCCCTGCTGATCGGCGGCGGGTCGGGCCACGAGCCCATGTACACCTGCTACGTGGGGCAAGGCCTCGCCGACGGCTCGGTTGCCGGCAACGTCTTTGCCGCACCCAATCCCGGGATCATCCTCGAGGCAACGAAGGCCCTGCACCGCGGCAATGGTGTCATTTATCTCTATGGCAACTACGCCGGCGACAACATGAACTTCGATATTGCCGGCGAGATGGCCGAGGCCGAAGGCATAACGACCGCGACCATCCGGATCGCCGACGATATCGTCACCAAGGACCGCAAGGAGCGCCGGGGGATCGGCGGCGCCTTCTATGTGGTGAAATGCGCCGGCGCCATCTGTGCCGAAGCCACGTCTTTGGCGGCAGCGGCAGCCGATATCTGTCGCGTCGCGGATGCGGTGCGCTCGATCGGCGTGGCGGTCAGCGCCGGATCACTGCCGGAGACAGGGGCACCCACCTTCATTCTGGGTGACGACGACATCGAGATCGGCATGGGGGCTCACGGCGAGCCAGGGGTCGAGCGCCGCAAGTTGATGCCGGCCGATGAACTTGCCGAGGAAATGACCCGCCTGCTGGTCGCGGATCTGCCCTTCAAGGCCGGCGACGAGGTGGCCCTGATGATCAACAATCTCGGCGCCACCACCATGATGGAACTGCTCATCGTCAACCGCAAGGTCCGCGCCGTGCTCGATGAACTCGGCATCAGCGTCTATCGCACCGACATCGGACCCTTCTTCACCAGCCAGGAGATGGCCGGCTTCTCCCTGAGCCTCATGAAACTCGATGGCGAGATCAGGCGCTGGCTCGATGCGCCGACAAAGTCGCCAGGGTTCAGCCAATGAATGCGGCCGGGATCAGGGACCGTCTGATCGCCGTCTGCGATGCGGTCCTCGCCAGCGAAGAGCAACTCACCAGGGCCGATCAGGCCATCGGCGATGGCGATCACGGTGTTGGCATGGCCCGCGGCTGCACAGCAGCCCGCGTCGCACTCCAGACCAAGCCAGCCATCGCCATCAGCGATCCATTCAAGACCGCAGGCCTGGCCATCCTGATGACCGCCGGCGGTGCTTCGGGTGCGGTATTCGGGACCTTTTTCACCGGCATGGCGAAATCATTGGAAGGCGACAAGCTGACGGCAGCGGGATATGCACAGGCCTTGCGCGAGGCCATGACCGCGATCCAGGCGCGCGGCGGCGCCAGGCCCGGCGACAAGACAATGCTCGACGCCCTGGCCCCCGCCATCGAGGCTGCGGCCGGCAAGGCGACGCTCGCCGAAGCCATGAGCGCGGCGGCCGATGCTGCCGAGGCCGGGGCTCATGCCACCGCCGGCATGATTGCCACCACCGGCAAGGCCAAGACCCTTGGCGAACGCTCCCTCGGTTATGAGGACCCCGGCGCGATCTCGTTATCCATCATCCTGCGCGCCCTTGCCGGTCACAACCGCTTGTGAAGGATCGAACGGCCCTCGCCCGCAAACCCCAGCCTCTCATAGACGTGGCGCAATCCATGCCGCGCCTCTGCCGCGGCCGATACTGTCACCTGATAGCCCGCCGCATCCCTTGCCCGCAGAAAGTCCTCGGCCGTCGCGACCAGGAGCCGCGCCACACCGCCTCCACGCCATTCCGGAAGCACGAAGAGATCGCCCATCTCGGCCGACCAGCCATATTCGATGCCGAACTCCATCGATATCGTGGCGACGCCGACTGCCAGCCCGTTGTCCTCAGCAAGCAGGACGGCGCAGGAGTCGAGCGCCAGCATGCGCCGGGTGTTGGCGGCAATCACATCCTCCGGCGTGGTGAAACCTTCAGCGCGGAAAAACCTCTGCAGCAGGTCGATGGCCGCGTCCGGATCGTCTCCAGCCACCAGGCGGTGGACTCTCACAGCAGGCCCAGCTCGGCCAACTCACGCCGCATCTTCTCGCTCATGCCGGTGGCCTTGGCCATGCGTGGCATGTCGGGCGGCGCGTCGGCTTCCTCGAGATAGCGCCACCCCTGGAAGGCCCGGCGCGGCGTCGGCCTGACTGCTATGATCCTGGGCTTGAAGACAATGCGGCAGCGTTCGATGCCGTCAGCGCCGGTGACGGGTTCAAGAGCGGCAATCGGCTGGCGGCACAGGATCATGCCGCGGATCACCCAGTAGAGCGAGCCTCCGGGCAGGATCTCGTCCTTGCGCTTGGGGAACATGCGGGTGACGTGATCCAGGGTGTCGCGCCCGGCACGGCAATCCTTCACCCAGGTTTCGAGTTCCTCGATCTCGGTCACGCCGACACAAAGTTTGAGAATATTGAGGGCCATGATCCAATCGTGTTTACCAGTCTCTGTCGATGTAGCATATGCTGTCAGGCGCCCGTGATGAACCGGGCCGACGTGGTTATCCGCCTAAAACTTGCAGGGAGTACGCCATGAGCAACGCCGTCGCCAAAGTCATCGAACTGACCGCCGCCTCACCCAGGAGCATTGAGGATGCCGTCGAAAATGGCATCCGCCGGGCCGACGCCACACTCGACCATGTGGAAGGCGCCTGGATTCACGATATCAAATGCGTGGTGAAAAATGGCAAGATCGCCGAATGGCGGGTTAACATGAAGGTGACCTTCCTGCTCACGGAGTAACAATGGTCTCACACTCTTGTGACGCCACTGACGGCCTCGTGATTGGAAGGTGATCGGGCTTCTCTGCAGGTTGCTCCTGCACCCAGACCGGGGCACCATCGATCAAAGGGAGATATCGAGATGAAGCATATCGGAAAATCTGGCGCCGTTCTCGCCGCCGCTGCCCTCAGCCTGGCCATGAGCGGTTTCGCCGTCGCGCCGGCCCAGGCCGACGACGCAAAGGTACATTGCGTCGGGGTCAATTCTTGCAAGGGTCAGTCGGAATGCAAGACGGCGAGTTCCTCCTGCAAGGGCCTGAACGCCTGCAAGGGCCAGGGCTTCCTGGCCATGACCAAGGCGGACTGCGACGCCGCCGGCGGCAAGGTCGAAGGCTGACAGTGCAAGGGGGCTGCGGTCGACGTGGCCCCCGGTCTTCATCATGCAGCCTAGCGTTCCACCATTCCTCGGTTTCGGTTTGGGCCTTCGGTCCCAGCACTATCGGGAGATTCTTGACTCCAACCCGCGCGTCGACTGGTTCGAAGCGATTTCGGAGAACTACATGGTGCCGGGCGGCCAGCCGCTTCGCATGCTCGACCGGATCGCCGAGCGTTATCCGATCGTCCTCCACGGCGTGTCTCTGTCCATTGCGTCGACCGCGCCCCTCGATATGGATTATCTGGCGCAGTTGAAGGCGCTGGCGCGCCGCGTCGATCCGCGCTGGATCTCCGATCACTTGTGCTGGACCGGCATCCATGGCGTCAATCTGCACGATCTCCTGCCCGTGCCCTATACCGAAGAAGCCCTCGATCATGTGGCCGAACGCATCTGCCGTGTGCAGGATTATCTCGGCCGCCGCCTCGTCGTCGAAAATGTTTCGAGTTACATCGAATATGAATGTTCAGAGATGAGCGAATGGGAATTCGTTGCCGAACTGGCCCGTCGGGCGGACTGCTGGCTTCTGCTCGACGTCAACAATGTCTTCGTCTCCGGCATAAACCACGATTTCGACATGCGGAAGTTCATCGACGCCGTTCCTGCCGAGAGGGTGGTGCAATTCCATCTGGCCGGACACAGCGAGGGCGAGACCTGTCTCATAGACACCCATGACCAGCCAGTTTGTGAAGATGTTTGGAAACTCTACGGCAAGGCGCTGGAACGCTTCGGGCCTGTATCGACCATGATCGAGCGCGACGACAATATCCCACCGCTGGCCGACCTCGTTGCCGAACTGGACCGGGCCCGATCCATTGCGGACCGTGTATGTGTCGCGGAGGCCTGTGCCTCATGATGAAGCTCGCCGAAATTCAGAAGACCATGCAGGACGACATTCTGGGTCAAAACCATGGCAGCGAATCCATGATAGCCGACCCGCCGCGCGGCACGCGCAGCCAAAGGCTCACCGTATACCGGAACGCCTATGTCCTCCGCCTGACCGAGTTCCTCAGCCACGATTACGAGAACCTCCGCCGCTATATGGGCGAGAGCCGCTTCAACCAGATGGCCCGCGCCTATGCTGCGGCTCATCCCTCCGACAATCCCAATGCTCGCTGGTTCTCCCGTCACCTGCCGGCCTTCCTGTCCGCCGCGGCACTCTATTCCCGCCATCCCGAACTGTCGGAACTGGCAGCGCTGGAACAGGCCCTGAACGACGTCTTCGACGCGTCGGACGCACCCGTCGTCAGCATGGCGCAGATCTCCGTCATCGATCCCGCAAGCTTCAGCGATGTGACGTTCACGCTCACACCGGCAGTAAGGCTTCTGTCGGCCACGACCAATGTATCCAGCCTCTGGTCCTGCCTAAAGTGCGAGGAGATGCCGCCGTGTGCGATCGATCTGGATCACCCCAGCCGCCTGCTCGTCTGGCGCCAGGGTACGGGTTCGCGCTTTCGCATTCTGGGTGAAGAGGAGGCCATGGCCGTAGGCTGCCTCGCGGATGGCCTGACCTTCGGAGCGATCTGTGAGATGATTGCTGCCTTCGATGATCCAGATGGCGCGGCACTCCGGGCCGCCGGCTATCTGCGCGGCTGGCTGGAGGCGGAAATCATCTCCGATGTCGCTCTGGCCGAAGATCCCAGGAAGTAGCTGTCGTTCAGTTTCTTGACCTGGTAGGATTCGACGACGGTCACGCCGATGTTGTGGCGGATCATCAACTCCGCAAAGCGGGTCCCGTCGATGAGTACCACGCGGCGGGAGACCTGATCGCAGAATTCGATTGCACTGCTGGAAAAGTGGCTGGTTGTCACGAAAATGCCCTTGCCTGCCCGATGGGCATCGAGACTGCCTACAAAATCGCGCACCTCCGAAACCGGAACCACACTGCCCGGTTTGAGGCGTTTGGCCTGAAGATAGATGAGCTCCAGACCCAACTCATCCTGGGCGATCAATCCATCGACACCGCCGTCACCCGTGCCTCCCAACCGCCGGGCAAGATCGCGGCGGCGCGCGCCATAGCCGACCGCCAGTAGCACGTCGATGACCAGTTCCTCGAAGAACCCCGGCGATTGGGCATGGATGTGCGAGATGAGGTCCTGGACGAGGTCTTCATGAGCACGGCGAAGCGTGGCCAGGATGTCCGTCAGTGCCCGTTCGGTGCCCCGTGCGGTGGACCGTTCCCGCAGGTTCGCCGCTCGCACATCACGATCATCGCGCGGCCGCATGAGCCGCTCGTAGTCGGACAACATCTCCTCACCCCAGACCATCATAACATTCGGTCCAGAGTACTATGGATCCTCTTGAATTGCCGCTAAGGCAACTGGAAAATTCTTAACATCTTCCGTAAGGGAATTGACTCGAATCCGATCAAGAATTGGCTTTGCTGATGAAGCACTTGACACCATTGGACTTGAGCTTCGAGCAGGCGCTTCCGGCATCGCCCTGGTTATCGTAGCCAATCAGCCGGACGCGGTAGAACACGCCCTTTGTGCCGAGGTCGGCCCGCACCACCACAGGTTCCTTGTCGGCGAGCGCCTGATGGCGTGCCTTCATCTTTTTCCACACCGACCAGGCGGCATCCTCGCTCGTGGCCGATGCGACCTGAACACTCCAACCGGTAAGCGTCGGGGCAGCGTCCGAAGCTGGTTCCGCAGCGGGAGCGCTCGCGGCGGTGGCCGTGGCATCCTGCTCGACCGGATATTCTTCGACCGCAATGACCTTTTCCGCCGGGGCGGCGCTGGCTATGCGCACGGCTCGCTCTTCTGCCGGAACCCGGTCGTCGATCTTCTTGCGCGTGACAGCCGCTTCCTCGACCTTCGGCTTTGGTTCCGGCGTCGCGAGCAACTCCGGTGCTGGCGCGGTGGCCTCCGGTAGCTTGGCGGTTGCAGCGATGGTGGCCGTGGCAATTTGATCGGCCGGCGCCGCGGCAGGGACGATTCGCGCGCCATTGAGAGCAGCAAGCCGCTTCAGCGCCGGGGCGTATTTGGCATTGACCGCCAGGGCCTTGGTCAGTGAATCCCGGGCGTTCTGCGGGCGGCGCAACTTTTCGAAAGTCACCGCTTCCGCATAATGCACCCGCGCCGGATCGGGATGGTTGAAACGGATCGCCTTGTCGAAATCCGCCAGAGCGAAGAGATATTGACCGCCCTCGCGCAGCAGGATGCCGCGGCTGAAATAGGCATGGGCGAATTGGCTGTCGAGGAACAGGGCCGAGGTGAAATCCTCAATGCCGCGCGAAGCCATGCCGAGCTTCTGATAAGACAGGCCACGATTGTACAACGCCAGCGCCCGCAGCTTTCCCGACATCGCATCGAGCCGAAGCGCTGCCGTGTAATCGTCGATGGCGCGGTCGTGCTGGTCGAGCCTCTGATAAGCCAGCCCGCGGTTGAGCAGCGCATTGGCCAGAACTTCCGGTTCGAGCGCCCGCGATTCGATCGCCTTGCTGTAGGCCGTAACGGCCGCAGGGGCATCGCCGCCCTGCAACGCCTTATAGGCCTGGGAAACCAGCTTGGAATTGGATGCGGGCGTGGCGGCCGCCGCCGAACCGGCTACAGCTGCGCTTGCAGCAAGGAACGCGGAACAGACAGACGCAAGAAGGACAGACCGGGTGCTCATGACGCCCAATCTTCGTGGATTAGGGTTAAGAAGCGGTGGCCAAGAGATTGCCAAAGCCTTACCCAGCCCGAATTGCCGTGCCGTTTTTGGACAGTTTCCGGTCTCGATGGTGTTGACGTAACCCCCCCAGACCTGTGATAAGTGAAGTCGTGTGGTGCCCGATGCCGAACGGCAGACGGCCTAACAGGGAACACGGTGAGGACGACCCAATCGGGGCCAAATCCGTGGCTGCCCCCGCAACTGTGAGCGGCGAGGGTTCAGGCGATTTTGGCCACTGGGCAACCGGGAAGGCCGCCGGAACCTCGAGACCCGCAAGTCAGGAGACCTGCCACGCCAGAAGCCGGGCTGCGCCCGGCACCAAAGGGTCGCACGGAGGGTGTCCATGACCACACGTACACACACTGTTTCCTTATCGCTATCGCAGCGGATCGCGGCAGGCCTAACCCTCATCTTCGTTGGGGCCACGCTGTTCTTCGCGGTCGGCCTGTCGAACATGGCGGTGGCTCACAATACGGCGCATGACACCCGCCACGCCATCGGCTTCCCCTGCCACTGAGCAGCGGCCTATCTTGATGATCGGGCGAGTCCTTCTCGCCGCGCTCCTGGCTGGGATCGCGGCGGGATTGATCATGGGCGTCATCCAGCATGTGCGGCTGACCCCCCTCATTCTCGAAGCCGAGAGCTTTGAACAGGTCGCCACGGTCCATGACCATGGCACAGAAAGCGGCAGCACTGCCGACGGCGGTACCGCTGTTCCTCATGAGCATGAGGAAGGCTGGTCGCCTGCGGACGGGTGGCAGCGAACCCTGTCGACCACGGCGACCGCCGCCATGGCCGGCGCCGCCTTTGCAGCGCTGATGGCAGGGCTTTCGCTTGTCGGCGGCATTCCCATCACCCGTTCCAATGGTATCATCTGGGGGCTTTGCGGCTTTCTCTCCGTCACCGTGGCACCATCGGCGGGGCTTCCGCCAGAACTGCCTGGCATGCCGGCCGCCGATCTGCTGGCGCGGCAGGTTTGGTGGCTCGGTACCATTGCCGCCACCGGGGCTGGCATCTTTCTCATCGCCACCCGGCGTGAAACCTGGGCCATGGCGCTGGCTGTCTTGCTGATCGGCCTGCCCCACGCGCTCGGCGCGCCGGCAGCGATCACCCACGAGAGCGCCGTGCCCGCCGCGCTTGCGGCCCGCTTTGCCGCCAATGCAATCGCCGCCAATGCGATCTTCTTTGCCTTGATCGGGCTGTTCCTCGGGATGGCCCTCAACCGCTATGCCGAGGACTTCCACGCAACATGACCACCGAAAAAATTCCCGCCACCGTGATCACCGGCTTTCTCGGCGCGGGCAAGACCACGGTCATCCGCCATATGCTGGAGAATGCCAAGGGCCGTCGCATTGCCCTGGTCATCAACGAGTTCGGCGACGTCGGCGTCGACGGCGAAATACTCAAGGGATGTGGCGATGCCCTGTGTCGGGAAGACGACGTGATCGAACTGGCCAATGGCTGCATCTGCTGCACCGTTGCCGACGATTTCGTGCCCACCATGAAGAAACTGCTGGACCGCCCCGACCCGCCCCAGCACATCGTCATCGAGACGTCGGGCCTGGCGCTGCCGCAGCCCCTGGTCCGCGCCTTCAATTGGCCGGAGATCAAGGCGCGGGTCACTGTCGACGGCGTGGTGACCGTGGTTGACGGCAAGGCCTTGGCTGAGGGCCGTTTTGCCGATGACGAGGGAGCGGTGCAGGCCCAACGGGAGGCCGATCCGAACGTCGATCACGAGAACCCCATCGAGGAATTGTTCGAGGACCAGTTGAACTGCGCCGACATGGTGATCGTGAACAAGACCGATCTCCTCGAAGAAGACGAGCAGGCCAAAATCGTCGACAACCTCCAAACGCGAACACGCCCGGGCGCCCACGTGATTCATACACGTCACGGAGAGGTCGATCTCGCCGTGCTTCTCGGTGTCGGCGCCTCCGCCGAAGATGACATGCACAACCGCTTGTCCCACCACGAGATGGAAGGCGAGGAACAGCACGATCACGATGATTTTGTCACCTTCATCGTGCCACTCGGCGAAATTGCCGATCGCGATGCCTTTCTGGCCCGGATCCAGACCACTATCGCGGAACATGACATTCTCCGCCTGAAGGGATTCACCGATCTCAAGGGCGTACCAGCCCGTCTGCTTGTGCAGGCGGTTGGACCGCGCCTCAACAGCTATTTCGACCGGCCCTGGCGGCCCGGCGAAACCCGTGCGACCGAACTCGTGGTGATCGGCGAAAAGCATATGGACCGAGCAGCCATCGAAGCCAGCCTCAGGGGCTGATGCATCTTCTCGCCACCACCTCAGGCGTGATCGACGGCGCGGCAGAGGCCGTCGACCTCGATCAAGCCCCCGCTGATATCGTTGTGCTGTCCGCGGCCGACAGCGAAATCGCCACGCTGGCCCGCGCCCATGATGGCCGTGGGGGCCTGTCGTTGCGCCTCGCCAACATTCTGCAACTGCAACATAATCTCTCGGTCGACATCTATCTTGAAAAGACCCTGGCCAAATCCCGCCTGATCGTCCTCAGACTGCTTGGCGGGGCATCCTATTGGACTTATGGTCTCGACCAGATCGAAGCGCTGGCGCGACAGGCGGGGATCGCGCTTGCCGTTCTGCCGGGCGATAGCCAGACCGACCCCGGCCTTGCCGCCCGCTCCACCCTGCCGTCCCACCAGTGCGAGCGCTTGTGGCAATACCTGGTGATGGGTGGGGCGGAAAATGCCGACGCCTTCCTCGCCTACTGCGCCCACCTGCTCGACGGCGCTCCACCTCCCCAACCGGCGAAACCGCTGCCGCCCGCGGGCCTTTACTGCGATACCTCCGCCCCAGGACAACGCGCCCTGGCCGCCATCGTCTTTTACCGATCTGTAGTGGAAGGGGTGCAGACCGCGCCGATCGATGCCCTCGTCGCGGCCTTGGCGCAGCGTGACATAGGCTGCAAGGCCATCTATGTGGCAAGCCTCAAGGACCTGGCCAGCGCCACCCTGATCGGCGAGGTGCTGGCGGGCAGCGCCCCATGTGTCATTATCAACGCCACCAGCTTCGCCGTGGCGTCCAGCGGCAGCGTCGACCCACTGGCGGCCTTTGATTGCCCGGTCCTGCAAGTGGTCCTCGCCGGCACCACCGAAGAAGGCTGGCAGGCTGGAACCCAGGGTCTTGGCGCCCGCGATCTCGCCATGAACGTCGTCCTGCCTGAACTCGATGGCCGCATTCTCGCCCGTGCCATCTCCTTCAAGGCCGAGCGGCAATGGCACGCCGCCACCCAATGCCGGACCGTAACCTACCGGGAGGTGCCCGACCGCGTCGAGTTCGCCGCCGACCTTGCCGCCAACTGGGCCAAGCTGCGGGCGACGGCCCCCTCGGAGCGCAAGGTGGCCATCATCCTCGCCAATTACCCCAACAAGGATGGCCGCATCGCCAATGGCGTGGGTTACGATACGCCGGCCAGTACCGCTGTCATTCTCGAGGAGCTGAGATCCGCCGGCTATTCAGTCACGGGCCATTCGAACTCGGGCAACGATCTCATCACGGAACTTCTGGCCGGAACCACCAACGCCGCCCGCCGCGCCGGGGGCAATCCTGCACTTCGTCTCGATACATATCTCCACCACTTCTCCACCCTGCCAATTGAAATCCGTGCACAGATCATCGAGCGCTGGGGCGCACCCGAGCGCGATCCCTTCTTTGCCGATGGAGCATTTCATCTCCCGATCCGGCTCTATGGCCATGCCGCGGTCGCTATTCAGCCAGCGCGTGGCTACAATATCGATCCGAAATCGACCTATCACGATCCAGCCCTGGTGCCGCCCCATGGCTACCTCGCCTTCTATTTCTGGATCCGGCACACCTTCGCCGCCCATGCCATTATCCACAACGGCAAGCACGGCAACCTGGAATGGCTGCCGGGAAAGGCCACCGCCCTCAGCCGCAACTGCTACCCCGAAGTCACGCTGGGCCCCCTGCCGCATCTCTATCCCTTCATCGTGAATGATCCTGGCGAAGGAACCCAGGCCAAGCGCCGCGCCGGCGCGGTCATCATCGACCACCTGACGCCACCACTGGCCCGCGCTGAGACCTACGGCCCTCTCAAGGATCTGGAGGCGCTGGTCGACGAATATTATCTCGCCTCGGGACTTGACCGCCGCCGCATGGAGTCTCTCAAGCGCGACATCCTCGATCTGTCCCGGGCATCACGCCTCGACCTGGACGCAGGCTTCACCGGCGACACCGACGGCGATCTTCAGCGTCTCGACGCCTATCTCTGCGATCTGAAGGAGGCTCAGATCCGCGATGGCCTGCACATTCTCGGCGCATCCCCACAGGGCAGCCTCGAGACAGCCCTTCTTGTGGCCCTGTCCAGGGTGCCACGCCGCCTCGGAGAAGGTGGCGACGATTCATTGATCCGTGCTCTGAGCAAAGACTTCGGGTTCATTGGCTTCGATCCCCTGTCCTGTGACATGGCCGAGCCGTGGCAGGGCCCACGGCCCAGGGCGCTTGCCGAAATCTGCAGTGATCCATGGCGGACCAATGGCGATACGGTGGAACGGCTGGAGCTCTTTGCGGCAACATTTCAGGCCGCCGGCCTGGCATCGCAGGCTGTGATCGACGAGATCGAGACTCGCATCCGTCCTGCACTGCAGGCCTGCGGCGAGAAAGAGATTGCCTCACTTCTGGCTGGGCTCGACGGCCGTGCCGTGACCCCTGGCCCCTCGGGTGCGCCAACCCGTGGCCGCATTGATGTCCTTCCCACGGGGCGTAATTTCTACGCTCTGGACAATCGCACGCTGCCCACGCCAACTGCTTGGGCGCTCGGCCAGAAGTCGGCGGAATCTCTCCTCATACGACACTTTCAAGATCATGGGCAATATCCTGTTTCAATTGGACTTTCGGCCTGGGGTACATCCAACATGCGGACCGGTGGCGATGACATCGCCCAGGCCCTCGCCCTGATCGGAGCAAAGCCCGTCTGGGACCAGGCGAGTTGGCGTGTCACCGGTTTTGAGGTCATCCCTCTGGCCCGGCTCGGCCGTCCGCGCGTCGATGTGACACTCCGCATCTCCGGCTTCTTCCGCGATGCCTTCCCGGGCCAGATCGAACTGGTCGACCGGGCGATCCGCTCCATTGGCGCCCTGGAGGAGGACCCGCAGGACAACCCGATCGCCGCACGCATGCGCGAAGAACGTACCGCCCTCGAGACGTCCGGAATTGCCCCTGACGCGGCACGGGAGATTGCCGGATTCCGCATCTTTGGCTCGATGCCCGGCGCCTATGGTGCGGGCCTCCAGGCCCTTATCGACGAACGCCTGTGGGCCGAACGCGCCGACCTCGCGGCAGCCTATGTTGCCTGGGGTGCCTACGCCTACGGTGCCAGAGCCCAGGGCGTTAATGATCCGGAAGCCTTCGCCACGCGGCTCAAGCGCATTGAGGCCGTGGTACACAACCAGGACAATCGGGAACATGACCTTCTCGACTCCGACGACTACTATCAGTTCGAGGGCGGCATGACGGTGGCCGTCGAACAGGCATCGGGCAGGCGGCCCGCGGTCTATCACAACGACCATTCCCGGCCAGAGCGCCCCATGATCCGCACGCTGGAGGAAGAGGTAGGCCGGGTGATGCGATCCCGCGTCGTCAATCCGAAATGGATCGACGGCGTCAAACGTCACGGGTACAAGGGGGCCTTCGAGATCGCGGCCACCGTCGACTACATGTTCGCTTTTGCAGCCACGACGGGTGCCGTCCGCAGCCACCATTTCGATCTGGCCTTCGAAGCCTTCATCGGCGACGAAACGACCCGCCGGTTCATCGCCGCAAACAACGCCGAAGCTTTGCGCGAGATCGCTCGGCGCTTTGCCGAGGCGGCCGGCCGCGGCCTTTGGACACCGCGCCTCAATTCAGCCTATGATCTGCTCACGGAGTTATCACAATGACCGACAGCGACCATGACAACGCCCGCCATCACGAGAAGATGGCCAAGAAGAAGGCCGCCCGTGACAAGATCATGGCCGGAAAGACGATCGAGAAGGGCCTGCTCATCGTCCACACCGGCAAGGGCAAGGGAAAGTCGACGGCTGCCTTCGGCATGGTGTTCCGCTGCATCGGTCACGGCATGCGCTCAGGTGTCATACAGTTCGTAAAGGGGGCATGGTCCACCGGCGAGCGCACTGTGCTGGAGAAGTTCCCAGATCTCGTCACCATCAAGGCCATGGGCGAAGGCTTCACCTGGGAAACCCAGGACCGCGAGCGCGACATTGCCCATGCCCGCGCCGCCTGGGAGGAGGCCAAGGCAATGATTGCCGATCCGTCCTACCGGATGGTGCTGCTCGACGAGCTCAACATTGTGCTGCGCTATGACTACCTGCCGCTCGCTGAAGTCCTGAGCGTGCTGCGCGACCGCCCGGCGGACAAGCATGTTGTCGTGACCGGCCGCAACGCCAAGGACGAGTTGATCGATATCGCCGATCTCGTCACTGAAATGGAGCAGGTGAAGCATCCTTTCCGTTCGGGCGTGAAGGCCCAGGCCGGAATCGAGTTCTGAACCGCAGCAAGGCCGGGCGTATCGGTAAGCAGCTGCGTCAGGTTGCCTCTGGCGACGCAATTCCGCAACACCATGTCGCGGCCTTCCTTGACCCCACCCCGTCATGGCCCTAGGAACTTCGCCTGCAGCGTCTCCACTGATGGGACTGAGAGCAAATTCCGGTGCGGCCGACCCAAGCGGGGCCAATGCCGGAGCTGCCTTCCGTGCCGGATATGCCGGCGACGCTGCCTTGAGGAAGGCGGATACGATGTCAGACAAACTCGGCGTGATGTTGTGCGGCCATGGCAGCCGCGACAAGGAGGCCGTGCGCGAATTTGCCGTGCTGGCCCAGCACCTGAAGGAGCGGCTACCGCAGTACCCGGTCGAATATGGCTATCTCGAATTCGCGACACCCATCATCCGGACGGGGCTCGACAGCTTGAAGTCCCAGGGTGTCACCCGTGTGCTCGCCGCACCCGGCATGCTGTTCGCCGCCGGCCACGCCAAGAATGACATTCCTTCCGTCCTGAACACCTATGCGGCGCAGAACGACCTGAGGATAGACTACGGCAAGGAACTGGGCATCGATCCGAAGATGATGCGCGCAGCCGCCGACCGCGTGCAACAGGCGCTGGACGGTTGGCCCGGCGATGTGCCGAAACATGAGACAATGCTCGTGGTCGTCGGCCGCGGGGCCTCCGATCCTGACGCCAATTCCAACGTATCGAAGGTCACGCGGCTTCTGTGGGAGGGCTTTGGCTTCGGCTGGGCTGAAACCGCCTACTCGGGTGTGACTTTTCCCCTCGTCGAGCCGGCCCTCGAACATGCCGCGCGCCTCGGTTACCGCCGCATCATTGTCTTCCCCTATTTCCTCTTCACCGGTATCCTGGTGCAGCGGATTTACGATGCGACGGATGCCGTTGCAGCACGCCACCCCGCGATCGAATTCGTCAAGGCCCCCTATCTGAACGACCATCCGCAGGTGATTGCCACCTTCGAGGAACGCATCACGCAAATCCTCACCGGCGATATCGCCATGAATTGCCAGATGTGCAAATACCGCACCCAGGTTCTCGGTTTCGAGGCGGAAGTTGGTGCCGCTCAGGAGAGCCACCATCACCATGTCGAGGGTATCGGAACCAGCGCCGATTGTCCCTATTGCGACGGCGTGTGCAATGGCCGCTGCAAGACAGAGACCCCGGCACTGACCTTCGATCCCGCTGCACCCGTCAGGGTCACGATGCCCGGTTCTGGCCATGCCCACCACCATGGCGGCCATCACCATCATCACGGCCACCATCATGACCATGATCACCACCATGGCCATACCCATGCGCCCTATCCGCATGCCGATCATCCGCTCGGCCCGAAGAGCCTGAAAAAATCGTGATCCACTATCTGCGCGATCCAGAGGCGATCTACGCCCAGTCTTTCGCCATCATCCGTGCCGAGGCAGATCTGTCCGCGCTTCCCGGCGATGCCACGGACGTGGCAACCCGCGTCATCCATGCCTGCGGCATGCCGGAGATCGCCGGCGATCTGCGGATCTCGGATGATTTCGTTTGTGCCGCCCGGTCGGCCTTGGCCGAAAGAAAGCCTGTCCTGGCCGACGCCGAAATGGTCCGGCACGGAATCATCGTCAAGGCCTTGAAGGTCATCTGCACACTGAATGATCCGCAGGCGCGGGAGTTGGGCATCGCGGCGGGCATCACCCGTTCGGCCGCCGCCGTCGAAATGTGGCGCCCGCATCTGGAGGGCGCGGTTGTCGTGATCGGCAACGCGCCGACCGCGCTCTTCGCACTTCTGGAGATGATTGATGGCGGTGGGCCGCGGCCAGCCGCAATCGCCGCCTTTCCGGTAGGTTTCGTGGGCGCCGCCGAGTCGAAAGCCGAGCTCGTGGCCAATCCCCGCAGTGTACCCTATGCCACACTTCTCGGCCGCAAAGGTGGCTCGGCCATGGCGGCTGCCGTGATCAATGCCCTGTCGAGAGGTGCTTCATGAACAAGTGGCTCACCATCGTCGGCGTGGGAGAGGACGGCTATGCCGGCCTTTCGGCCCGCGCCCGCCTGGCCGTCGCGACGGCCCAGGTGATCGTCGGATCGCAACGCCTTTTGGGCGTCCTGCCGCCGCACAATGCCGAAGTTCACGAGTGGCCACAACCCTTCGCCGCCGTCGTGGACCGCATCCGACCGCTGCGGGGCCGTAGCACCGTCGTCCTCGCAACCGGTGATCCGTTGAACTATGGGATTGCCCGCAAACTGCTGACCTTCATTCCCTTCGCCGAAATGGAAATCATTCCGGGCCTGTCGGCCTTCTCTCTTGCGGCCGCACGGGTCGGCTGGTCGCTGCCCGATTGCGATACCCTGACGCTGCATGGCCGCGATGCCGCCACCATCGAGGCCTTCATCCAGCCCGACGTCCGCCTCATCGTGCTCACGGCCGATGCCACGACCATCCCCGAAGTCGCCCGGCGGCTGGTGGCGCGGGGCTTCGGCGGCAGCAGCATGACTGTATTGGAAAACATGGGCGGACCCAATGAACGCCAATCGTCTTTCATGGCGGATCATCTGCCGGAAACACAATTCTCCGACCTCAACACCCTCGCCATTCACTGCGTTGCATCACCCGGAGCCCAGATCCGCTCCCGGCTCGCGGGTCTTGCCGATGAGGCTTACCTGCATGATGGCCAGATCACCAAGCGCGAAGTCCGCGCCACAACGCTGGCCGCCCTGTCGCCGGCCCCTGATCAGCTTCTCTGGGATGTGGGCGCGGGATGCGGTTCCGTCGCCATCGAATGGATGCGCGCCGCCCGGGGTTGTGAAGCCATCGCCTTCGAATGCGAAACCGCACGTATTGACATGATGGCGGCCAATGCCGACCGTTTGGGTACGCCGCGTCTGAAGATCGTGGCAGGCCGGGCGCCGGCAACCCTTGCCGGGGAGCCTGCACCGCACGCGGTATTCATCGGCGGAGGCCTCGGCGTTCCCGGCGTCTTCGAAACCGCCTGGGACGCCCTAAGGCCCGGCGGCGTCATGGTGGTGAATGTCGTCACCATTGAAGGCGAATTGCACCTGTACGATCTGCACGAAAAGCATGGTGGCGACCTCACCCGCATCGAGGTTTCGCGCCTTACCCGCATCGGCGATCTTCGTGCCCTGAAGCCGCGCATGGCCGTCACCCAATGGCAGGCGCTCAAACCATGGTGAAAGCCGGAACACTCTATGGTGTAGGGGTCGGTCCCGGCGACCCCGAACTCATGACCATCAAGGCCTGGCGCCTGCTGTCGACCGCACCCGTCGTCGCCTATCTCGCCGCCAATGGCAGGGACTCGACCGCCCGCGACATCGCAACGCCATTCATTCCGGAGGATGCGATCCATCTGCCGATCGACATGCCAATGCGGGTCGAGCGCGAACCGGGCGAGCGCGCCTATGATGCCGGTGCCGCCGCCATCGCCGGCCACCTGCGCGAGGGCCGCGATGTGGTCATGCTCTGCGAAGGTGATCCCTTCTTCTACGGCAGTTTCATGTATGTCTTCGTGCGGCTGGCCCAGCAATTCCCAACCGTGGTGGTTCCCGGCGTGACCGCAATCACCGCATCGGCCGCTGCGCTGGGCCGGCCCCTGTCGGCGCGCACCGAGGTCGTGAAAATCCTTCCCGCCACCCTTCCCGGCGACCGCCTGCGCGAAGAGCTTCTGATCGCCGAAAGTGCTGCCATCATCAAGGTCGGCCGTCATCTCCCGCAGATCCGCAACATCCTCGGCCTGCTCGATCTCACGTCCCGCGCCCATGTGATTGTCAAGGCCACCCATGACGATCAGCAGGTCATGCCGCTCGCTGATTGGCGCGGCGAAACCCTCCCCTATTTCTCGACCGTCCTGGTCTATACGGGCTCTGAACCATGGTGAAACCGGCAATCTTCATCCTCGGTGTCTCCGCCCTGCCCCTGGCCCACACGCTGAAGACGGCATTCGGCGGCGAGATCCACGCCCCGCTGGGCATGGAAGGCGCGGATGTCCCCTACCGGAAGGCGACCGACCATCTGGCCCACCTCTTCGTCGCGGGTCGGGCCATTGTCGGCCTCTGCGCCAGCGGCATCCTCGTCCGCGCCGTCGCTCCCCATCTCGCGGACAAGCATCAAGAACCGCCCGTTATCGCCGTCGCCGAGGACGGCGGGTCGGTTGTGCCGCTTCTCGGCGGCCACCATGGCGCCAATGACCTGTCCCGCGCGATCGCCAGCCGCCTGCAGGCCCATGCCGCCATAACCACGGCGAGTGACATCAGATTCGGCGCGGGCTTGGATCAGCCGCCGCCCGGTGTAACCCTCGCCAATCCAATACATCACAAGGCCTTTGCAGCACGCGTTCTGGCTGGCGAGTCGATCCGCATCGAGGGCGAGGCACCCTGGCTCGCTGGCTGTCTCACGTCGCCCGAGGCGAAGCTCCGCGTGGTGGTGACCGAGAAAAGCACTGCCGGCTCCGAGGATTGCCTCGTCTACCATCCCCGCTGCCTTGCGGTCGGTGTCGGCTGCGAGCGCGGCGCCAGTGCCGAAGAACTGATCGAGAACGTCGAAGCCGCCTTGGCCGACGCGGGCCTGAGTCGACAGTCCGTGGCGTTGGTTGCCTCAATCGACATCAAGGCCGATGAACCGGCCATTCACGCACTCGCGCGTCATCTGGGCGTGGAAGCCCGGTTCTTCGCGGCGCAGGACCTGAAGGCCGCCGAGCCCTTGCTGGCTACCCCGTCGGAACTGGTCCAGAAGGAGGTCGGCGTTGCGGGCGTGGCGGAGAGTGCCGCGCTCGTCGCCTGCGATTCCCACGGCGAACTTCTGTCCGTGAAACGCAAGTCTAAGCGCACCACCTGTGCCATTGCCGGCAGCTTTACTGGCCATGCGAAGGAAGTGCGAAATGCCCTTCCCTTCGCTGCCCCTCTGCCCGGCAGGGGGCGTGGCCTCCTTCATGTCGTCGGCATCGGCCCCGGCGCTTCCGATTGGCGAGCTCCGGCTGCCTGTGCCGCTCTCACGGCCAGCAGCGACTGGGTCGGCTACGGCCTCTACCTGGATCTCGTGGCCGACATCCTAGATGGCCAGACCGAACATCGCTTTCCCCTGGGGGGCGAGGAAGACCGCGTGCGACACGCCATCGCCCTCGCCAAGGAAGGCAAGGAGGTGGCCCTCGTCTGCTCCGGCGACGCCGGCATCTATGCCATGGCGGCGCTCGTCTATGAGATCGTGGATCTCGAACCCTGCCGCATCGCGGTTGACGTCATTCCTGGAATTTCGGCCTTCCAGGCCGCCGCGGCCAAGGCAGGGGCCATGATCGGCCACGACTTCTGCTGCATCTCGCTCTCCGATCTTCTCACACCGTGGGGCGTCATCGAGAACCGCGTGAAGGCCGCGGCGCAAGGCGATTTCGTGGTGTCCTTCTACAATCCCCGCTCGCTCAAGCGTCGCAGCCAGCTGGAACGCGCCTTTACCATTCTTCGGCAGCACCGCCCCCCCGCTACGCCCGTGGTGATCGCCTCAAACCTGGGCCGTCCGGAAGAAACCGTGAGGATCGTCTCCCTGCAAGACTTCGATCCCGAAGAAGTCGACATGCTGACCCTGGTGATGGTGGGCTCATCACAGTCGAAATCCTTCGCCCGCGGCGACGGCCGGACCTATGCCTATACGCCACGTGGTTATGCCAGAAAAAGGGAAGCCGCCGAATGACCGTCCATTTCATCGGCGCTGGACCGGGCGCCGCCGATCTCATCACCCTGCGCGGACTGAAGTTGATCCAATCCTGCCCCGTCTGCCTCTATGCGGGCTCGCTCGTACCCGAAGAGATCGTGAGGGCGGCACCCGCCGGCGCCCGCGTCATCGACACGGCCCCCCTGCACCTTGACGAAATCATCGCCGAGATCGCGGCGGCACATGCCAAGGGCCAGGATGTGGCCCGCGTCCACTCCGGTGATCCATCCCTGTACGGAGCAATTGCCGAACAGATGCGGCGCCTTGATGCCTTGGCAATCGACTACGACGTAACCCCTGGGGTGCCCGCCTTTGCTGCTGCGGCTGCAGCACTCAGGACCGAATTCACGCTTCCCGGGATCGCCCAGACGGTGATCCTCACCCGTACCGCCATGCAGGCCTCGGCCATGCCGGATGGCGAAACGCTGGAACAGTTGGGCCGCTCCCGCGCCACGCTCGCGATTCATCTCTCGATCCGCAACCTGGCCTATGTCGAGCGGGCCCTGACCCCCCATTATGGCCCTGATTGCCCTGTGATTGTTGCCTACCGGATCACCTGGCCTGATCAGAAGATCATCCGCGGCACCCTGTCCACCATCGCCCGCAAGGTCCGCGAAGCCAAGCTCACCCGGACTGCCCTGATCCTGGTTGGCCCCGTTCTCGATGCCCATGACTTCCGCGACTCAGCGCTCTACGACGCCAGTCACGAACATGTGTTGCGCAACCGCAAGACCGCGGCCAAGGCCGGCACCTGACGGTTCAAGGACTGTCAACCATTGGCTGCTACGGTTCCGCTGCGAAAGCCGGGGGACCCATGGACACAGCAGCCCAGACGACCGATCACCGTTTCGAGGGTGCCGAAGCCATACGGCCAATGACTTCTGCGAACGAGGCGCCGAAACGGCAGCAGGACCTCTCCAATCGGGAGCTCTTCTATGAACTTCTGGTACTGTCGATGGCCAACCTCTATGGCAAGGTCCCGCTGGGGTCTTCCCTGTTCGACCGCAGCGCCATCAAGGCCGTCACCGGCCACATGGCCGACAATGACGCCGGCAAACTGGTCACCAAGGCGGAGGACTGGATTCGCCAGGAGAACCTGGTGCGGGCACAGGAAGGGCAGAAGAGCTATTCACCCTCCTGCCAGACACTCGCAGCACTGGAGGCCGTGGGTCCCGATGGCCGGCTGGGCGAGTTGATGGAACGCGCCGCCCGCGCTTACGTCGGTCAGACCCCGCCGTTGGATGTCCGCCAGGCGACGCGCCGGCTGGCTGCGTCCTTCATCTCGGCGATGAGCAAGGGCTGACCGGACCGGCACCTGTGCTGAATGAAGAGCGCGACGTAGCTGCGACGCTCACACGTCCTTCGCCATGTCGCGAAGCTTGAATTTCTGGATTTTGCCGGTCGAGGTCTTTGGAAGCTCGGTGAAGACGACGTGGCGCGGCACCTTGTAGCGCGCCAGACCGGCGCGGCACCAAACGATGATGTCGTCAGCGGATGCCTGTTTGCCGGGTTTCAACTCGACGAAGGCGCAGGGTGTCTCGCCCCACTTATCGTCGGGCTTGGCCACGACGGCTGCCGCCTGGATCGACGGATGTTTGTAGAGAACGTCCTCCACCTCGATCGATGAAATATTCTCGCCGCCCGAAATGATGATGTCCTTCGAGCGGTCCTTGAGTTGGATATAGCCATCGGGATGGAGCACCCCCAGATCGCCGGAATGGAACCAGCCGCCGCGGAATGCCTCGGCGCTCGCCTTCGGATTCTTCAGATAGCCCTTCATCACCACATTGCCACGGAACATCACCTCGCCCAGGGTCTCGCCATCGGCAGGCACCTGCTGCATGGTCTCGGGGTCCATCACTGTGAGATCTTCCAGCGCATGGTAACGCACCCCCTGGCGCGCCTTCTTGACCGCACGCGCCGCGCCATCGAGGCGATCCCAGTCGGCTTTCCAGTCATTGACCACGGCGGGTCCATAGGTTTCGGTCAGTCCGTAGAGGTGGGTAACGTTGAAGCCCGCTTCTGCCATGGCGGCGAGAACCGCTTCCGGGGGCGGTGCGGCGGCGGTGAAGAACTCGACCACCTGGGCAAGTGGCCGTTTCTCCTCGGCCGGTGCATTGAGGATCGTCGACATGACGATCGGCGCCCCACAGAGATGGGTGACCTCATGGCTGGAGAGCGCCTCCCATATGAGGTTCGACCGTACCCAGCGCAGCGTCACATGGGTGCCACCCACGACCGACAGCGACCACGGAAAGCACCAGCCGTT
>JAGRLX010000261.1 GCA_020441605.1 Alphaproteobacteria bacterium
CGGATGGTCGTCGTCATGGCTGTCGCTACCCTGTTGTATCTCAGACTCTTGCCCCTAGGTCTAAATCTGCAACCAAATGCAATGCTTCGCAACGAAATCTTGCCCGTACCAAAACCATCCCGATTCCGGCAGCTGTGGGTCGTGCCTTGTGTCTCGAAAATCGGCCACAAATCCCGATGGCTTGGCAAACAAATGCCAGCACCAGCACAGGGCACAACAGCTGCGAGCCGCATGCGGCCAACTTCCGCCACAAGCGGCTGGCAAAGGCCTGGGGACTCGGGCATAACACCCGCCCGCAACCTTCTCCGGGACCCCCGCCGCCATGAAGCCTATTCTGTTCGTCCTGACCCTCGCCCTTGCGCTGCCCAGCACGGCCTTTGCCGGCCAGTGCCAGGACGATCTCGCCCTCATCGACAAGGCCCTGGCCGAGCGCGATCTCGCCCCCGACGAGCGCGACCAGATCGAGGACATGCGCAATCAGGCGGTCCAGCTCTGCGGCGCCGGCAATGAACAGGAGGGCATCGACGTGCTGTCCGAGGCCAAGGCGATGCTCGACCTCGACTGACCCCCGGCCCGCGCTTTTATGTCTCGAAGGCCAGAACCGCCAGTATGATGGCGGCCAGCGCCGACATCCACACACCCGACACCAGCAGTTCCATGCGCGGATAGAGCGAATTGTCGCCGGTCCGCGCCATCCGCCCCGCCGTCATGCGTGCCAGCCCGTGGCACACGGTCATGGCCACCGAAAAGACAACCAGCAGGATGAACCAGCTGTTGGGCTGTTCCGCCTCGGGCAGGATCCACCACAGGCCGATACCGGTCAGCCACATGACCGCGATGACCAGGTCGGCCAGCCGGGCCAGCGTCCGCCGCAGATAGACCAGGCTCGCCTGCCGGTCGCCCTTCTCGCCCGCCGCGATGCGGATGTTGATGTAATTGGCAATGCTCATGCCCGTGCCCGTGGCAATGGCGATGAAATGGGCGATGAGCAATATGGTCTTCATGGCGTCTCGGTCCTCCCCGGCACTGCGCTGCGTTCCGTCCCCGGTCAGACTTCTAGCACACCTGACATGATTTGCACGGCCTCGCCGGTCACCCGCACGGCGGCAAGTTGACCGCCGCGCACATCGGCCTCCATCACCAGGTCCGACGGCCGCCCCATCTCGTAGCCCTGCTCCAGGACGAAACGGCGGGTGCCATCGCCAAGCCCCTCGGCCACCAGCAGTTGGCTGGCGAGAATGGCGGTGGCCGAACCGGTCGCCGGATCTTCCGGTATCCCGTCGGCAGGCGCATACATGCGGGCCCGGTAGTGCGTGCCCGGCCGGTCGCCACCCGGCGCATAGAGATAGGCACTGTTGAAGCCGATGAAGCCGGTCAGCGCCGACCAGTGCGGCTCGATCACCCGCGCCCGCGCCAGCGCATCGCGCGAGGCCAGCGGCACATAGAGAAAGCGTGGTCCGCCCTGATGCAGCCCGAGCCTGTGGGCGGCGAAACCGATCTCCGAAGTCTCGAGCCCAAGTGCTTGAGCCACAAGGGCCTTTGACGGAATCTGCTGGTCGAGGCGGAGCGGTGTGACCGGCGCCGTGAAGGTGGCGCGCGGAACCCCGCCGATACGGCTCACCCTGACCGGCACAAGGCCCGCCTGCTCTTCAAGCCGGATTTCGGTCTCGAAGGGACATCCTGGTTTGTATTTCTGCGAGGCCACGAGGATGGCGCAGCCGACGGTCGGATGGCCGGCAAAGGGAATTTCCGCCGTCGGAAAGAAGATCCGCACCTTGGCCGTATTCGCCGGGTCGTCTGGCGCCATGACGAAGATCGTCTCGGACAGGTTGAACTCGCGGGCGATCACCTGCATCTGCGCGGTGGTCAGCCGGTCCGCCCCCAGCACGACCGCCAGGGGATTGCCGCCGAAGGGTCGGCTGGTGAACACATCGAGCGTGTGAAAATCGAGCCGCATGGCCTGAGGTCCCTGGATCGTCAATCTTGCCGGCGAGCTTGGCAGACGGCCCGCAAGCCCGTCAATGGAAAGCCTCACGGTAGAAATTGCCGAATGATTTCCTGGGCATAAAATGGCATTCTTGAATCGATCTGTGAACGGTTGCGGATCGCCTCGATGGCGGACAGTTCGGGGTCTTCTTCCGCCGCATTGTGAAGCTGGAAGACCGCTTCCATCTCGGCGAAGTCTAGCGGCAGATCGTGCCGCTGAGCTACCGCCAGCCGTGGCCCCTCGAAGATCGCCACCATGGGCCCCGCCGCAGCCTGCCCCAGATCGAGCCCGGTTTCCTCGCGCAGCTCCGCCACCATGGAGGCGCGAAGGTCGACCCGGCCATCGGCCGCGACATCGCGCGGCTCAAGCGATCCCGACGGCGGATAGGCCTTGCCCTCGTTGAGAGTCCGCGGCCCCATGATCCCCACCAGCAAGGCGCCGTCGGCGGAGACGACCGCCGGCACCGCAAAGCAACTGCTCGCCCCGGGATCGGGCCATCCCCAGTCGCGGCAGGCGACGAAGCTGGCAAAATCGGTCAGCGCCAGCCGGGCCGACAAGACCCCATCATTGACTGCGGCCCCGGTGCAGATCAGCACCTTGCCATTCCACAGGAACGGCTTTTCGGCGATGACAGCCCGCCAATGAGCCGCTATCGCCGCCCGCTCGGCCTCGGCAAAATCCCAGCCGCCCTCGTCCAGCCGGAGGTCCGCAGCCACGATCGGCTCGACCCTGATCATGCCAGCGCCTTCGTCAGCGCATCAAAGATGAGCTTCACCGACACCACGACGAGGGCGACCTCGATCAGCCTAAAGAACAGCTTCTCCGGAAGCACCGAAGTCAGCTTGTAACCGATCAGGGCACCGGCCACAGCCACCGGCGACATGATCGCCGCAACCTTGAGATTGCCGGGATTGAATTCCCCCAGCGCCCAGTACGGCAGGAGCTTCACCGCATTGATGATGGCAAAGGCGATGGTGCTGGTGCCCGCGAAGACCATCTTCGGCATCTTCTGCGGCAAGGTGTACATCTGATAGGGCGGCCCCCCGGTATGGGAGACGAAGCTGGTAAAACCGGCGATCGACCCCCACAACAGGCCGCGCGGCACATCGGCCGGCCGGGCCGGAGCATCCTTGCGCTTGACCACGACGGAAATGCAGTACCAGAGGCCGATCACGCCAACCAGCAGCTTGACCAGCCATTCCTGCTCCAGGGTGACCTTGGCCGTCGCCCAGCCGATGCCCACCCCCAGCATCATCGCCGGCACCAGGATCAGAAGGTTGCGCCGGTCATATTCGCGGCGATAGGCCCAGAGCCCCACGACATCGCTGACGATATAGACTGGCAGCAAGAGGGCCGCCGCCATCACGGGCGGAATACTGAGGGCCAGGATCGGGACACTCAGCACGCCAATCATCGGCAGGCCGCCCTTGGACGCCCCCACCGCAAAGGACGCGACGGCGGCCAGCACGTAGAAACTCCAATCTGCACTCATGCGGAGCGTTCAGGCGCCAGAGCAACGTCGGCGAGAGGAATTGTCAAAAACTGGCACAGCATCTCAACAACAAAATTATGATCGTCCCGTTGTGGCACACCCGATACGGTGACCGTGCCAACCACGCCGGTGCCAATGACATGAATTGGGAATCCTCCCCCAGCGGCAGCGAAGTCAAGCGGATCGACACCTCGCGACTGGTCAAGGCGCACGCCGCGAAGCTCATACTCCAGCCCGACCCGGTATGAGCTCTTGTGAAACCGCATGACTGTATTGATCTTGCGGCGCACCCATTCGGGATTCTCCGGCGTGGACCCCGGCAGGGCCGTGGTGAACAGCGGCCGGTTCGCCACCCTGATGTCGATGACAAACGGCATTTTGCGGGCCAAGGCCGCAGCCCGCATCTGGCAACCCAGGGCCCAGGCATCCGCTTCGTCGATCTGCTTGAAACGCAACCGCTCTTCCTGAAGGGCCAGCCGCGCAATGTCCTGTTCGAGACTCACTGTCATGCTCCTGTTTTGACGTCCTTTTAAACTTGACGCACCTCGGTAAGAAAGTGTTAACGCTCGTCTCATCCCGCCGCCGCGATGGCACACGGCCTGCACGGTAAACGCTCGTCTGTTCACCTGTATCGGGATATCACACCATGGCGATCGTCAGCAGTTCCCCACTCCGCGGCAAATCGACGGGCAGCGGCGCCACCGAACGCCCCAAGTCGTCCGAGATGACACCGGGCGCCGGCTTCCGGATCAAGCTCAACATCAACCGGCCGGACCAGGCCCTGGTATCGATGTTCCGCGACTTCGAAACACCGGACATATCCGACATCCTTAACCGCATGTACACCATGTCGCCCGACATCAGGAACGTGGTGAACGAAGCCCCGCTGGTCGGTCCGGCACTCACCGTCAAGGTTTTTCCCGGCGACAATCTGATGGTCCACAAGGCCCTCGACGCGGCCGCGCCCGGCGACGTGGTGGTGGTCGACACCAGCGGCAGCCAACGAAACGCCGTGCTTGGCGATCTTGTGGCCAACAAGGCCAAGCACCGCGGCATTGCCGGCTTCATTGTCGACGGACTGGTGCGCGACCTGCCAGGATTGAAGGAAGCCGGGCTGCCCGTCTACGCCCGCGGCATCACGCCCTTCGGGCCGCTGCACCGGGGACCGGGCGAACTGAATTATGCCGTGAGCTGCGGCGGCATCGTGGTCAATCCCGGCGACATCATCGTCGCCGACAGCAGCGGCATTGCGGTTGTCCGCCATGAAGTGGCGGAAGAGACCATCATGCGGTTGCGCGCCCACAAGGCCCGCCTCGAGCAATATGTAACCGATGTGAAGGCCGGCCGTTTCTCCAACGACTGGGTCGACCGCCAGCTCGCCGCCGATCACTGTCAAATCGACTGAACCGTATTGGATCTTTCCATGTTACTTGCATCCCAACTCCGCCGCAACGCCTTCCGCAGCCTGCGTCTGCTCGACGTGCCCGCGGTCATGGCCCAGGCCCGTTTCGCCGACCTGCGCCGACGCTACTACGACCGCTACTGGCTGAAGGCTGCCCAGGAACTGGGAGCAACCTGCCTGAAATGGGACTACGGCTATCACCGGCTGATCCGCAATGGCGTCACCATCATCGTGCGCGGACCGGAGGTGCGGCTTGATGATCACCTGACACTCGATTTGATGGGCAACAAGTGGCTGACCTATCAGCTGCTGGCCGACCTCGACGTGCCCGTGCCGCGCCATGTCCGCTTCGGCATCGGCAACGTGAGCCAGGCCGAGGCCCTGCTCAAGTCCACCGGCCGGCCTTTGGTGGTGAAGCCCGCCGCCGGCACCGGGGGCGGCCGTGGTGTGACCACGGGGATAACCGATGCCACGGGCCTGCGCCGCGCCGCCCTGGGCGCCGCCAGATTCGACCCCGATCTCCTTGCCGAAGAGCAGATCGAGGGCCACTCCTACCGTCTGCTGTTTCTCGACGGCCGCATGATCGATGCCATCCGCCGCGATCCGCCGCGCGTGACCGGCGACGGCCGCAAGACGATTCAGGCCCTGGTCAACGAGGAAAATCGCAAGCGCCTCGCCGGCACCGGCTTCACCGCGCTGAGCCCCCTGGAACTCGACCGTGACGCAATGCTCTATCTTGCTGCCCAGAAGCTTTCGCCTCGCGCCGTGCCTACCCCGGCCGAAACCGTTGTGGTAAAGCGGGCGGTGAACCAGAATTCCGCCGCCGAAAACCACGTGGTTCGCACCATGGTCCATCCCGCGACCGTCGCCTTGTGTGCCAGGCTCGTGACACGCCTCGGCGTGCGCCTTGCCGGCGTCGACATCATCGCCCATGACATTTCAGCCCCCCTCGAGCGCGGCAACGGCCTGATCGGCGAGATCAACACCACCCCGGGTCTGCACCATCACGACCTGGTCGCCGAGGCAGCCGAGGGTCCATCGGTGGCCGCCATGCTTGCCAAGTACTTGCTCGACGAAGCAGAGGCCGCCATGGACAGGGCCGCCGCAACCCCGTCCTTCCTGCGTGTGGTGGCCGGATGACCCTCGATACCTCGACCCCGGTCCTTCTGCTGGGCGGCAAGGAAAATGCCCTGTCAATCTGCCGGCATCTCGGCAGTCTGGGCATTCCAGTGCGTGCCAGCGGCAGCGCCAGTTGCTGGGCACTCTATTCCCGCCACTGCAAACAGGCTTTCAAGGTGCCACGCGGCATCGGCCAGCGCGATTACTGGCACCGCCTGCTGCTCGATGGCGATGACAGGTTGCATGGCCATATCCTGCTGGCGATGAGCGATGATGCCATCGAATTCCTCAACGCAAATCGCGACCGGCTTGCCGGGAACTATATTCTCGACGAGGCCGATCCCCAGTTGCAGGCTGATTTCCTCGACAAGAAGCGCACCCTCGAACTGGCCCGTGCGGCGGAGGTCGACGCACCCGAACACTGGAGCCTGGGATCAGAGGACGACCTCCAGGCGCTGCGCGGCAAGATCCGCTATCCGGTGGCGGTGAAGCCGATCCAGTCGCACAAGTTTTCCGCCGTCTTCGGCAGGAAGCTCTTCGTCATCGACAGCAGCGACGACGAATTGGCCGAGAAAGTCCATCTCGCCTGGCGGAACGGCATCGATGTCTTCGTCGTCGAAATGATCCCCGGCCCGGACTCGACCCTGAGCAGCTACTACACCTACCGCACCGGCGATGGGGGCAACCTGTTTCACTTCACCAAGAGCGTGATCCGGCGCTGGCCCGTCAACCGCGGCAACGCCTGCTATCACCGCACCGGCTGGCTGCCGGAAACCGCCGCGGCTGGCGCCAAGTTCTTCGAGGGGGTGGGACTCAAGGGTCTCGGCAACATCGAGTTCAAGCGCGATATCCGCGACGGAAAGCTCAAGATCATCGAAGTCAACGCGCGCTTCACCGCTGCCCAGGAACTGGTGCGCCGCGCCGGTGTTCCCATCGACCTGATCATCTATTGTCACCTCACCGGCCAGCCCATCCCGACCTTCCAGCCGAGCAAGCGCGAATTGCGCTTCTGGTATCCGCTGCGCGACTTCCTCGGCTTCCTTGAATTGCGCCGCCGCGGCGAACTCTCATTCTGGAGCTGGGCCAAGAGCATTGCGACGACGGCCCATGTCTTTCCCTTGATGTCACTGACCGACCCAGCGCCGGTGTTGGGGGCGATGGTGGCCGTGATCTACCGCCTGACGGCCTGACCGATGCGCATAGCTCCGGACGCGCTTCATAACAGGATCGTCAGTCTGCTGACGGCCCATGGCGCGAGCCATGCCCAGGCCGACGCCACGGCCCGTCACATGGTCTGGTGTGAAGGCGCCGGACGACACAATTTCGGCATCGAGCGCATGCCCATTCTAGTGAAGCGGCTGCGGACCGGTGTTCTCAACGGCAACGCCGGAATCGGCGTCGAGCCGATTGCTCCATCACTCGTCCGCATCGATGGCGGCGGCGGCTTCGGCTATGCGGCCGCCGAACGGGCCATGCAGGAGGCGATCGCCCTGGCACGACGATCGGGCGTTGCCGCCGCAGGCGTCCGCAATTCCAATTTCTTCGGCGCCGGGGCCTATTACGTGAACCTTGCGGCAGACGCCGGCATGATCGGCCTGGCACTCAGCAATTCCTTTCCCAAGGTGGTGGCCCACGGTGGCTTGAAGCCGGTGCTTGGCACCAATCCCTTCGCCTTCGGCGCACCGCGCCGGACGGGCGAACACCTGCTGTTCGACATGGCCACCAGCGCCCTCGCCGGCTCTACCGTGCGCGAGCATATGGAGAAGGGAACTGCCCTGCCCGAAGGACTTGCAATCGATGCCGAAGGCCGGCCGATCACCGACCCAGCGCAGGTCAGTGCCGGCGCACTCCTGCCCTTCGGCGGCGCCAAGGGCTTCGGCCTGTCCTTGCTGGTCGAAATCCTTGCCGGGGTCATCACCGGGGCCGGCATCGGCGACGGCGTGGCCTCCATGTACAGCGACTTCTCGCGCAATGGCGACAACGGGCACTTCCTGCTCGCGGTGGATGTCGCCCGGTTCATGCCCATGGACGAGTATCACGCGCGGTTCGAAACCCTGGTCGCGATGCTGAAAACCTCCGGCGACGGCATCCTGCTTCCCGGCGAACACCGCTGGGCCGCCCGGCGTGACAGCGCCGTCCATGGCATCATCGTCGACGAGGCCGTGTGGCGCAAGCTGGGCGATCTGCTGCCCGTCTGAAACAGGGGTCGGGTGGCGCCGCTTCGAAGGTGGTTACTTCTTCACCTGCACCAGCGCGGCGATCATATCGGCGGAGCTCTTTCCGGCCTTCGTGGCAACCTCGGCCAGAGTGAGGTCGGGCGATGCCGCCGCAAAGCCCTTGCCCTGCAACGCTGCCACCAATTCGTCGGCGCCGAGGCCCAATACGGGCGCAACCTCACCCGGTTTGTGCTGGACGACCGTCTGCGCCAGAGTAAAGGGCGGCGGTCCGCCGGCACGGCTGGTCGTGCCCATGATGGCGGGATAGGCGAATGCCACTGCTGCCGCCAGCGAGGCCGCCATGACGATGCTGAATGGCGCACGGCCAATATACATGACCATGGCGCGCCAGTTCCGCCACAGATGCAGGACGAAAGGCACGATCAACACCATGCTGAGCGATTCATGCATACCACGGAAGGCCGACTGCCCCAGATGGAAGAACAGCGCCACACCCGAGACCAGCGATACGAGGAACAGGCCGGTGATGAGCGGGGTGGCGTAGCGTTTGAGAAAGTCAGGCATGGCGGAAGAAACTCGCGAAGGGTTGATCATGACGAACGGAACGGCGCTTCGTTCGATGATCAGACGCAGGGCCCGGCGCCAATCCGTCGCGCGGGTCACGTCATCCGCACAGGGCAGCCCCGCAAGAACTGCAAGTTGAACGCGCAAAGGTAACAAAGGAAATGGCCGCCCGGGGACGGCCATTGCTGTCTGAATTGCACACTCTGCGAACAAGCTGCCGAAGCACCCTAATTGCGGCTCTTGTCCACCAGCTTGTTCTTGCCGATCAGCCATCACGCTGGGCGTGATGGCCGCCTGTCTTGGTGGATCGGCCCGCGCACAAGCTGCCGAAGCACCCTAATTGCGGCTCTTGTCCACCAGCTTGTTCTTGCCGATCCACGGCATCATGCCGCGGAGCTTCTCGCCCACTTCCTCGATATTGTGGGCATCGTTGTTGCGGCGGATCGCCTTGAAGCGGGCGGCCCCGGCGCGATACTCCTGCATCCACTCGGACGTGAACTTGCCGGTCTGGATGTCCTTCAGCACGCGCCGCATCTCGGCCTTGGTGGCATCGGTGATGATGCGCGGGCCGGTGACATATTCGCCCCACTCGGCGGTGTTGGAGATCGAGTAGTTCATGTTGGCGATGCCGCCATCGTAGATCAGGTCGACGATCAGCTTCACCTCGTG
>JAGRLX010000262.1 GCA_020441605.1 Alphaproteobacteria bacterium
CGGGCGGCGCATCGGGCAAATCCACTGAACTTGCGCCAAGCCTAGCCAGCGGCGCCTGAATCGGCCCTGAGCGGGACATTCATCCGCCATTCACGTCGGGGACTTGACGATGGCCCGCCACCCGTGCCCCATGACTGGCATGCCGAAGCCCGTCATCATCGAGAACCAGCCTTTCTGGGCCAAGATACTCACCCTGTTCTGGGCCGCCGAAATGCTGTTCGGCGCGGTTCTGGCGGGGGTTGGCGCGACCTGGCTCGGCGGGCCGGACGGCTGGCCCGGAGCCGCCGTCATGGTGGTTGGGCTGCTGCTGGTGATGGCCGGCGCCATGATGGCGGACATCTCGTGGCGGATTGCGCGCCTGGCCGGCCCCGCCATCGAAATGACGCCACAAGGCCTCCGTGACCGCCGCCTCTCCGATGTCATGATGCCGTGGCACGACCTGGACTGGCGGCTGGTCTTCAACGGCAAGTCCCACAGTCTCCAGTTCGACCTGCGCCCCGCACTGCGCAATCAAGTCAGGCTGACCTGGGCACATGCCCTGATGGCGGCTCTCAACCGTTTGTTCCGCTACCCGGAATTCACCATCCTGACGCTGGGAACGGGCATGAGCGCAGCCGGAATTGCCGAACACATGCGAAGCTTCCGGCCGGACAGGAATTGACGTGACAGCATGCAGACTGCACACATTTCCGCCAGATTGCTTGACAATTCACCAACCAGGTAGTTTCTTCCCGCTTAACAAAATTGCCCCTCGGAACAACGACTCACTGGGGCGGGCACGCAACCTGAGGGGAAAACAAGCGGGCCTGCGGGAGGATTAACAATGTCTGACCTCAATCAGCGGATTGAGGCCATGTACCGTTCCGATGTGCGCGGTGCATGGCTCTTGGTCGTGCTACTCTGGATCGTCATACTCTTCGTCCTGATCATGTCCTGGCCCTACATCCCCGATGCGGGTGTGCGGACAGTCGTGCTGATCGCGGCGGCGGCGGTACTGATCTTCAACACCGCCTCGATCGCCGCGATGGTCAAGCACTACGCCGAAGACAAGGAGTTCATCTATGGCCTCGATATCAAGCATCTCGATGCCATGAAGGGCCATAAGCACTAGGGGGCGGACATGGCAAAATACACACCACCCGAACAATCCAAGACGATGCAGGTCGTCGACATCATCTTTCTGGTCATCGCCATCTTCGCCGCCCTGTGGCTGCCCTTGCAGGCCGGATGGGCTGGCGCGGCCAAGAACATCGATGCCATAGAGAACCCGACCTGGGAGGCGCTGAAACAGACGCCGGCCATGGTCGAGCAATGGGTAAAGCTGGGCTTTGCCGACGCGGCCGCCGCCCATGACATCATCCAGAGCAAGTTCCACTATGCCATCGACTGGATCCAGCTCATCATCATGGCCATTGTCCTCATTGGCTATTTCGTCTTTCTCTTCCGCGCCTCCGACAAGGAGTATCGCGAGGTGATCGACGAGAAGTTCAACGGCAAGAAGTGAGGAGATAGACCATGTGGGTGACCCTTTCCTATCTCTGCTGGGCCGGCTCCGCGGTACTTGCCGCATGGATGCTGTTCGACTGGTTCAAGACCGACACCACTTATTCGGAAGAAACGCTGACCTCTTCGCGCGAAGGCGAAATCGAGGCGTCGTCCGAAAAGCATCAGATCTGAGGAGGCTATAATGGCTCAAGCTGCGGCCTCTTCGGCCCCTATCGAAAAAGTCTCGCTACTGCGCGTACTCGGCCCCGCCCATGTCTGGGCGCTGGGTGTGGGCATCGTGCTGGTGGGCGAGTTCACCGGCTGGAACTTCTCGGCCGACAAGGGCGGCGCCCTCGCGGCCCTGATCGTCTGCTGGGTGATCGGCCTGCTCTATACCTCGGTCGCCATGATCGACTCGGAAGTGACCTCCACGGTCGCCGCCGCCGGTGGCCAATATGCGCAAGCCAAGCACATCGTCGGGCCACTGATGGCCTTCAACGTGGCGCTCTACCTGGTCTTTGCCTACACCATGCTGGAGGTGTCCGACTCCATTCTTGTGGGTGACCTCATCGTCTCCCGTGCCGGCGTGGAGGGGCTCGAACGACACGCCTTCGTGGTCTTCACCATCGTCGTGCTCGCCTGGCTTAACTACCGCGGCGTGCTGATGACGCTGAACGTGAACTTCGTCATCACGGCCCTCGCCTACATCTCCATCGTGGTCCTGTTCTTCTCGGTAAGCCCCTGGAGTCAGGGCGTGGTGCTGCGCCTCAACGAAATGGTGACACCCGACAACGCGCTTCCCTATGGCTGGATCGGCGTCATCGCCGCCTTCCAGTTCGGCATCTGGTACTACCTCGGCATTGAGGGAACGACCCAGGCCGCCGAAGAAGTGCGTTCCCCCGCCCGGTCGCTGCCCTATGGCACCATGGCCGGCATGATTACGCTCCTGATCGCCGCAGCCCTGACCTGGTATGTCTGCGCTTCGCTGATGCCGTGGGAATACCTGGGCTACACCTTCTTCCCGCTGGCCGACGCCGGCCGGTTGACGGGCTCGGCCTTCCTCGAGTTCCTGCTCTTCTGGGGTACGGTGCTCTCGGCGGTGGCCTCGGCCAACGGTTGCATCAACGATGCGGCACGCGCCTGGTTCTCGCTCGGCCGCGACCGCTATCTGCCGACCTGGTTCTCGGCGGTGCATCCGAAGTACAGGACGCCCTACCGGTCGATCCTGTTCCTGCTGCCGATCGCCCTGGCCTTCGCCTATATCGCGGACCTCAACCAGGCGATCACCTTCTCGATCCTGTCGGGCGTGCTGCAGTACACCTTCATGAGCATCAACATCATCATGTTCAGGAACAAGTGGCCGCTGGGATCGATCCGCCGCGGATATACCCATCCCTTCCATCCGCTGCCGGCGATCGTGCTGTTCGTGCTCTGCGTGATCACCTTCTTCGCGATCTTCCTGGGCTTCGGCTCGCAGTTGACCGCGATGGTGGTGTTCTACGTGGTGGTGTCGCTGTGGTTCCACTTCTACCGCTACCAGTATGTGCGGCGTGGCGACCAGTTCACCATGCCGTGGCCCAAGCCACGCGGCTACTGAGGATAACCCGAGAAATGGCAGTGGCCCGCCCTCGCGGCGGGCCATATGCTTGTTGCACCATGTGGCAGACCATTTTCAGCATCGTCGCGGCCCTGGGTCTCTCGGCCCTGCTGGCGCGGCAGTTCCTCGATGCCTTGGCACGGCAGAAGGCCGAACCCATCGGGCTGTTCGGCGAGATCCTGCCGCTGCTCGCCAATGCCCGGCTGGACGATCCCCGCACAGCCGGCGTTCACCGGCTCATCGGCGACTATCAGGGCCTGCCGGTGCAGGTGCAGACCGTGGTCGATACCCTTGCCGTGCGCAAGCTGCCCAGCCTGTGGCTGATGGTGACGATACCGGTTCCCCTTCCCGTGACCGCAATCTTCGACCTGATGATGCGGCCCTCTGGGCCCACCAGCTTCTCCAACTTCGACCATCTGCCCGAGACCGTCGAACGGCCCGCCGATTTCCCCGAACATGCCGTGATCCGAACCGACGACTCCACCCACATGGTACCCGCCCATGTGGTGCGGCCGCACCTTGCGCCTTTTTTCGACACCCGCGCCAAGGAACTGCTGATCAGCCCCAAGGGCATCCGCATGGTGGTCCAGATTGGTGAAGGCGACCGGGCCCGCTATGGCGTCTTCCGCCAGGCCTCCTTCGCCGGGGCACGCGTGGAGGCCGAGACGCTGCGCGACGTCCTCGACCGGCTGATCGCGATCAGACAAGATATCGAAACCTGGCACAGGACCACGTCATGACCGACAAGCCACGCAATCCCTACGCCGTGCTCGCTGCCGCCCTGATCTTGCCGGGCGCCGGTCATGCGTTGCTCGGCAGGGCACAGCGCGGACTGATGTTCCTGTTCTTCACCGTCATTCTCGGATGGATCAGCCTGCGTATCATGCCGCCCGACGCGAGCTTCTTCACCCGGCATGTGGGCGGCATCTTCATCTACGGCCTGTCGGTCATCGACTCCTACAAGACAGCCAGGATCGCCTGGGAAAAATGGCGCTATGCCCAGGCCCACGGCGGCAGCGAACATCATTAGCCCTGTCGCATGCTCCGCCTGCGGAGCATCGGCGGCAACGCCCCCCGGTGTAAAGTTTTTCTGTAACTGCCTGGCCATTTCCTCTAAACGGCCACGCGTTGACAATCTTTTCACAGGAGTTCCGATGAAATGACCAATTGGCCCGTGCACGCCACCTGGACCGGCCCCATCGTGATGATCGGCTTCGGCTCGATCGGCCGGGGAACACTTCCGCTCATCTTGCGTCACATAAAGTGTGACCGGAGCCGGATCACCGTCATCGACCCAGATGCGTCCAAAAGCCAATTGGCCGAGAGCCAGGGCGTCGCTTTCGTCAAGGAAGCCATTACCAAGCGAAATCACAAGGCAGTGTTGAAGCCCCTGCTCAACGCCGGCCCCGGCCCCGCTCTTATCGTGAACCTTTCTGTCGATGTTGGCAGCCTCGACATCATGCGCCTGGCGCGCGAAACCAGCGCGCTCTACATCGACACCGTGATCGAACCTTGGCCTGGCTTCTACTACAACGCCAAACTTGGCCACGCCGAGCGCTCGAACTACATGCTGCGTGAAGGCCTCCTGGCCTTGAAGCGCGAACTGGGAAGCGGTCCCACTGCCGTATCCTGTTGCGGCGCCAATCCAGGTATGGTCTCCTGGTTCGTCAAGAAGGCCCTGATGGATATCGTGCGCGACACCGGCCTGAAGGCCAAGGAACCTGCCAGCCGGGAGGGCTGGGCCAAGCTGATGAAGCGGGTTGGCGTCAAGGGCATCCATGTGGCCGAGCGCGACACCCAGCGCGCCAGGACACCCAAGCCGCTCGACGTGTTCATCAACACTTGGTCCGTAGACGGATTTATTTCCGAAGGCCTGCAACCGGCTGAGCTCGGCTGGGGTACCCATGAAAAGAAGCTGCCGGTCGGCGGCAAAAAGCACAAGACCGGATGCGGTGCTGCCATTTACATCGAACGCCCCGGCGCCGATACGAGGGTACGTACCTGGACCCCGACCCAGGGCCCTCACTTTGGCTATCTGGTCACCCACAACGAGGCCATCTCGATTGCCGACTTCTTCACCGTGAAGGATGGCCGCAAGACGGCATACCGTCCCACCTGCCACTATGCCTATCACCCCTGCAACGACGCGATCCTGTCCTGGCACGAGTTGCTGGGCGCCGGCGGCAAACGTCAGTCGCAATGGGACATCCTCGACGAAAAGGAAATCGTCGACGGCATGGACGAGCTCGGCGTCCTGCTCTACGGCCACAAGAAAAACGCCTATTGGTATGGCTCGCAACTCACCATCGAGGAGGCCCGCAAACTGGCACCCTACCAGAACGCCACCGGACTGCAGGTCACCTCGGCCGTTCTGGCCGGCATGGTCTGGGCCATCGAAAATCCCGCGGCCGGGATCGTCGAGACCGACGAGATGGATTACCGGCGCTGCCTCGAGGTGCAGCGGCCCTACCTCGGGCCGCTCCAGGGCTTCTATACCGACTGGACCCCCCTCAAGGCGGTAGGCGACCTTTTCGAAACCGATCTCGACCGCCGCGACCACTGGCAATTCCAGAACATCATCGTGCGATAACACCATGGCGCCCGATGCGGTAACATCGGGCGCCATGAAACCGATTCGAATTCTGTCACTTCTGGCCGGCCTCGCATTCGCTACCAGCGGCGCCTTAGCCGAACCCCGCCACGGCATCGCCATGCACGGTGAACCGGCCCTTGCCGCTGACTTCACCCACCTCCCTTATGCCAATCCCGATGCGCCCCAAGGCGGACAACTGCGCCAGGCGGTGATCGGCAGTTTTGACAGCGTCAACCCGTTCATCGTCAAGGGCACGGCAGCAGCCGGAGTGCGCACCTATGTTTTCGAAAGCCTTCTCGGCCGCAACTGGGACGAGGCATTTTCCCTCTATGGCCTGCTGGCGGAGTCGGTCGACCTGTCCGACGATCGCCAGACCTTCACCTTCAGGCTGCGGCCCGAGGCAAGATTCTCCGACGGCACGCCGGTGACGGCAGCCGACGTCGTCTTTTCCATGGAACTTCTGCGCGACAAGGGCCGCCCCAACTTCAAGAATTCCTATTCCAAGATCACCAAGGTCGAAACGCCGGACACCCTCACAGTGGCCTTCACCCAGGAGTCCGGCGACCGGGAATTGCCGCTCATTGTCGGTGTCATGCCCATCGTGTCCAAGGCCTACTGGTCGTCGCGCAGTTTCGACCAGACGACGCTGGAGGCTATTGTCGGCTCCGGACCCTATGTGATCGCCGAGGCCAAACCGGGCGAGTCCGTCACCTTCCGCAGGAACAAGGACTATTGGGGGAAGAACCTCGCCCTCGCCAGGGGTCTGTGGAATTTCGACGAGGTTCGCTTCGACTACTATCGCGATGCCAACGCCGCCTTCGAGGCATTCAAGACCGGCCTTGCGGACATTCGCATCGAGACCGACACGACCCGCTGGTCCAGCGGCTATGATTTCCCGGCGGTCAAGGAGGGCAAGATCGCCCTCGAGACGATCCCGCAGCGCTCGCCGGCGCCCGCTGCCGGCTTCGCCTTCAACACCCGCCGCAAGCTCTTCGCCGACGTGCGGGTGCGCGAAGCGCTGGTGATGGCCTTCGATTTCGAATGGGCCAACGCCAACCTGTTCAACGGCGCCTATCGGCGAACCTATGGATTCTATGGCGGGTCCGAGCTGTCCTCCGAGGGACGCCCCGCCGACGACCGCGAAAGAAGCGTGCTCGGAGAGTCTGCCGCGACGATGCGCCCCGACGTCCTCGATGGCAGTTACAAGCTGCCGGTCAGTGATGGTTCTGGCCGCGACCGCAGACTTCTGCGCAAGGCCGTGGGGCTCCTGTCCGAGGCCGGTTGGACCATCGGCGACAAGGGCCTGGTCAATGCCGCGGGACAACAATTCGCCTTCACCATCTCGGTCCAGAACAAGGATCAGGAGCGTAATGCCCTGCACTTTCAGCGCAGCCTCGAACAGATCGGCATTGCGGTGACGGTGCGTCTCGTGGATGCCGCCCAATTCGCCGCGATCCAACGCACCTATGACTACGACATGATCCCGGCGACCTGGTATAATTCGTTGTCGCCCGGCAACGAGCAGAAATTCTACTTCGGCTCTGAGGGCCGCGACATCGAGGGCACCCGAAACTACCCCGGCATCGCGGATCCGGCCGTCGACCGGGCAATCGAGGCCATGCTCAATGCCAGGAGTCGTGAGGATTTCGTGGCGGCTGTGCGGGCCGAGGACCGGTTGCTGGTCTCGGGCTTCTATACCGTGCCCTTCTTCGACGCCGGCGGGCAATGGGTGGCCCGGTGGACCTACATCGGGCGGCCCGAGAAACAACCCCTGCCCGGTTTCGAGGCCACCACCCTCTGGCGCGTCCCTTGAGTGGCAATGGGTATACCGGTGAACTGCCGCCGGAGCGTTTCAACCTGGCGCGCTATTGCCTCGCGGCGAAACCGGCCGACAAGACCGCCCTGATCGTCTCGGGCAATGACACCTTTCACTGGTCCTACGGCGAGCTGGAAGACCTCGTGCTGCGGCTGGCGACAGGCCTCAGCCGGGCCGGTGTGGAGCACCGCGACAGGGTGTTCATCCGGATGGGCAATAGTCTCGACTATGCCCTTGTATTCTTTGCAGCAAATGCGATAGGTGCTGTCCCGATTCCAGCCTCGCCCATGCTTACCGCCCGAGAAGTGGCGGGCCTTCTGCGCGACAGCGGCACCAGCCACCTGGCTTGGGACGGCACCCTCGACCTGCCAGATGACCTCGGCGCAATCCGCTGTCTTGGGCCGGACGATCTGGCCGCGGCCAAGACCTGCCCTCCGGCGGCGTCCTATGCCGATACCGTGGCCGACGACCCCGCCTACCTCATCTTCACCTCCGGCACCTCCGGGCGGCCCAAGGGCGTCTTGCACGGACAACGCGCCGTTTGGGGCCGCAGGCCCATGTACCAGGGCTGGTACGGCATCTCGCCCGATGACATCGTGCTGCATACCGGCGCCTTCAACTGGACCTATACGCTGGGAACCGGGCTGTGCGACCCCTTCGCCAATGGCGCCACCGCGATCGTTCACACGGGTCACCGCGATCCGGATGTCTGGGGCTGGCTGATCCACCACCACGGTGCAACAATTCTGGCTTCTGTTCCTGGTATTTACCGGCAAATTCTGAGAACAGACTTCAAACCCGGCACCAGCCTGCGCCACGGCCTGACCGCCGGCGAGGCGCTGGCCCGGCCGCTGCTCGATGGCTGGCGGGAAAAGACCGGCCGGGAGCTCTACGAGGCCCTCGGCATGAGCGAGATTTCCACCTACGTCTCGTCCTCGCCAAGCGTTCCGGTGCGCCCCGGCTCGCCGGGCAAGCCACAGCCGGGCCGCGCCGTGCGCATTCTCGATAACGGCCAGATCGGCATCCATCGCAGCGATCCGGGGCTGTTCCTGCGCTATTGGTGCGAGGAACCCGTGGCGGATGAGTGGTTCGCCACCGGCGACCAGGGCGAGTTCGACGGCGATGGCTATCTATGGTACCGGGGCCGCGGCGACGACATGATGAATGCCGGGGGCTTCCGGGTCTCGCCGCTGGAGGTCGAAGCCGTGCTTCAGCAACATCCGGATGTGGCCGACTGTGGCGTGCGCGAATGGCGGGTTTCCGACACCGCCTCGATCATCGCGGCCTTCATCGTGCCACAGCCCCATGTGACCGCCGACGAGACCGCGATCATGACCTTCCTGCGCGACCGGCTGGCGGCCTACAAGTGCCCGAAGCAGGTGTGGTTCGTGACGGCCCTGCCGCGGACCGCCAATGGCAAACTGATCCGCAAGGCCATGGAAAAACCGTGAGGCCCGGAACATGATCGAAGCCGTCGTGATCGATGTCGTGTCGGACGTGATCTGCCCCTGGTGCTTTCTCGGCAAGCGCCGGCTCTACAAGGCCCTCGGCCAAATCGACGATCTCGCTGTCACCGTCCGCTGGCGGCCCTTTGCGCTTGATCCCTCCTTGCCGCCCGAGGGCATGGACCGCCAGGACTACCTCACCCGCAAATTCGGCGCCGAGCGGCTCGCCACACTGCACGACCCGCTGATTGCCGCCGGCGAGGCCGAGGGGGTGCCCTACCGCTTCGACCGTATCAGACGCACACCCAACACTGTCGACGCGCACCGACTGATCCGCTGGGCCCACACGGCCGAACGCCAGGACGCGGTAGTCGAGCGCCTCTTCATGTCATATTGGAATGAAGGACAGGATATCAGCGACCACACCGTGCTTGCGTCCTGCGCCGCCGACGCCGGCCTCAACCGCGACCAGATCACCGGTCTTCTGGCCGGCGGCACTGATACCGACGCCGTCAAGGCGGAGATGGCCCATGCCACCCAGATCGGCGTGACCGGGGTCCCGACCTTCATCCTCGGCCAGCGCTATGCCCTGGTCGGCGCCCAGCCCGCCGACGTGCTAGCCGACGCGATCAGACGCGTGGCCGGCCAGAACGGCTGAAACCTCAGCAAGTCAGCCGCCGCGTTCACGCCGGAGCTTTGCCCAATACTCGATGCGCTTTTTCACTTCGCGCTCGAATCCACGTTCGACGGGGCTGTAGTAGCTTTCCCGGCCCATGCCATCGGGAAAGTAATTCTGGCCCGAGAAGGCATCTGGCTGGTCGTGATCATATCGATAGCCGGCGCCATACTCCTGCTGCTTCATGAGCTTGGTCGGAGCATTGAGGATGATCTTGGGCGGCGCAAGGGAGCCGGTCTGCCTGGCGCGCTCCGTGGCAGCCTTGAAAGCCACGTAGAGCGCGTTGGATTTTGGTGCGGTCGCCAGATAGACGGTGGCCTGCGCCAGCGCGAGTTCGCCCTCGGGCGAGCCAAGAAAATCGAAAGTGTCCTTGGCCGCCAATGCCTGCTGCGCGGCATCCGGATCGGCAAGGCCAATATCTTCATAGGCCATGCGAACCAGCCGACGGGCGATGAACAGTGGGTCCTCTCCCGCCACCAGCATCCGGGCCAGATAGTAAAGGGCAGCGTCGGGATCCGACCCGCGAACCGACTTGTGAAGCGCCGATATGAGATTGTAGTGGCCATCGGCGGCCTTGTCGTACAGCGGCATGCGCTTCTGGACGGTGCGCGCCAGCGTGTCAGGCGTGAGCGGCGCAGTTCCCTCCGGGACCGAGGCGAAGATTTCCTCAACCAGATTGAGGAAGTAGCGGCCGTCGCCATCGGCCATGGCGATGAGGGCCTCACGCGCCGCCGGATCGGTCGGCAAGGCCCGCCGCTCGAACATCTCGGCCCGGGCGATCAGAGCCTCCATTGCCGCGGCATCCAGGCGGTTCAAGACCAGCACCTGACAGCGCGACAGCAGCGCGCCGTTGAGCTCGAAGGACGGGTTTT
>JAGRLX010000263.1 GCA_020441605.1 Alphaproteobacteria bacterium
CGCAGGACAGCCACTACCTGTTCAAGCGCTTCGTCGACCAGATGGAAAACGCCAGGAGATGACACCATTGCTGGTCATTCCAACGAAAACCTGTGCTGATCGAGAAGGCAGGCAGCCGGAAACTCATGCTAGCGATTGCAGACCGTTGACCCGGTAAGGCCCAGTTTCCGTTCGGCGAATGCACAGATCTCCGCGATTGCAGTTTCCGGCGACAGCGTCGCCGATCGCGACCCCGGATAGATGATGAAGATCACTTTGCTCGACAAGCCAAAATTGCGGTAGGGATATTCACTGTCACCGGGCCCGACACAGCGTGTTCCGTCACTATTCCATTTCTTGCACCGGCTCTCGTCGAGGGTCTCGAACAGTCTTGCAGAGCCCTCGCCCAATCGCATGAAGGGTCCGCCATCGGCGATGAACACGGGGGACCACTTGTCCCTGTAGATCACAACGCCCATGTCCTTCATGTCGAGGCCAGTCTTGTCGCGGAATTCGCGGCCGATCTTGGCCGATTGACGCCCGGTAATGCGTCTGAGGCCCGCAGTCGGAATGACGATGAAGGGATACTGGTCCGAATCGACTTGTGCCTCCGGATGGTCGCAATCATTGCCACCATGTGATTGCCACTTGAGCGATGTGCCGCACAGATCGGTCGTCTTGAGCGGCCTGCCATTTGCACCCCTCCAGACTGTGCCGCTCCACGATGCCCACGATCCATCGAGATCGAGCGCCAGCTTGCTTTCCCAGTAGATCGCGCCATCCTTGAGCTTGAGCAGCGTCTTGACCCGGCTCGGATCGGTGGAGCAGCGATAATCTCCGCTAAGCCTGAAGCCGCGAAACCTGTCCTTGCGCGCAGCACCGAGAACACCGTCGCAACCCTGAAATTCCCGGCGGTAATCTTCATCAAGCGGTGTAGCGCTGGTGAAGTCGATACCTCGGAGGAGCGCACTGGACGCAGGCGGTGGATCATAGGACGATGCCGACGGTGCCTGCATCGTCAGCAGTGCAAGTACCAGGGTAACAATGCGTATGGGCGCTCTCATTGTTCGCAACTCTCTGCAAACGCTCCCACCGCGTCTCCCCAGGCCGCAAGGTCGAAGGCTTGCGGGTCATCATGCACATCGACGCCCGCATACAGGTCGCTATCGACATTGAAATGAAACGCGGGGATGAGCCAGCGCCCGGCACGGACGCTTGCCACCACATAGATCACCGACAAGCGCTGCAACTGCGCATGTGAAAATCCTGGATCAGGTGCCTTGTGGGCCCAGGAGCCAGCCGGCTTAATGCGCGGTTGAATATTCTCGACATGGACAAACAGGGGCCGCGCTGCGCTGACTTGACTCGTCATTTCGAGTTTCACGGCTGGTCTCGTCCGGCGGACGCCAAAGTCCGTCATGGTTCGCGATTGTCCGGTACGGCTCACTAAGACATTGACGCGGCCCTGCATCGACCCCCAGCCGCGGTCGATCCGGTTGCCGGCATAGGATGCGTCGTTGATGTTGTCGGGAAATGTCGCCGGCGCATTGATCTCCGGCGAACTGGTGTCATGAATTACAAAGTAGCGTTGCTTTCGGGTGACGTCGCTGCTGTCAATGGGACCCCCGACGTCCAGCGGCGCGATGCCGCGCGCGCTCAGACAGGCTTTCAGCTTGTCTGGCGTGATGGCGATCGGCGCACCGATCCGCGTCGAGATCGCCGGCGGGACGGGCTGTTCCACCGATCCGCTGGCTTTCGGTTTGACAAAGCGCAACAGGCATTTCGCCTGCTCAGCCGCATCGCCGCGGAACGTCAGGCCGGCGGTATCGAACCGGCACAGACCCACGGTCCTGGCTTCAGATACGGCATGGAAACAGAAGACGCACAACATCGTAACCGAAAGGCGAGCGAACATGACGGCCTCACGACAGTTTTTCTGATTTTTCGATTGATGCACGAGAAAACATGCATTTACCTCATTGTTGTCGCTACGGCAAGAAGAATGCTGACCGATTGCCTGGCCTTGGTCCGGCATGTAGGTTGGCAGCGCATTCCGGCTTATGCCGGCAATCTCACATCACGATAGAACCAACCCGGAAGCGCATTGATGTCCTTTGCCAAGATCGATGAATTGAACCGCAGGCTCGAGGCCCTCGACCATGCACAGGCCATGCTGGGCGTGGACGAAGCTGTGATGATGCCGCACGGTGGCGGCGAGAAACGCGCCGAGGCCATGGCGGTGCTCGCCTCGCTCACGCATGAGATGGCTTCGGCCCCGCATATCGCCGATTGGATTGCCGCGGCCGAGACCGAGGACCTCGACAAGGCCCAGCGGGCAGCGGTCGCCGAATTCAAGCGTGACTACATCAACCGCACCTGCCTTTCATCCGAGTTCGTCGCCCGGCAGGTGAATGCCCGTCTGCGCTGCGAGCAACTGTGGCGCCAACTCAGGGCCAGGAATGACTGGAAAGACTTTCTCCCGTCATTCGAAAACATCGTCGCCCTGGCCCGGGAAGAGGCGGACCGCCGCGCCGAGGTACTGAAACTTGCGCCCTACGACGCGATGATCGAGCAATATGATCCCGGCAGCCGGGCGTCCGAGGTTGCCCGCGTCTTCACCGATCTCAAGGGCTTCCTCAAGGATTTCATTCCGCAAGCCCTGGAGGCGCAGGATCGCCGCCGCGCCAGCCGACCGCTCAAGGTCTTCGCCGGCCCCTTCCCCATCGAAAAGCAGAAGGAACTTGGTCTGGCGCTCATGAAGGCCGTGGGGTTCGACTTCGATCACGGACGCCTTGACATCTCGCACCACCCCTTTTGTGGCGGCGTCCCGTCGGATGTGCGCATGACGACCCGCTATCGCACCGACGAATTTCTGTCATCGCTCATGGGCATTCTTCATGAGACCGGACACGGACTCTATGAGCAGAACCTGCCCCACGACCTCGGCCACTGGCCAAGCGCCAAGGCCCGCGGCATGGCCATTCACGAGAGCCAGAGCCTGTTCCAGGAAATGCAACTCTCGAGGCGCGCCGAGTTCTGGGAATTCGCCCTCCCACTGGCCCGCGACATTCTGGGGCGCGAGCACCTTGAGGGCACCACCGTCGAGGACATGCTAGCCCATGTTCATCATGTCGAGCGCGGCCTGATCCGCGTCGACGCCGACGAGGCGACTTACCCCCTGCATGTCATCCTGCGCTTCGAGATCGAACAGGACCTGGTGACCGGCAGGCTGGCGCCCAGGGACGTGCCCGAAGCCTGGGACGCCAAGATGCGCGAATACCTGGGGCTCTCAACGGCCGGCAACTACAAGGACGGGCCGATGCAGGACGTGCAC
>JAGRLX010000264.1 GCA_020441605.1 Alphaproteobacteria bacterium
GGATAAGAAACCGGGGCAAGGTCATGTGGATCCGAAGACCGCAGCGATAATGAGTAACGCGCCGGGGATTAAAGTTGCGAGTGTGCCGGGTGGCTCTACAATCACCATGCCGATGCTTGCAGACAAGGCTCCATTCAGCAGCCAGGATTTTCGACTGGCGTTGAAGTATGCGGTAAATCGAGCCGAACTCAGGGACAAAGTGTTCTTAGGTCACGCGTCACTGGCCAACGATCATCCTGTTCCCACCTTCGACAAGTTCTACAATGCTGATATTCCTCAGAGGGAGTACGACCCCGAGAAGGCTAAATTCCACCTGAAAAAGTCCGGCTTCGAGGGAACAAAGATCCAGATACATGCGGCTGACGCTGCGTTTTCTGGGGCCCTTGACGCTGGGCTTCTGTATGTGGAAAGCGCCAAGAAGGCAGGCATTGATATCGAGGTGGTGCGCGAACCCAACGACGGATACTGGTCAAACGTTTGGCGGAAGGTTCCGTTCTGTTATTGTTACTGGGGTGCGCGGCCGACGCCGGATCTCATGCTATCCTTGGCGTATATTTGTGGCGCGGCCTGGGGCGATACAAACTGGTGCAATGAGAAGTTTACCAATCTCATTGCCGCTGCCCGAGTTGAACTAGATGAGGCAAAGCGCAAGGCAATCTATGCGGATGCACAATGGATACTCCATGACCAAGGGGCCACTATCGTCCCATTGTTTCAGAACATCGTACATGGTCTGAGCGATAAGGTTGATACAGGCGGCCAGATGTCGGGCGCGCAACCTCTCGACAACTTCCGTCTATTCAAGAAATGGTCGTTGACGGCCTGAACTCTGCCGTTCGCATTTGAATAGCTATCGCGGGGCCGGAAATTGCATTCATTTCGGCCCCGCTCTCCGGTGTTCATGTCTCTCCCGTGAGGGTCAACCTGTGGCCCGTAAAACAGATGCCGATCAAGCGGGCGATATTGAAATCTGTGATAACGAGCTTCTACGGATTGAACTTGTCAGCCAGTTGGTCGTGCTCTCTACTTCCCTGCAGATGCTTGTATATATCTACCACATTTGGGGTCGTCATTCATGTCTACTACAGAAGCGCGTCGTGCTGACACCGCAGACAGCACTCGGACGGAATCGCGGGCAAAGGAACTCTGGAACTGGCATCCCCCATTTCCAATGCCAAGATCGCCCATCGCACAATGGCCTGTTCGACCTCTGATTCTGCTAAAGGATCTGCTGGGTGGATGGTTTCCAATTTCTGTGAAACTATTGATCGCTGGCGTGTCTGTGCTGACGTGGTTCTATCTTTCTCCCAGTCTTGACCAATGTCGCGAGTTTGCCCTGGGCTGGATCGGTTTCATATTCGTCCGAAATCTGTTGCTGCTAACCCTGGTCGCGGGTGGGCTGCACCTCTATCTCTATACATACCGTGGCCAGGGTGACCATCTGCGGTATGAGACTCGTTCTCTTCAGACACAGAACAAGCGATTCACCTTCAACGATCAGACCTACGACAACGTGTTCTGGTCGCTCGCCAGTGGCGTACCCATATGGACCGCTTACGAAGCCGCGGGGCTCTGGGCTTTTGCCAACGGTTACCTGCCCTATCTCTCTTGGGCGGACAACCCGATCTGGTTTGTCGCGATGTTCATCGTCATTCCACTATTCGGGAACCTTCATTTCTACTGGATTCACCGGCTCATCCACTGGCAACCGCTTTACAAGTCAGTGCACCACTTGCATCATCGCAACATCGTGACTGGTCCGTGGTCCGGATTTTCGATGCATCCGGTTGAACATCTGCTCTACCTGAGTTCAGTTGCCCTCCACTTCGTGCTGGCTTCCCATCCTGTTCATTTCATTTTTCACCTGCAGTCAAAAGTCCTGCAGGGACCCACGTCTCATGCCGGTTTTGAGAAGGTGACGGTTGGAAGTGAGTCGGACACAGGGCTACCCGTCGGGGACTTCTTTCACCAGCTTCACCACCGTTACTTCGAGTGTAACTATGGCGAACCCGACATCCCGTTTGATGAGTGGTTTGGCACTTATCACGATGGCACACCGGAGGCGTTGCGCCGCATTCGCGAGCGGATGCGGCAGCATTGCGTTACGAGGTCGTAAAGCGCCTGCTGTCAATGTGTGGAGCCAATAGGTGACTTGGCTTTGCTCGCAGACATCGAGTGAGCAGCGAAACGTGCTAACCTTAATGATAGGTGTTAGAAGGTTACCATGAAGAGCAAGTGACCTGCCCCGACTAGTCCGGGCGTGTCAGGAAATCGCATTCCTGAGAGGTGAGCTTCAGCACAAGTGCACGACCGATAAAGCCCTCCATGATGTCATCATGGCATTCCCAGCGAATGCGGAAGCACCGGGGCTGTCCCAAGGATTGAGATAAGATGGGAAGCCGATGGCCGAGGATTGGTTTCAAAGTGATCCGAGCGACCAGGATAGTCTTCAGAACGAACGGAGGTGGACATAGCTTCTCGAGCCGTCAGTGGCTCTATTCATAGGACGTGACCCGGCAACATGCACCGGCTCATGATAATGTAATGGATGGATAGGCGATATCCCCAAGGGTCCTACAGTTTCTGTTTGTAGGCTCTTCACCAAACAACGGTTTAGCGGAGCCATGAATTGGATGCCCACCTAGACTTGGCAGAAGAATGCCCAATCGGCGAGTGGTGGCGGCTAGAACCGAATGACCGGCATCTGCAGCTCTTGATCGAGGAGCAATCGAATGATTTCGGCGATTTCTGCTAGGCGCACCTCTGGAAGTGCCTTGGCCTGCTCGACAGCCGCCTTCAACGTATCTGTCATATGAGTGAATCCCAACACGTCAGACCTTCGCTCACGAACCGTGGGCCGAACAGGTATCAACATCACGCAACACCAAGCCACACCTGTCAATTGTGCGACTAGGCGTAAGCGCGTCTTAATCTAAGTATTTGATTTTGATGGTACCGCCTCCCCGGCTCGAACGGGGGACCCCCAGATCCACAATCTGGTGCTCTAACCAACTGAGCTAAGGCGGCACACGCGGCGTTACTAACGGCAAGCGCCGAAGAATTCAAGACAACAAAAAGGCCCGCGTCGAGCCGCGGGCCTCTTGCATCGGCGGAACCGGGATGGGAGGAAGAATCCCGGTTCGCCTGGGTCTGGGATCAGGCGGCGAAGGACTTGGAAAATCCCGTCAGCGACTTGGTCATGCTGTCCTGGATGGGCTTCACGGCTTCCTTGGCGAGCGCCACGGTCAATTCGTTGAGTTCGACGGCCTGGCGCTGCGCGGTCTCCGCCTGCTCCCTGAGGAAGGTCTGCTGCAGGTTGAAGACCTCCATCGGCTGCTTCACCGCGAAGAGCTTGCGGGCAAAGCCGAAGCTGGCATTCACATTGGCCTGGGCAAACTCGATCGCCTTGAGCTGGAGATCGTTGAAACGATCCTTGGTGGCACTAGCAGCAGCATCGAACAGCTGCACGTTGCCATGGGCAATCTCGCTGGCCTTGTCGAAGGCAGCCTGGGCCTGATCGACAGACTTCTGGGCCATGGCGGCCATGTCTTGGGACATTTCGCTGTTCATTTCCGGTTTCGCCTTCTTAGTGGACATCTGAGCTTCTCCTGTGATCGGAACCGAGCTGTTCCGACTCTTGGTCTTCATATAACCCAAGCTATGCTGCATTGCAACATAAATATTGCGATGCAGCAGCGCGGTAAGGTAAACAAGCCCTTAACGAATTCTGGACGAGATCGCTCAAATTCGTCTAATTTGCCGCGAAGCATGCCGGTGGCTCTATCGTTCCGGACCTGCAACATTTGAGGATGCCGTGGCCGAGGCGCTGACACCGACCCTGGAAGATCTTCGTGACGTTCCGGAAGCCGCTTGGCTTTGGGATGGCGCCCGGGCACGTATCGTCTGGGCCAACCGCGCCGGCGTTGCCTATTTTGGCGGCGACTCGCTATTCGACCTGATCGACAGGCCCTTCGATTTCAGCGAACCGGGCGTGGAACGGATTGTGGCACTCTCGCGCAGCCTGGCCCGCGGCCAGGTTGCCAAGGCCTTGCTCCATTTCCCGTCGGCGGGCACCGCGGCGCCCTTGCCATGCAAGTGCATGGTCCACGCCCTGTCGGACGGGCGACCGGGGATCCTCGCCGTCGCCACCGTTTCGGCGGCAGCCCAGGGGGCCGCTTCCAGCGCGGCCATCGTTTCCGCCTTCGATCTCCTGCCGGACGCGGCCTTGCTGACGGGCGATGACGGAACCGTGCGCCATCTCAACGCCGCCGCCCTGCTGCTGCTCGGCGCCGGCCAGCGGGCGAACCTTGCGGGTTTACTGGGCGACCAGGCGCTGGCCGAAGACCTTCTGGCCCGCGCCGGCGCGGCAGGTACAGTGAGTCTGGTCAGAGCTCTGGCGGTGCGGCTCGGTCAGCGCGACATCCGCATTACCCTCCGCCGCCTGCCGCAGCAAACGGAAGGCGCCCATGTGATGGTGCTGCTCGACGATGTCACCGAACGCCGGGCCCTCGAACAGAAATTGGCCAAGACGGGCGTTCCACCTGCAGCCGCTGGCGGCGGGAAGGCAAACCAAGCGCCCGCGCTCAACGCAGCCGATGCGGATGCCTTCGAGAAGCTCGGAAAGGCGCTCAGCGAAACCGTGCGCCATGTGCCGCGCCGTCCGGAACCAAGTGATGCGGACAGCGCCAGCCAACCGGCTGAAGCCAATCCACAACAGCCGGCAGCCGCGCCTATCGAAACCGCGTCTGCCACGCCGCCCGAGCCCGCCGCACCCAAGCGGCCGCCACCGGCCCCGCTGCGCCGGATTCCGCATATTCCCGCCATCCTCCGCGAACCACTCGACAAACGCCCCGAGGCCATTCTGATCGCCCAGGACGGTCAATTGCTCTATGGCAATCCTGTCGCCTGTGTGCTGCTCGGTTTCGACAACAGCGAGGCCTTGATCAATGATTCAAAGCTTTGCGACCGTTTCGGCCAGCTCGGCCAGTCGCTTCCGGCAAGTGACGTGGAACTTGACGGCGGGCGCAGCGTGACGGCCAGCATCCAGCTCAACGTCGTGCCGTGGCATGGCGGGCCGGCCCGGCAGTTCATCCTGAGGAAGGCCGAGCCTGCGCGGGCCGAAGCGCTGACGCCGCAACCTGCAATCCCGGTCCGGCGCGCCGAGGCCAAGATCGTCTCGCCGGTGCAGCAACCTGCGGAGACGCCGCAAGTACCCGGTGCCGAAATCATTCCGCTGCCCCAGCGCAATGGTTCGGCCGAGGCCGATGCCGAACTGCGCGCCATCCTCGACACCGCGACCGACGGCATCATCACGCTCGACGCCAAGGGCAATATCCACACCTTTAGCGCCGGAGCCGAAGCAATCTTCGGCTATCGCATCGCGGAAGTGGCGGGCAAGCCCATCGCGGACCTGTTTCAGCCGGAGAGCCGCAAGGTACTGCGCGACTATCTCGCTGCGTTGCAGGGCCCAGGACTGGCCAGCGTCTTCAACGATGGCCGTGAAGTCACCGCAGTCGTCAAGCAGGGGGGCAGCGTGCCCCTGTTCCTGACCATCGGAAAGCTGCAGGCACCGAAATCCCAGGCGGCTTTCTGCGCGGTCGTTCGCGATATTACCCAATGGAAGAAGACCGAAACGGAACTGCGCGAAGCCAAGGAGAAGGCAGAGGCCACCAGCCGGCAAAAATCCGAATTCCTGGCCCGTATCAGCCATGAGCTGCGTACCCCCCTGAACGCCATCATGGGGTTTTCGGAGGTCATGCGGCTCGCCCGTTTCGGCGAGATCGAGAATGAAAAATACCGTGGCTATGTCAATGATATTCACGCCAGTGGCAGCCACCTGCTATCACTCATCAACGATCTACTCGACCTATCGAAAGTCGAGGCTGGCAAGCTGGAACTGAACTTCACCTCGGTCAATCTCGGCGATGTCATCGACCATGGCATCAAGATGCTGCAGGAACAGGCGACAGCAGCAAGGGTGGTCCTGCGCAAGGCCTGGGGACCGGAACTGCCAAACGTGGTCGCCGACCTTCGATCGATGCGCCAGATCATGATGAACCTGCTGTCAAATGCCATCAAGTTCACCGACCCCGGCGGGCAGGTGATCATCTCGGGACAGTTGACCGAGGCCGGCGAACTCAAGCTCAGGGTCAAGGACACCGGCATCGGCATGACCGAAGACCAGCTGCGGGATGCGCTCGAGCCATTCCGCCGGGTTTCCACTCCCGACCGCGACATGCCGGGCACCGGGCTCGGGCTACCGCTCACCAGGGCCTTGGCGGAAGCCAACCGGACCGCTTTCGCCATCACAAGCGAGCCACGCAAGGGCACGCTCGTCGAAATCACCTTTCCGACAACCCGCGTTCTGGCCGGGTAACGCGCGGCATGGCCAAGGCCGGTTTCGCGACAACTGCGCGGGGAGAACCCCGCTCGTGGAGCGAGCGCCTTCTCAAGGCCGGGGCCCTGGCCACGGGACTGGCCGTGGCGCTGCCGGTGCTGACCATCGTCTACCTCGCGGCGGCGCCGGCCGAGAATATCTGGCCACATCTCTTTGCCACCGTGTTGCCCAGCTACCTGCTGCAAACCCTTGGCCTCATGCTCGGCGTCGGCGCCATCACCTTCGTGGTCGGCACGGCCACGGCGTGGCTCGTGACCACTTGCCGGTTTCCGTTGCACCGCGTGTTCCAATGGGCCTCGCTGATGCCCATGGCCATGCCTGGCTATATCGTGGCCTATGCCTATGTGGATTTCCTCAGCTTTGCCGGACCGCTACAGACAGGGCTCCGCCACATGTTCGGCTGGAAGACGCCGGCCGATTACTGGTTTCCCGAGATCCGGTCGCTCGGCGGCGCGGTCTTCGTGCTGTCCATGGTGCTTTATCCCTATGTCTTCCTGACCGCCCGGGCGAGCTTCATGCGGCAACCCGCGACCCAGATGGAAGTGGCCCGTGCCCTCGGGCAAACGCCTTGGGGCGCATTCCGCAGCGTGGCCTTGCCTTTGGCCCGGCCGGCCATCGCGGTGGGTGTGAGCCTCGCGCTCATGGAATGCCTGAACGATATCGGCGCAGCGAATTTCTTCGGGGTCAGAACCCTGACACTCGGCATCTACACGACCTGGCTGTCACAGGGAAATCTCGGCGGAGCAGCGCAGATCGCCGCAGTGATGCTGGTCCTCGTCTTGGCATTGCTGTGGATGGAGCGCACCGCGCGGCGTCAGCAGTCCTTCGGCGTACCGGCGCGGCGTTCGCGCCCGGCGCCGGCGGTCAAGCTGCGCGGCTGGCGGCGTTGGCTTGCGTTTTCAGCCTGTCTTGCCCCAATCCTGATCGGGTTCGTCGTTCCGGGTCTGATCCTGCTGAATTTCGCGCTCGACCGCCTCGGCGATGCGGCCTCGCTGGCATTCCTGACGGCAGCGGGTCATTCTCTTCTGCTCGCCGGGCTTGCCGCCGCCATCGCGCTGCTGCTCGGACTGGTTCTCGGCTACGCGAACCGGGGACCGACGCGCGGCATCACCCCGAAGATCATCCGGCTGGCCAGCATGGGTTATGCCGTGCCGGGAACAGTTCTTGGCATCGGCGTGCTGATCCCGTTGGCGGCCTTCGACAATACGCTCGACGGTTTCATGCGCGACCGGTTCGGCATCGCGACCGGGCTTCTGCTCTCAGGGTCGATTGCCGCCGTGACCTTCGCCTATGTAGCGCGGTTTCTTGCCGTGTCGTTCGGCTCGGTGGAGAGCGGCCTGGAAAAAGTGACGCCCAGCGTTGCCGCCGCGGCCCGCGTGCTGGGACGAGGGCCGATTGCCGCCTTCATCGAGGTTCACCTGCCGATGCTGCGTCCAGCGCTGGTGTCGGCGGTCCTGCTCGTATTCGTCGATTGCATGAAGGAGCTTCCAGCGACACTGATCTTGCGGCCCTTCGATTTCGAAACCCTGGCGACCACGGTCTTTACGCTGGCCTCGCTCGATCAACTGGAGGAAAGCGCGCTCCCGGCCCTTGCCATCGTCGCGGTGGGGATCATCCCGGTCATCCTCCTTGCCCGGACGCAGCGCGACCCGAAGATCATGTTCGCAACGCGTCCAGGTTCCTGAACAATTCGAGAGCCTCGGGGTTGGCGAGAGCCTCCTTGTTCTTGACTTCGCGGCCGTGAACCACGTCGCGCACGGCAAGCTCCGTGATCTTGCCCGACTTGGTCCGCGGAATATCGGCGACGGCGACGATCCGGGTGGGGACATGCCGAGGTGAGGCGCCCTCCCGAATACGTTTCCTGATGGTCGCCGTGAGCGTCTCATCCAGAACCGCGCCCGGCTTGAGGCGCACGAAGAGGATCACCCTGACGTCGTTGTCGAAGTCCTGGCCGATGGCGAGAGCCTCAATCACCTCAGGCACCTGTTCCACCTGCGCATAGATTTCCGCCGTGCCGATGCGCACACCCCCGGGATTGAGCGTTGCATCGGACCGGCCGTGAATGATGAGGCCGTCATGGCTGGTGATCTCGGCGAAATCCCCGTGGCACCAGATCCCCGGAAAGCGGGCAAAATAGGCGCCATGATACTTGCTGCCATCGGGATCGTTCCAGAACATCACCGGCATCGACGGGAAAGGCCGTACACAGACGAGTTCACCCTTCGCGGCGTGAATCGAATGCCCCTCGTCGTCATAGACATCGACGGCCATGCCGAGCATTGGCCCCTGAATTTCACCGCGCCAGACAGGGGACAGGGGATTACCTCCAACGAAACAACCGCAGATATCGGTGCCGCCGGAGATGGACGCCAAGTGGAGATCGGATTTCACCGCGTCGTAGACGAAGTCGAAACTCTCCGCGGCAAGGGGCGATCCTGTGGACAGCATGGCGCGGAGCAGCGGAAGATCATGGGTCTCGCACGGACGCCAACCGGTCTTCTTGACCGCGTCAATATACTTGGCCGAGGTTCCGAAGATGGTCATCCCCTCGCCCCGGGCATAGTCGAACAGTACACGCTCGGAAGGGTGGAATGGTGAGCCGTCATACAGCAAGAGCGTGGCCCCGGCCGCCAGTCCCGACACCAGCCAGTTCCACATC
>JAGRLX010000265.1 GCA_020441605.1 Alphaproteobacteria bacterium
TCAATCTCGGTCTGCGTCCCCCTGTCGTAATCCGCTGCCAAGGACGAGCGACCCTTGGGGTTCGATCGACCAAAGAGCGCCACTGCCTCTTCCGCGCGTGACCCACCAGCCGCCCAATCATCCGCGCCCAGTCCAAGTACGGCCGCAGGCGCTGCACCGCAACGATCCGCGACCGACAGCACCTCCTTGATCACCTCGACGGCGCACCTGCGCAGGTTCATGTCATCGGCCAGCGCGCCAAGCGACAGGCCCGTCAGGGCCAGCAACGGCCCGGACGCACAATTGACGGCCAGCTTGGACCAACGGGCCCCCGCCAGGTTATCGGTCGTGGAAACGTCGAGGCGGCCGTCAAACAGGTTGCGGATCTCCGGCATCCGCGACTTGCCGCTGGTCGACAGGGCCCCAAGGACGACGCTGGGCCTGTTCGTCAGGTATCGGACGCCGCAATCGCCCACGGCTTCACAAGGTGCGGACAAGACCAGACCAAACGTGCGCGCACGCTCGACCCGTTCCGCGACGATGTCATCATTCAAACCGTTTTGGGCCGAGATGACGAGCGCGTTCTTTGCAAGATGTGCGATGCATGCAACGAGAGCAGAACCGGTCTGGCCGGACTTCACGCAGACAAACAGCATGTCGAACTGCCGCCCCGGCGGCACCTCCGACGACAGGAAAGACTCCACCGGCATTGCAAATGCCCCACTTGGGCCATCCGCGCGAATACCCGCACTGGCGAGCAAGTCGCGCTGTTCGGGTCGCCGGACAAGCATCGTGACCGACGCCCGCATCGGATCGATGCGCGTCGCAAGAAAACGTGCAATCGCGCCTGCGCCGACAAAGGCGACGTCAAGCCGCGGTTTACCGGGCTCGCTGGTCATGCTTCGCAACGACATCGTCGATCAGTGTCACACCCAGCCCCGGCGCCTCGGGCAGGGTCAGCCGACCGTTCACCGGCCGCAGCGGCGGATCCATGAAATCCAGGGTCAGATCGTGCGGGTTGATCTCGATCATCGAACACTCGGTGGTCGCCAGCGAGGTATGCAACGTCGCGGCCACCCCCGGACCGAAATAGAACGAATGGGTGCAGACCTCCGCCCCATGTGCGATGGCCATTGCCAGGATTTTTCGGGTGGCGGAAACTCCGCCTGCCTTGATCACATCGGGCTGGACCACGTCGACAGCCTGCGCTTCGAGCAAGGTGCGAAAACCCCAGGGCGTGTATTCGTTTTCGCCGGCCGCAATGCGGAGCCGGTCATGACCGCGCAGGCTGGCGAGCCCTTCGTAATCATCCATGTTCAGCAGCGGTTCTTCCAGCCAGTAGACCCCAAGGTCGTTCATCGCCGCCGCCATGCGCCGGGATTCCGGAAGGCTCCAGGCGCCGCTTGCGTCGACCATCAGCCGCACGTCCGGCCCGATCGCCTTGCGCACCGCTTCGACCGAGGCCAGGTCGCGCTCGTGCAGCTTCAAAGCGGTGTACCCCATTTCCAGCATTGCAAGGGCGGTCTCTGCCGTGTCCTCGGGCGTCGCGAGTTTGTGGAGGCTGGCATAGGCGGTGATGTCACGCTTGGTGGCTCCACCCAGAAGCGCCGCCAGGGGTTTGCCGCAAGTCTTGCCGAGTATGTCCCACAAGGCGACCTCGACCCCGCTGATCGCGTGCAGAACGATCCCGGCCCTGCCGTAGCGAAAGGTCTGCCGGTACATTCGGTTCCAGAGCAGTTCGATGGCGCACGGGTCTTCGCCGATCAGAATTGGCGCAAGCACCTCTTCGACAATCGTCGACATGGAACGGGGCGCGAACCTGAATGCTTCGCCGATACCCGTGATCCCCTCGTCCGTTTCCACCCGGATCACCGTGTGATCGGCCGAGGATCGCGCCTGCGGCAACGCGGGCCTGGACTCTTTCAGCGGGATGTAAAGCGGAATTGCCTCGACGGACGTGATCTTCATTGGTGCACCTTGACGCGTTGCGTTTGGGCCAGGGCCCCGTCGCGCCAGACCCGCCGCAAAAAGCCGATGTCGACCCGGCTAATCGTCAATTCGGTATCACCCAGCCTTTCCGACGTTGTCGGCGTTCCGTTGGCGACGGCGCACAAGGTCTTGAGCAAGCGATCGGCCGCCGTATCCAGATCGAATTCGCCCCTCACGATGCCGCTGACATCCACATCTATGTTGTCTGCAAAGTAATCTGCCGTGCCTGGGCTGCCCGTAACCTTGATCGTCGGGGAAACCGCGTTTCCGATAGGATTGCCCACGCCGGTGTTGAACAGCAGCATCTGCGCGCCCGACGCGCCAAGCGCCGTAATGTTCTCGGTTCCAGGCGCCGGTGCGTCCATGAAGACAAAGCCCTTCTTCGTCGGCCGTTCGCCGTAACCGATGACATCGACCAGAGGCGTCGTGCCGGCCTTTCGGATGGCGCCAAGCGACTTTTCCTCAGTCGTGGTCAACCCGCCAGAAATATTGTCGCCCCCCAATGGCGCCATATTCAACCCAAGATAGTCGGCATATGCCTCGGCGCGCCGAACCGAGTCGATCAATGCCGCCGCAACATCAGGGTGCGCCGCACGCGCAGCCAGCAAATGCTCGGCGCCGATGATTTCTTCGGTTTCGGACAGGATGACCGTTCCGCCCGCGGCAACGATACGGTCCGAGACTCGCCCCAACGTCGAATTGCCGGTCATGCCTGACAAGGCGTCGGAGCCACCGCATTCCAACCCGATAACCAGGTCCGCCAGGCTGGCGGGTTCGCGCGGGGCCGTCGTGAAACGCTGGGCCAGTTTCGCCAGAATACTGATGCCCTTGGCCGTCGCATTCACAGTGCCGCCGGATTTTTGGATCGCCAGCCATTCCACCGGCTTTCCCCGGGCGGCTATCCGGTCGGCAAGCGCCTGGGCCGACTTGGGTTCAAGGCTGACAACCAGGGTTGCCGCCACATTCGGGTGCGCGCCATAGCCCCCGAGCGTCCGGTCGTGCTGTTCAAGATCCTCTGCCAACTGGCCGCGACCGTAGGCGGCGGTGATCGCGACCGAGCCGGCCACACCGGCAGCGATGCGGCGCGCGACCGGGTTGGCGTTGTCCATCGCGGAAACAACAGCCAGATAGTTGCGGATACCGACGGAACCGTCGGCACGACGGTACCCGAAAAAGTCGCTCATGGATGCTCTCCTTCCAGTGACCTACGTCTGCTCGGTTTTGTCACCGCGAAAGCGGCTACCTTCCAGATTGTGCGAGTGCACGTGTTCGCCCGCCCGAATGGCGCAGGTCGCGGTACCGATTGCGGCACCGTATTTGATGATCGGCGTGCCGGCGGCAATATCGGCCAGTGCGATCTTGTGGCCGTAGGCCACGTCCTGCGACAGAGTCACCGTCTGCGGGCCTCTGCCGGTGTTGACCGTGATCGTCGCGCCCGCGGGCAAGTCGCGGATGGCTGTGGCCACCGTATCGGCGCCATCGATCAAAAGGGCGGTGTTTTCTGTGCGTTCGGTATCAATCGTCATGGGGTCACATCATGCTTGGTAGCCAGAGGGTTAAGCCAGGAAAGACCATCACCACGATCAGGCCGAGGGCAAGAATTGCAGTGTAAGGCAAGACGCCGAGGATAATCTCTTTCATCGGTTCGCCGGTGATGGATCGGATAACGAAAAGGTTGATGCCAACCGGTGGCGTAATCAGCGCAAGTTCCATGTTGATGCAGAAGACAACGCCGAACCAGATCGGATCGAACCCAAGGCTTTGCACCACGGGGAACAGCAATGGAACCGTGATCAGGGTGATTGCCGCGGCATCCATAAGCAGGCCGAGCACCAGCAACAACAGGTTTATCAGCAGCATCACCTGCCAGGGGGAGAACCCCGATTCAGATATCCATTTCACGATCGCGCCCGAAATGTTCATCAGAGCCATGCCTCGGCCAAGGATGAGGCCGCCCAGAATGATCATTCCCAGCATCGCGGTGATCTGCACGGCCTGAAGCGCAGCGCCCCACGCGCTTTCCAGGCTGAGAGTACGCGTCAACAGCACCCCAATAATCAACGCCGCCAACGCGCCAAGGCCGGCTGCCTCGGTCGGGGTCACGACCCCAAGGAAGGTGCCTCCGATCACGGTCACGATCAGGATGGCGGCGGTCCAGATCCGCCGAAGCGAAATCCAGCGATCCGCCCAGGTCACTTTCCCCGCCGTCTCGCCTTCGGGCGCAAGATCCGGCCGCATGTGGAAAACAATGACGTTGAAGGTAACAAATGCCACGACCAGCAGCACGCCAGGCACCATGCCCGCGGCAAACAGTTTGGAAATCGACGTTTCCGTCAGCACGCCATACAGAATGAAATGGTTCGATGGCGGGATAAGCATTCCGAGTGTACCGCCGGCCGCCACGGCCCCCATGCCCAACCGCATCGAATGGCCGCGTGCCTTCATTTCCGGCAAGACCACACCGCCCACCGCGGCCGCCGTGGCGATCGAGGACCCCGACATCGCCGAAAACACGCCGCAGGCAATCACACTGGCCGAGTGCAGGTAACCCGGCAGAAAGTTGAACCACTTGCTTGTCGCATCGATGAGGCGCGCGCCGATCCCGCTTTGGGTGATGAAAACGCTCATCAGCACGAACAGCGGAATAGCGAGAAACCCGAAATGCGACAGGTGATGCAACGCAGCGCCGCTGGTCAGCGTCACCCAGGCCGCGGTGCCGGTCGTGGAAAAAATTCCGTAGAGCCCGGCGATACCCAATGCAAATGCAACTGGCAGCCCCAGCAGCAGAAGCGACACCGTCGCGATCACGAGAAAGGTCCCGGCAAAGCCGATATTCATTGCCCGTCCTCTTTGCCGTCCGCCAGCTTTTGAAGGGCTTTGACGACACCCGCAATCTGGGCGAGCAGCAAAAGAGCGGCCCCGAGCGGCATGACCGCCAGGACGATCCAGTACGGGATCGGCGTTACTCCGGTAGAGGCTGCTCCGGTATTGAAAAACTTCCAGGTCGCCTCGGTGCCGGCCCAGACGAGCAACCCGACATATCCGATGCCCGCAAGCCCCATCAGAACGTCACGCACGATCACACGCAAACGCCAGGGCAACTGGCCGACCACCAGTTCGACAGAGATGTGGCCACCCATCAGAAACGTCCCGGCGGCGCCGAGGAAGATCATGAAGAGAAAGGCAAATCCCGAAAGTTCCGTGACGATGTGCAGGTTTGTGTCAAAACCGTACCGCAGCACGGCGTTGACCGACATTGCGACCATCGTGAACATCAGCAACGCCGCGGCGAGATGCATGCCGACCATCGAAACACGGCCCAGCAGGCCGGAACGCAGACGCGATGTATCGTCCGAAGCTTCAAGCTTTTCAGGATTGTTAAGCACTGGCCCGACTTTCGTGGCACGTCATCAAAGCGAGAACGCTGCGACCGGCAAGATCAGCGCTCTGCGTCGACAATCGCCATGACTTCGTTGAAGACCGAGTACTTTTGGCCCGCCTCGTCATAAAGCGGCTGAACCTTTGCCCTCAGCTCCTCCCGTTGCTCTTCCGTCGGTCTGGCGACCACCAGGTGTTTTTCGGCCCAGATTTTCGAACAGGTTTCGTTGTCGGCTTCGTTCATGAGGGACCATTCCATGTCTTCCATTTCGTCGGCCGCCTGCTGAAGGACCGCCTTCAGATCGTCCGGCAAGCTGTCCCACCAGGCCTTGTTGACGCCCAGCCCTTCGCCGCTCTGGGCCAGGTTGAGCGCCGAAACATACTTCGCTTCTTCCGACCATCCGCGCGAGATATGGCCCTGGCAGCTGGTCATGACTCCCTTGACAACACCCCGCTGCAACGCCGCGTTCACCTCGCCAGGCGGCATCGTGATGGCATTGGCACCCAACTGCTCGAGCGTGCGGGTCAGCAGACCGCCAAGGCCGCGGATATCCTCGCCGGCGAAATCCTCCGGAGTCATCAACACCTTTTCGGTGTGAAAGACATGGATGTTGCCCTTGTTGAAGTAGTTCAGCAGGTGGATTCCGTTCGCCTCGTACTGGGCGGCGATAATGTCGAAGAGCCCCGCATCCAGCGTTCGCCGGAAGTGGTCGGCATCTGTGAACTGAAACGGCAGGCTGAACACGTCGAGTTCCGGGATATCCCCGGTCTGGAACGAAGCCACCATGTTGCTGGCCTGAACCGAACCTGTCCGGACGGCTTCGAAGGATTCATGCCCGCTGATCAAACTGCCCGCCGGAAAACTCGTGGCCGAGATGCGCCCGCCGCTCAGTTCCTGAACACGTTCCACGAAAAACTCGTATCCCTTGCCCTGCACATGCGTCGTTGGAAAATGATGCGCCAGCATCATGGTGAAGTCCTGAGAAACGGCCGGCGTGCCGCTGGACAGTGCCACCGATGTCAGAATGAACGACGCGCCCAGCGTTGAACGAACAAATTTCATGAAATCCCCTCTCATGCAGGCGCGTCTTCTGCGCTGCCGTTTGCAGCTTGCCGCTGCTGTCGACGAGAGCATTTCACAAAAAAAACTGGCACGCTAATGCCTTTCTGCTATAGGTTATGCCAAAATTCTATAAGGTGCGAGTGTGGACATTAAAAGGTTGAAAATGTTTCAGAAAATCTCTGAAACCCGCAGCATCAACCGGGCTGCACAAGAGCTGAACATCTCTCAGCCAGCTCTCAGCCGGCATATGACCCGCCTTGAGGAAGACCTTGGCGTAAAGCTGATGTTGCGCACTCATTCCGGGGTGGAGCTGACCCGTCCGGGACATACACTTTACGAACACACCGGCGCCTTGCTGAACCGTCTGGACAGCATCCGCCGCGAGGTCGCGGGCAGCGCGGCAGCCGCGAATGACGAGGTATCCATCGGCGTCACGCCTGCGGTCAGCAACCTGTTGATGGGCCGGTTCGTGGCGCGTCTGGGCGCGCGTTATCCCGAGTTACGGTTGAAGGTTTCGGAAGGCACCAGCGACAAACTGCTGCGCTGGGTGGTCAGCCGCGACATCAGTTTCGGCATCGTGCTGGAACCGAACCTGCCCTCTGGCCTCTCGCATGTGCCGCTTTGGGAAGAAAATCTTTTTCTGGTCGGACGCGCCGACAACATGATCTTCCGACGGCCGGCCGTAACCATCAGGGACCTTTCGGGATTGCCGTTCTGCCTGACCGGGCCAAGCATCGGGGCCAGAAGATGGATCGCCGAAAGTTTCCGGCAGGCAGGGGCCGAGTTGATCGTCAGGCATGAAATGGAATCAGTTTCCAGCCTGACCGCGTTGCTGTCGGGAACCGGCACGTTTTCCATCATGTCCTATCCGGCGGTCGAAAACATTCTCTCTGCCGGCCCCGTTGCGGGTATCCAGATCAACGATCTGACGGTTGGGCGCGACCTTGTCTGGCGTTCCGACCTTGAACTGTCGCGCGACGGCGAACACCTTGGCGTCGTGCTGCGGGACGCCATCTGTTCCGATCTCGAACAGTCCGCATGGCTGCAACCGGCAAAGCGTTAACGCGCAAATCTCGCAGGTGCTGTCGATGCTCGATCCCCCGGGCCGGTTCTGCACGTGCCGCACCGTGAACGCGCGCCTTTGCGGCACCGGATGACAGCTAC
>JAGRLX010000266.1 GCA_020441605.1 Alphaproteobacteria bacterium
ATGGACGGACGCGACGTGGAACCCGGTAACCGGTTGCACCAAAATTGGTCCTGGGTGCGAGAATTGTTACGCAGAGCGGTTTGCGGAGCGCTGGCGCGGCGTCGCCGGGCATCCATATGAGCGGGGTTTCGATCTGACGCTCTGGCCATCGCGGCTGCAGCAGCCGATGTTGTGGAAAAAGCCGCGCATGATTTTCGTTAACTCGATGAGCGACTTGTTCCACAAGGAGATCAAGCGGGCGTTCATCGACCGGGTTTTCGACACTATGGAGCAGGCCAATTGGCATGTTTACCAAGTGTTGACAAAGCGCAGCTCCCTGATGCGCAACTATGTGCGGCAGCGGTACGAAGGCAATAAAATTCCATCCCACATCTGGCTCGGCGTATCCGTCGAGGATGCAGATCACACGAGCCGAATCGGGCACCTGAAACAGATTGACTCGGAAGCCCGGTTCATTTCATTCGAGCCTTTACTCGGCCCCATCTCGAATGTCGACCTGCGCGGCATCGCCTGGGCCATCGTTGGGGGGGAAAGCGGCCCGCGTGCACGCCCAATGGATGAAGCATGGGTCCGCAAAATCAAAGACATATGTGAGCGCGACGAAGTGGCTTTCTTCTTCAAGCAGTGGGGCGGTCCGCGTCCGAAATCAGGCGGCCGTCTACTCGACGGAGTGGAATGGAACGGCTTTCCGTGGCGAATTGTGCCCAAGCCGATTCTAGATCAGTTGTCGGCCTAGAGGGAGCGCACAATACTTGAAACGTGCGCACACCAAGAACGCCGTTGGGCCCTGGGCACATCAGAAACTCGACGGCCTTGAAGCCTACCTCACTGCCTACACAATGGCGCTGAGCAAGCAGTCATTCACTCTGGTCTATATTGACGCATTTGCAGGCGCCGGAAAATCGTGGGTGCGAGGATCTTGCAACGATGTCAGGGATGCGGATTCGCTTTTTCTCGATGAAGCGCTGGAGAGGGGCGAGGCCCAGTTCATCGAAGGCTCGCCGCGGCGAGCGCTCGGACTTGCGAAACCATTCTCAAAGTACTTCTTCTTTGACGCCGACCCTGTTCGGGTACAAGTTCTCGAAGGCCTGAAATCTGAGTACCCGGGCAAAGAGATTAGCGTCGAAGTCGGTGACGGCAACGTTCTGATCCACCGAATCCTGCCGCACATCGATAGACGGACTACCCGAGGCATTGCGTTCCTTGACCCCTATGGACCACATCTCCACTGGGACACTCTTAAAGCCCTGGGTGCCACACAGCATTTCGAAGTCATCATTAATTTCCCTCTGGGAATGGCGATCAATCGCCTCATTACCCGCTCTGGCAACATACCCGACAATTGGCGGTCGGACCTCAATGCTTGCTTTGGCGGCGATGATTGGGAAAAACTCGTTTACAACGACACGGCCACACTTTTCGGCTCTACTGAACGGCAGAAGGTCGATGACGCTGGTGGGCGATTGCTCGACTACTACGTCCGGAGGCTTAAAGGACTGTTCGGTCACGTTGCTACACCGAGCGTCGTCAGAAACACGCGCGGCGCGCCGATCTATTACATTCTATGGGCTGGACCTCATCCTCTTGGCCACAAGATCGCGGATCACGTGTTGAAGCTTGGTGAAAGAATCGTCCTACAAAAAAAATCCAGTCGATGATTACCGCTTGTCAAAATGTAATCTTCACCACAATCTTAGCGGTGAGCGTCGCCATCACCTGCCCGGCGGTCTAGGACTATTCCGCTTCCTCGAAAGCTGGACGGTCTCGGCCGTACGGTGCCGCACGTTGCGCAGATGCTCAATGATCAGAGTGTCGAGAGCGATGCCATCAGCGAATGCCTGAAGCGGCAAAAGGCATCGCGATGAGCGTCTTTTCGGCGGGCATGAAGCGGTCCGCAGATCGTGGCATCAGATGAAGTAGCCGCCTCGTGGCCGAGTAGCGCTGAAGCGGACTTGACCGCGCCTGGGTCATCAAAACCGACCGCGCCGCAAACGGTCGAGTTCGGTATCCACCAACTCGAAGGGAAGAGCGAAAAAGTCAAAGCGCTCGTAGAGCGGCGTCAAGAGACTATGCATGACCTCAGCCAGATTGTCCCGAATCTGGTCGGGTGTGGCCAGAGCAGTTAGCGCGATCTCGCCGGTCTGACTTGCGCAGTCATTAAAGATAGCTCGGCTGCCGCCGATGCTGGTGAGATGACGATTCATGAGACCGGTGAACCGACACTCGATGGCAATGGCGTCAACGTCCTCGAAGGTTTCAGCAAGTCTTGAAGCGAACAGTATGCCCTCGCCAATGCGCCAGACCGGAAGCGTGACGTCGATTGCCGTGCCTGGCGCCACTCGTTCAGGCAGTCCGTCCTCAGTGTAGCCGCGGATCGTGTAGAGCTTGCCGTCGGGCGATGCCCGCCAGAAATCGCAATGGGCTGGCTCGCTCTCCATCCAGTCTTCCCGGACGGGACGTCCCACCCACGCTTCGACGAAGTTATCGTGGGGATACGGAGTCCAGCCTGGCGTAGTCATGTCGAGAAAGGTGGACCAGCCAGTGAGCCTGACTCGCCGTGCGAAGCCGAGCCTTTCCTGAAGTTGGACCAAGCTGGCAGCAGGCTGCGCGCCGACAAGCGAAAAACCCATCTCATAGCAGCCACGTGGAAAGCGAGCGGGGGCATCTTCGGGCATGTCGGCGGTCAACTCTTCCCACCTCGCGCGGGCTGCTTCGCAGAATGCGTGGAGCTGGGCGGCTGCATCGGGTATCGGGGCAGGCGCTTCGACCCGACCGGAAACAATCGACCTGATGGCCTCAAGCATGTCATCACGGCCTGCGCGAACGCATCGGCGAAGCAGCGCACGCCACTCCTCTCCGGTCTGTGGCTCCTCGCTACGCGGGCCGGGCTTCCTTATGTAGCAACGGTTTTGCGCGATGATGTTTTGACAGTCGCGCTTGCTCATAACCGGCTCGGTCATATTGCCCGGCACGATAATAACCGGGTGAACGACCCCACTTGCCGGATGGGGAACATTGTAGACCTCGCAATGAAATTCCGGCGTGGCAAAGCGATGGATGGCCGCATTGACGGCGTCCTGAGAGACTTCGGGAATGTGGGCCAGGCGCTGCGATCCGACGAGCTGATGCCCCTGATCCTCAAGGCCCATGATGATGTAGCCGCCGCCGTGATTGGCAATGGCAATGGCAGCCTTTGCCAGCACTGCCTTGTGCTCGGTGGTGGTGAGGTCAAGCCACCCCTTGTATTCGGCATCGAGAGCTTCGCGCGGCTCGGTGACTAGAGGCTGAAGTTCCTGGATAGAGGGCATCGTCTACAAGTTGCTCCGTACAAGCGCGGCGGCCTTCGGATCGTATCTGTAGCCGGTAATGGTGCCGTCCTTGATCCTTCCCACCGCCTCGTCGATGACAAACAGCGGGACAAGGAACCATTCGCGCGGGATCACGGGATTTCCGAAACGATCCTTGATCTCGATGTCGAGCCGCGCCGGATCGAAAATGCGGTGGATGAGGTTTTCGAGCTTCGTCCGGTTGATATTCGCCAGCTTGTAGGTGGCGATGATCTCCACGTCGGCCAGCAGAAAGGTCGGGTCGAGCTTGGCATTGGTGATCCGCGCTTTCACGTCGCCGCCAGTCACCCCGATCTTGTGCAATACGTCGCGATGCTGTGCGATAGCAGGATCATTGGACTTGCTGCGCAGCACATAGATCGTGCCGCTGGCGAGGTCGCCGTCTTCGCTTTCTCCGGCGAACAGCGGCCCTGCAACCGGATCGGTGATCCGCCGGCCCGCCTCATCTCGGTGGAGCGCACGCTGTAGAGAGCGCAGCAATACGTCGCTTTCCGTGCCATTGTCGTAGATGACGCGCAACCGGCTATCGCGGCGCTCATACTCCGTCATGAACTCCTCGCCGACTTCGGCGACATAGGCGATCTGACCGCCGACGATGAAGAACTCGCTCTTCTTGATCTCGGCCATCGTCTGGAAGCGCCGCGTCTGGCGTATGCCGGCGTCGAGGTCTTTCCTGACCTGGGCGAACAGCGGCTTGAATGTCTCGAAATCCTTGCAGGGCGTGCGGTTGGCGATTTCCTCGGCCGCGCGCTTGTCGGCGGCGGTGCGGACATGGCGCAAGTCCGTAATATCGGACGCGCCTTCCACGCCTTCCAGTTCGGCCAACAACTCGTCGTCGTCCATTGTCTCGACGGGCGGGGCGGGTGCCATCGCCGTGCCGGCCAGAAGGCCCTGACGGTCAAGCGGGACAAGAAGCGAACGGCATTCCTCAAGCGTGCGCAGCCGGTCGAGGCGCACCGCATAAAGCCGCTCGAAAATGTCGCGGTCCTCGCCATGCTGCGGGGCGTGGCCATGCGTGTCGGCAAACCGCTGGATTTCCTCAAAACCGGCGATGATGCGCTCCTCGCGCGGGGAGCGCCCACCCTCTTTCTCTTGCGGGGCGAAGTCGGCGAGTTCTTCCGCCAGTTGGTCAAGATCGAGATCAGTCATAACGCCCTTCTTTCTTGAATCGCATGAAGGCCATCGCGCCCTCCGCCATGCGCCGCTCCCATGCGTCCTGCGCGTTGATGGATGGAAGCCGGCTGCGCTCCTTCTTGAACCTAGCCGCGCGAACGGCCAATTCCCGTGCTTCCTCCGGCGTCAGGCTGGTGCGCTTGGCGGCAATCGCCGCCGCAACTTGTTTCAAGCTGTTCTCGCTCATGGTCTTTGCGAGGATGGCGTAGGCCTCGCCGAACGGATTGATGCGGTCGATCAGGTCGATGTCGAGTTCGCGCACGTCCATCGCGAATTTGCGAACGCCGTCGATCAGGGCGGTATTGGTGCTCTGCTCGGTGTCGCTGCCGCCTCCACCGCCCGCGCCAAGCGCGATCTGCTTGGCCTGCTGCGTGATGTTGAGGGCGGCGATGGCGTGCTGGCGCACGGCCTCCTGATCTTCCTCGTCGAGTCCCGGATATTTGTCCTTGATGATCTTCCCCATGCGCACCTGGGTCAGTTCCTCGGGGATCAGTTCCTCGTCGAACAGCCCGCGCTCGATGGCCGTCTTGTCCTGCACGAAGGCGGCGATCACCTCGTTCAGATCCTCTGTGCAGATGCGCGTGGCCTCCTTGCTCTTGGGTTCGGCAAGGCCCTTGATCTCGATGTGGAATTGCCGGGTCTGCTCGTTGAAGCCGACATTGCCCTTGTTCGGATCGTAGCCGCTTTCACCGTAGTCGAAGCCTTCAACCGGACCACTCTGGGGATTCTTCGGCGTGAAGTTGAAGCGCGGCGCGAGCACCTGTTCCATCAACAGGCTGGCGGCGATGGCTTTCAGCGTATCGTTGACGGCCTCGGTGACGGCGTCCTCGGAGGCGTCAGGCTCGGCGATCAGGTTGGTGAAGCGCGCGCGGGTCTTGCCCGGCGCGTCGCGGGTCGCGCGGCCGATGATCTGCACGATCTCGGTGAGGCTGGACCGGTAGCCGACGGTCAGCGCATGCTCGCACCAAATCCAGTCGAAGCCCTCCTTCGCCATTCCAAGCGCGATGATAATGTCGACGTGGTCGCGGTTGCTCTTCTGCGCCGGGTCCTTCAGCGCGGCCGAAACCTTATCCCGCTTGGCCGGATCGTCATCGACAAGGTCAGCGATGCGCACTACGCGGCCGTCCGGCTGCTTGACCAACTGGAAGCCGGTGGCTGGGTCGGTTCCCTGCCAGTCGCCCAGGGCCTCGATGATATGCTCCACCTCCCTGATCTTGTCCTTCGTGCTTTCGCGCGAATTGACGCTCGGGATGTGGACGATGGTTTTCTCGGCAGGGTCCAGGACGGCGAGGATGTCCTCGGCATAGGAGCCGGAATAGAAGAAATAGCTGATGTCAAGCTGCTTGAGATATTCGTAGCCGTTCAGCTGCTCATAATAGGTGTAGGTAACGGTATCGAATTTCGCCTCGTCGTGGGGGGCCAGGACCGGCACGGCATCGCCCCGGAAGTAGGAGCCGGTCATGGCGACGATATGCACCTTGTCGCGGGCGATGAATGCCCCGAGATGCTGGCCTAGCTTGCTGTCCGGGTCGGCCGAAACATGGTGGAATTCGTCTACGGCGATGAGCCGGCCATCGAACTTCTCGACGCCGAATTTCTCCACCGCGAAGCGGAAGGTCGCATGGGTGCAGACCAGTACTTTGTCGGCGCTGTCCAGAAATGCACCGAGAGAGTTGACTTTGCCGCCGTTGTCGGAACCGGGCGCGTCGCAGAGGTTCCATTTCGGTTCGACCTTCCAGTCGGCCCAAAAGCCGAAATTGCTCAGCGGCTCGTTATGAAAACTCGCGCCGATGGATTTTTCCGGCACGACGATGATGGCCTG
>JAGRLX010000267.1 GCA_020441605.1 Alphaproteobacteria bacterium
CCGATGGCCATGGGCATCATCGAGATGGCCCGTCACAACCAGATCTGCGTCCTCACCCCCTTCACCCTCGCCGGCGCCATGGCGCCGATCACCCTTGCGGGTGCGCTGGTGGAACAGAACGCCGAGGCGCTTGCCGGTCTCGCGCTCTCGCAACTGGCCAGGCCTGGGGCCCCTTTCGTCTATGGCGGGTTCACGTCGAATGTAGACATGAAGTCGGGCGCCCCCGCTTTCGGAACTCCGGAATACATGAAGGCCTGCATCATTGGAGGCCAGTTGGCCCGCCGCTATCGCTTGCCCTATCGCACCTCGAGCACGAATGCCGCCAACAGCGTCGATGCCCAGGCCGCCTACGAGACCGTCTTTTCCTTGTGGGGCGCCATCATGGGCGGGGGCAATGTCATCCAGCATGCGGCCGGCTGGCTCGAAGGCGGTCTGGTGGCCTCCTATGAGAAATTCGCCCTCGACATCGATCTCCTTCAGATGGTGACGGAATATCTCAAGCCGCTTGAGATCAATGAAGACACGCTCGGTTTTTCAGCCATGCAGGAGGTCGGACCGGGAGGCCATTTCTTCGGCGCCCAGCACACGCTCGAACGCTTCACGACAGCCTTCTATCAACCATTGATCTCCGATTGGCGCAACTTTCCGCAATGGCAGGCGTCCGGCTCGCCCACGGCGGAAAAGAAGGCCAACTCTCTGTGGAAGAGGGCCCTAAGCGAATATGTCGAACCGATCATGGAGCCCGCGATCGCCGAGGAGATCGATGCCTTCGTGGCCAGAAGGATCGAAGAGGGCGGGGAGCCGACCGACTTCTAAGTCAATGCCCACAAAGGGTCAGGGCCGTCGACCCCGCCTGATCAGTCACGCGAGTAGACGAGCCGCAGCCGCGGGGGCGCTGGATCTTCACCCTGCAGGGCCATTTCATAGGAGAGACGCAGAGCCTGCATTTGTTGTTCGCGCGTCAAACCGTCCAGAAAGCCCTGGAGCGCACTCTCGATCGACCTGGCCAGTCCCATGTGACCTTCACGCGCAGCCTGATCGGCAACCAAGCTCCCCATGCAGTACAAACTCACGGCACCAGGTGCATCGGTGCGGGCCAGGCTCTCGAACTCGGTAGACTTCACAACCCCCTCCACAGCCAATGCGCCGGAAAGTTGGCGCAAAGAATTACCACTCAGGTTCCCAGAGTGTCACCGCAGGGCGCAAGAACTGCAATATGGGAGAAGTACCATAGTCGTTGACTTAGCGTGACCTTGCCTTCGCCGGGCCGTTCTGTCGCCTGCGGGCAGCTAGTGGGCTGTCGCGATGGCGGTCCGATAGGCCTTTACGCCAAGATAATAATTTATGATGGCATCATCGTAGCGTTTCGCACGGCGCGTAGCTTCTTCGAGGTCAATCTTGTGGAGGGAGACCGCCTTTAGCGCCTTGGCGCGGTCGGCCTCGGCGCCCTTGCGCGCATGCTCGAGAAGCCGACGGAAATCTTCCAGTTTCAGCCGTCCTGCATTGCCCAGCCAAACATTCTGTAGCGGCACATCATAAAGCGGGTTCACCCCCTCGGCGATCACGGCCTTGCCGGCAAAATCGACGGTGGCCACGCATTGGCCTTCGGCGGGCTTGATTGGAGCGCAGTCTCTGGCACATGCGTTGACTGTTCCCGTTTCGCCACAACATTTGCAGAGATCTGCGGACCACGCCGCAGTGGCTGACACGATGACGGCAAGCGTGGCTGATGTGAGCAGGGATTTCATCCGAGTGATTCCTTCTGGCCCGGAGTCTAGCTGGAGTACGGGGCCACGCAAGGCCCCGGCGCGCACCAGGCTTGACCCACAGCCCCAAGACTTGCTCAATGAAGCCATGACCGAAGTTTTTTTCTATCATCTGGAACACCAGTCACTCGACCGGATTCTGCCGAGACTCCTGCAAGCCAGCATTTCCCGCGGCTGGCGCGTTGTGGTGCAGACCGGGTCGGCCGAACGCGCGGAGGCGCTCAGCGCGAGCCTGTGGACCAGTGACGAGGAGGGTTTTCTCCCGCACGGGTCAAAGGCTGATGGCAATGCCGAACTCCAGCCGATCTGGCTCACGGAAACCGATGAGACCCCCAATGGTGCGAATGTCCGGTTCTTTGTCGATGGCGCCGCGGTCGACAAGGTCGAGCGCCTGACCCGCGCTGTCATCATCTTCGACGGCGCCGATGGCGAGGCCGTCGAACGCGCCCGCGAGGACTGGAAGTCGCTGCGGCGTGCCGGTCATGACATCAGCTATTGGCAGCAGGACGAGAACGGGCGCTGGCAAAATCGCGCGGCCGGCTAACGCTGAGCCGATCAGTCGTGGGCCTCAAGCCAGTCGTCTTCCAATTTTTCGAGATCGCCCGCCAGCTTGGTCCTGAGCCTCGCGAAATCGGCCGCCTTGCGCGGATCATCAGTATACAGACTATGATCGGCAAGGGCGAGGTCAAGGACCGAGATTTTCTCACGCGTGGCGTCGATCTTGGCTTCGATCTGCTGAAGTTTTTTCTGGACCGCCTGGGGCGAAGGCCGGCCGACTGATTTTGCCGGATGCCCGGGCGCGGCCGGCCCGTTAGCCCGTTCGCCGCGCCGGACCATGCGAGCCTTCTCGAGCACCAGCTGGGTATATTCGTCCATATCGCCATCGAAGATCTTCACAGTCCCGTCGTTGACCAGCCACAGGCGGTCGGCACAGGTCTCAATGATGTGGCGGTCGTGGCTGATCAGGATGACGGCCCCTTCGTAGTCGTTGATCGCCATGATGAGGGCTTCACGGCTGTCGACATCGAGATGGTTCGTCGGCTCGTCCAGTACCAGCACATGCGGCGCGTGAAACGCAGCAAGTGCAAAGAGCAGCCGCGCCTTTTCCCCGCCAGACAGCGTGTCGCAGCGCGAATCTGCCAGTTGCGAACCAAAGCCGTAGGCGCCGAGCCTGGCCCGACGCTGGGCTTCGCTGGCGTCCGGCATCAGGCTGGAGAAATAGCTATAGGGTGTGCGCTCGGGTGACAGTTCATCGAGTTGGTGTTGAGCGAAATAGCCCACCGTGACCCGGCTCGGCAGACGCATTTCGCCAGCCATCGGCGCGAGCTTGCCGCATAGCAACTTGGCGAAGGTCGACTTGCCGTTACCATTGGATCCGAGCAGGGCGACCCGGTCGTCTGGATCGAGCCGCAGAGTTATGTTGCGCAAGACCGGTCGGTCCGCCGCGTAGCCGACGCTCACCTTGTCCCAACGCGCCAAAGGCGGCGCAACCGCCTTCTCCGGATTGGGAAAGAAGAAGGGTGCAACGCGATCCTCGACGATATCGGCAATGGGCTCCAGCTTGGCCAAGGCTTTGAGACGGCTTTGTGCCTGGCGCGCCTTGGAGGCCTTGTAGCGGAAGCGCTCGACGAAGGCCATCATATGCTTGCGCTGGTCCTCCTGTTTGCGTTGCAGCTTGGCGGTGAGAGCCTGTTTCTCGCGGCGTTGCCGTTCGAAACTGTCATAGGTGCCCTGGTAGAAGACCAGCTTGCCACGCTCGAGATGAAGGATGGAATTGACCGCCTCGTTGAGCAGATCGCGGTCATGGCTCACCATCACGATGGTGTGCGGATAGTCGCGGATGAAATTCTTGAGCCAGATGGTGCCTTCAAGATCGAGGTAGTTGGTGGGTTCGTCGAGCAGCAGAACGTCCGGCTGCGCAAACAGGGCCGCGCCGAGCGCGACCCGCATCCGCCAGCCGCCGGAGAGCGCCGCGCAGGGACCCCGCTGCTGCTCGTCGCTGAACCCGAGCCCGCTCAATATCGTGGCGGCGCGAGCTTCGGCCGAATGGGCCTCGATGTCGGCAAGCCGGATCTGTATCTCGGCAATGCGATGCGGATCGGTCGCAACCGCTGCTTCGGTTGTCAGAGCTAGGAGTTCCGGGTCGCCCGCCATGACCATTTCAATCAGGCTTTCCGATCCGCCGGGAGCCTCCTGTGCCACGGTTCCTATGCGCGCATTACGCGCCAGATTGATGCTGCCCGACTCCGGAAGTGCTTCGCCGAGCACAAGACGGAACAGGGTGGACTTTCCGACGCCGTTACGGCCGACCAGCCCGACCTTGTGTCCGCCGGGGATCGCCACGGAGGCATTGTCGAGGATCAGGCGGCCGGCGATCCGGTAGGTGAGGTTATTGATGTGCAGCATGCCGCGCCTTGTAACCGGAGCGCCACGTCGTGTCACGCAGCACCGGGCGGTTTGCGATTGACAGAGTGATTGTTGCGCCGCACAAATGATCTCTGAGGGGCGCACATCAATTGGCAAGGACAGGATGATAAGGCAGGCAGGCCAGGGATCGGGCGATACGACCTATCTCGATGAAATCACCATGATGCTGCGAGACCAGTTGCGTCAGGTCATAAAGGTCCGCGAGCCTAGGGTGCTGGCCATCATCGACAATCCCGGAGAATCTGCGGCAATACCGCCGGAACTCATCGAGCATGCTCTGCAGGTGATTGGAATCTGGCTCCAGCTCCTCAACATCGCCGAGGAAAACGCGGCGATGCGCAGCCGGCGCCAACTCGAGACACGCAGCGGGCCGGATCAGGTCGCCGGTTCTCTGTCACATGCCTTTGCGCTGGTAGCAGCCGCAGGAGTGGCGCCGGCAACGGTTCAGGCTGCACTCGATACCGTCGATGTGCAGCCGACCATCACCGCCCATCCGACCGAGGCCAAGCGGGTCACGGTGCTGGAGATTCACCGGCGCATCTACCTCAAGCTCTACGAACTCGAAAGCCCGCGCTGGACGCCGCGCGAGCGCCAGGGATTGCTCAAGGCCCTGCGCAATGAAATCGATCTTCTCTGGCTGACCGGTGAAATCAGGCTGGAGAAGCCTACGGTTGAACAGGAGATCCACTGGGGCCTGCATTTCTTTCGCGAGGCCTTGTACGATCGTACCGTCATCCTGTGCGACCTGCTTGAAACCGCACTGCAACGCCACTATCCCGAGATGGCTGCGCGGGTCAGGCCGCCGCTTAGGTTTTCGTCCTGGATCGGCGGCGACCGTGACGGCAACCCCTTCGTTACCGTCGAGACCACGCGGTTTGCCTTGGCAGAAAACCGTCAGGCGATGCTCGACCGCCTCGACAAGCGGTTGGACGACCTGGCCCAGCTCATCTCGGTGAGTTCCCAGGAAATCGCCATTCCTGATGGTTTCGAGCGGCGCCTGAACCGGCAGATCGAGCTCTCCGGCGACGCCGATCGAATCCGCAGACGGAATATCAGGGAGCCATTCCGCCAGTTTTTCTCGGCCCTGCGACTCCGCCTGGCTGCGACCGCGGGCGACAACTCCAGGGGACAGGGTTTCCGCGATACCGGCGAATTGATGGATGAACTCCTCGCCGCAGAGGAGGCTCTGGTCGGCATGCAGGCCATTTCGCTTGCCGCCACCCTGGTGCGGCCGGTGCGCTGGGAGGTGGAAACTTTTGGTTTTCGGACCGCCAGCCTGGACATCCGCCAGAATACCACCGTGGTCAATCGCGTGCTCGGCGAAATCTGGGGCAAGCTCAATCCGCTGAGCAGCGCGCCAGCACCCGAGCCAGGCAGTTCCGCGTGGGCGCAATGGATCAGGATCGAACTCGAGAAGCCGCTCGGATTCCTTCCGCAATTCCGCGGCGTGTCGGAAGAATCGCAGGAACTGCTCGATCTTCTCGCCTTGTTGCGCGAGACTGTTGAGGGGCCGGACCCGAAGGCAATCGGAGCCTTCGTGCTGTCGATGACCCAGCAGGCCAGCGATGTGCTGGGCCTCTATCTCTTGGCCAAATTTACGGGCCTGTTTGCCGATGAAACGGCCCGGGAAGCCTGCAGACTCCGGGTCGTGCCACTGTTCGAGACGATCGACGATCTGCGTGCGGCACCTGCGATCATGACCGAATTGCTGTCCCACCCGTTGGTGCGCGGTTCAGCCGCCATCAACGAAGGCCGTCAGGAAGTGATGCTCGGCTATTCCGATTCCAACAAGGACGGTGGGTTCTTCTGCGCAAGCTTCGAACTCTTCGAGGCCCAGCGACGGCTGATCCGCATCGGCCGCGACGCCGGCGTAGAGGTGAGCTTCTTCCACGGCCGTGGCGGGTCGGTGAGCCGTGGTGGCGCTCCTGCCGGCCGCGCAATCGCAGCCCAACCGGCGGGTTCTATCGGCGGGCGCATGCGGGTTACCGAGCAGGGCGAAGTGGTATCGTCGAAATTCGCCAACCGCGGCACCGCCCAGCAGAATTTGGAGGTATTGGCCGCCAGCGTGTTTGTGCACACGCTCAAGTCCGTCGATGAGCCGGAACTGAAGATCGTGACCGAACATCAGGAAGCCGTGGAATGGATCGCCGGCGCCTCCTTCCGCCACTATCGCAAGCTGGCCGAAGACCCCGCGCTCATCGCCTATTTCCAACAGGCCTCGCCGGTGGAGGAACTCGCTCACCTCAAGCTCGGCTCGCGCCCAGCCCGCCGCTTCGGCGCCAAGGGCATTGGCGATCTCCGCGCCATTCCCTGGGTCTTCGCCTGGAGCCAGAACCGGCACCTGCTGACCGGGTGGTACGGCCTGGGCTACGCCTTCGATGATTTCCTTGTGCCACGGGGTGCTGAGGGTTTGAAGCTGCTGCGCGACATGTACAACCGGTCCCGAGGGTTCAGGCTCGCTGTCGACGAAGTGGAAAAGAGTCTCTACCTCGCCGACATGGACGTGGCCGAGCAATATGCCAAACTGGTCGAGGACCAAACCTCTGCGGAACGCCTGTTCGCGTTGATCCGCCATGAACATCGCCGCACGTCACGCGCAATACTGGAACTGACCGGCGAAGCCAGGCTCTGCGAGCGCTTCGAAGGGTTGCAGCGACGATTCGAACGCGTGCGTCCCATGGTGGATCAAGCCAATCGCTGGCAGATCGATCTTCTGCGCCAGACTCGCGCAGGCGGCGGCGGGGAAGATCATATGATGCCGCTTCTGATGACGATCAACTGCGTGGCCGCAGGGCTCGGCTGGACTGGGTAGGGTTGCAAACCTGGAGAATTGCTGAAAGAGGAACCGGCCGCAGCGTGGAGCCGCGGCCGGTCTTCTCCATCTGCTGCGTCCGGGAGAGAGGGGGCCATTGTTTCCGGAGAGCGGCAGATAGGTCTCGGTTAGCGATCTCGCGTGAGGGGGCGAAGGTCGCGGATCCGGGCAATCATTCGATTGCAGGAACCGCCGGCTTTCATGCTCAGACACGCGTGGTCGGAACTATAAGTTTGGTGTCTAATTGCACTCCCCATATTCGAGCGCGATGGACAGCGCGGACCCTTGCCGGGACGAATGGATGGACCGGACTTCCAGTTCACGGCACGGCGTGCGACTGTCGGCCATGCTTTGGCCAGGGCTGATCGGCCCTAACGGATAGAAGGGGCTTTCCATGTCGTATTCCGTATCGAGATTGGGGTTGCTACGAGCTTGCGCTGCGGAACCGAAGCCGCTTCCAAGGGCGGTCATCATGACCAAAGCAAGAAAGGTCGTGCGGAACATCGTCTTATCCTCCCTGATGGCGCCACTGTTTGGTTGCTGCCTTCGATGGTGACATGTTTATGACACCGGGCCTGAACCATTTCTGAGCGGGCCGTTTATCTTCTGTTCATAATTCGAACAGACCGCCGTCACGTTTCTGCCACAGAGGGGAGATGTAGCCGTAGCAGTCGCGTCTGCGGCAGGAAGAGCGATGCCGAAGATCACCTCGGTATAATGCGGGCCCTTCAGCCCCCTTGCTCTCCCGCAACCTTTGGGCTGTAATCCACGGACCACACTTCAGGGAGAGCGAACATCATGCATTTCACAAAGCGCACATTCTTGGCTGCGGCAGCCGTGCTGGCCATGGCCATTCCCGCCGCGGCGGCCAACATGATCGGCAATTGCGAGGTGAGCGGTGAAAAGGGGTCGATTCCTATTGCCAATCCTGCAAAGCCTGGCCAACTGACCGTCGAGGTGTCATTGCCGGCGCCCATCTGGTGGAACGGCGACACCCCGGAAGCCATCAAGGATGGTATGGAATACTGTATTGCCGCCGAGATTGCCTGGCGGGCGGGCTTCGACAAGGTCGAAGTGGTGAACGTGGGATGGGATGCGCTCATTGCCGGCCAGACCGCCGGCTTTGATCTCGCCATGTCCGAGATTTCGATCACCGAAGACCGCAAGAAGGTGCATGACTTCTCGGTGCCCTATTTCAGCTCGGACATCGGCGTGCTGGCCCGCACCGACGCCCCGGTGGATGAAAAATCCATCAAGTCCGCCAAGGTCGGTGTTCAGCAGGCGACCACTGGCGCGGCCTTTGCTCAGGAGACGTTGGGGTTGACCGACGTGCAGGTCTATCCCGACCAGGGCGACATGTTCACGGCGTTGCGCGCCGGGCAGCTTGACGCGGCCATGACCGATACGTCGATCGTGCTGGCGGAGGAAGTAGCCAACCCCGGCAAGGTCGCGGTCGTCGGCCAGTACAAGACGGGCGAAACCTATGGCGCCATCTATCCGAAGGGCAACCCCAACAACGCGACCATCGACAAGATCTTCCAGTCGATCATCGACGACGGCACCATGGCCAAGCTTGGCGAGAAGTATCTGGCCGCTGCCTGGGGCAAGGATCCCGCCAGCGTTCCCTATTTCAATCCGTAACCGGCTCGCTCCTCCCGGCCCACATGGACCGGGAGGGGGTCATCTGCCGTGACATCGTCTCCGATTTCCACCGTCTCCCGCCGTGCCGATACTCTTGCCGCGGCGGCGCTGCTCTTCGCCATCGCCTGCGTGCTCGCGGCCTTCGGCACCGTGACGGTCGTCCAGCGTGCACTCGACCATTTGGGTGTCAGCAGCCTGGCCTGGCAAGCGGTCTATGTCGCAGCCATTGCTGCCACCGCCTCCTTGTTCTGGCCCGCCATTCGGGCCTTGCGGTTGGCAATCCGCGCACGGGCCTCTCTCGCCACCGATGATGTCGTTGCGGCGCGCATCGATACCGCCGCATCGCGTGACTTCAGCTGGCTCACGTTTGGATGGGGTGTGTTTGCCCTTCTGGTCCTGGGCTTCATCTGCTTCGTGCTGATGAACGACGTGGCGGTCGGCAAGACTTTCTTCTTTTTGCCGCTGATGCAGGAGAAGTGGTGGCTCGTCACCAAGCAGTTCTTCATCAACAACATCTTCATCTTCGTCGTGGCCGAGATCCTGGTCCTCATCTGGGGACTGATCGTCGCGCTCGCCAGACTGATGCCCGGTCCCGCGGGCCAGCCTATCCGGGCGCTTGCCATCCTCTATTGCGATGTATTCCGCGGCCTGCCTGCCATTGTCACGCTCTATCTCATTGGCTTCGGCATCCCGACGTCGGGCCTGCCGGATCTTATCGTGCCGCCGATTGTCGGACTGTTCGTTGACCTGTCTTCGATGTCGGTCGCGGAGGCACGAGCCGCGACGCGCATTCCGGTGAGCTGGTGGTGTATCCTTGCTCTGACCCTGACCTACGGAGCCTATGTGGCTGAGGTCTATCGCGCAGGAATCAAAAGCATTCACTGGAGTCAGGTTTCGGCGGCGCGGTCTCTCGGTCTCTCCTACATGCAGACGATGCGCTACGTGATCGTGCCGCAGGCGGTGCGCCGCATCATGGCGCCTCTGCTGAATGACTTCATTGGACTCCAGAAGGACACCGCATTGGTGCAAGTTGTCGGTGTCATCGATGCCTTCAATCAATCACGCATCATTGCGGCGAATGCCTTCAATCTGTCCGCTGTGACGGTCGTCGCCATTCTCTTCGTGCTGATCACCATTCCCCAGGCACGTTTCGTCGACAGGCTGATCGAGCGTGACAATGCCCGCATGCGGGCAGGGGGCTGACATGGCCTTTCTCGAAATAATCGGTGTCGAAAAGGAGTTCGGCGAGGTCAAGGTGTTGCGCGGGGTGAACCTCGGTGTCGATGAGCATCAGGTCGTTTGCCTGATTGGCCCTTCGGGCTGTGGAAAATCGACGCTGCTCCGTTGCATCAACGGGCTTGAGCCCATCCAGGGCGGCGAGATCCGGCTGGACAACGACCGTGTGTCGGGGCCCGGCGTCGATGTCAACAAGCTGCGTCAGAATGTCGGCATCGTGTTCCAGAGCTTCAATCTGTTCCCGCACATGAGCGTGCTGGAGAACGTGACTCTGGCTCCGACCAAGGTTCTCAAGGTTCGCCGTGCCGAAGCCGAAGGAAAGGCCATGGTCCTGTTGCGGCGGATAGGTCTGGAAGCAAAGGCCCATGAATATCCCGACCGGCTGTCGGGTGGACAGCAACAGCGGGTGGCAATCGTCCGTGCCCTGGCGATGGAACCCCGGGTCATGCTGCTGGACGAGATCACCTCGGCATTGGACCCCGAGCTGGTCTCCGAAGTTCTCAACATCGTGCGCGATCTGGCGGGACAAGGCATGACCATGCTGCTCGCCACCCATGAGATGGGATTTGCCAAGGAAGTGGCGTCGAAGGTCTGCTTTCTCTACGAGGGCGTTGTCCATGAAGAGGGGCCGCCGGAGCAGATTTTCGGAGCGCCGAAGCAGGAGCGCACACGCGCCTTCCTCAAGCGGATTATCGAAGCCGGCCGGTTGTGAGGCGCTTTGCGCCTGCCCGTCTTTCGCCTGGTGATCTAGCTATGGCGAGAGAAAACGCTGGTGGAGCCATCTCGATCGAGCAGCAGCACGTCATAGGGTTCCGTTTGGCCATCGTATTCCATGCCCGGCGAGCCGACGGGCATGCCTGGTACGATCAGTCCCGCCGCGGCTGGCCTCGAGTCAAGGAGCCTGAAAATATCGTCAGGCGGAACGTGCCCGGAAATCACGTAGCCGGCAATCTTCCCGACATGACAGGACTCGAATTGGTGTGGCACGCCATGGCGGGCGTATTCCCCCGAAAGGTCGGGCGTCGCCACCAGTTTGACCGGCAGACCAGCACGGGCCATGTGCTCCGCCCAGCCATGGCAGCAACCACATCCTTCATTATGGAAAAATGCGGGAACATCGGCGGCCGCGGAACATGCCATCCTGGTCAGCGCCAGCAATCCAGCCGAAACAAGCAGACGGCGGTTCCATCGGGTCATCGCGGGCCTCCATTCATCTTTCCTCAGGGCTCTTCTACTACCGTCAAAGCATGACCAAGACAAACCGGATTGCCGTTCTCACGGTTCCTTCGCCCATCTCATGGATCATCATCAACGCCGTGACAGAAAGATTCGGTCCGGTGACGGTGCTGGCTGAACAGCGGATGGGCAAGATCGAGTTGATCCGGAAGCGAATGAAGCGTCAGGGATTCATCCGGGTATTGGGCCAGATGGGATATGTCCTGCTCCAGGCCGTGATCGACCGACGGCAGGCCCACAGGGTCGCAGAGATCAAACGCGAGATGAAACTCGACACCGAGCCAAATCCGGCCTGCGACGTCCTGCAAGTGGGTTCGGTCAATTCCATGGCCTGCAGGGCAGCGCTCGCCATGGTGAAGCCGGACGTCGTGCTGGTCATCGGGACGCGCATCATTGGCAAGGACACCCTTCGCTCGTTGGACGTTCCGGTAATCAATTCTCACGCCGGATGGAATCCGAAGTATCGCGGGCAGGCCGGCGGCTATTGGGCGCTCGCTTCAGGCGATCCGGAGTACGCCGGTGTGACGGTCCATCTCGTGGACGAGGGCGTGGATACCGGAGACATTCTCTATCAGGATCGGTTCGCAGCGACGGCCGCCGACAGCTTCTCGACCTATTATTATATCCAAGCCGGCGTCTCACGCAGGCTGGTCACCCGGGCGATCGAGGATGCTCTCGCCGGGCGGCTCAAACCCTACAAGAGCGATTTGCCATCGCAGCAGCACTTTCATCCCACTTTGTGGGGATATCTCTGGACGGCGGTTACCAAAGGGGTCTGGTAGGCCACGGTCGCATTGCATCCGGTTCCATAGGGTTTTGATGTCAGCGCATGCTTTCAGCCGGAGGTCCGTCAGCAATTGTTCAGGCTTGTGGCAGTTGTGGCAATATGGGCACATATTTCTGCCACTTAGCTCAACCATAAGCCTGATCTCAACAGACAGGCCAATCGTTATCTTGGTGGGAACAGGACGAGACGGAGCAAATCATGAACATGAGATTGTTGACAGCCAGCTACATTTCACTCGCCCTGTTTGCGGCAGTTTCACCGACGCAGGCTCAGACTGGCGGTCAGGACGGGCGGTTTGTGGTCGCACAGGCCGAGGAGACCACGCAAGGTACAGACAGGATTGCGATTATCCAGCAGTTCCTAAGCAATTCGCGACCGGTCGCCAAGATGCCTGACGCCCGTCTCGCGCAGCGCCTGAAGCGTGCCCGCAACCTTTCAAAGACAAAGGGACTGTCGGCCGAGCTTCGGGACGGTCTCGCCCAGGAAATAGCCCGCTTGGAAGATGAGATTGCCCGCCGCGAATCAACTAGTGGCGCGTCTCAGGCATCCACGCCCCAATCTCCTCCCGCCGAGACCATGGCCCCGGAGGCGCAGCCCGAAACCCAGACAAAAGCCCAGAAGACCGTTCCATCTGCTACGAACGCAGTCCCTGACGATGTGGCGGTGTTTCTTCAGGACAAGCGTCCACTGTCCGAACTCAGCGTACAGGAATTGCGCAAGCGCATGCGGACAGCGCGGCAGCTTGCCCAGGGTGGCGGAATCAACAAGCAAACCCGCAAGCAGCTCCAAGACGTAGTCCGTGCAGCACGCGCCGAGCTGGATGTCCGCAACGGTGGCCAGCAGGCGCCGGGATCGGAGACGACGAGCCCTCCAGAAGAACAGACGACGCAAAATCCGCCTGCCAAGCAGGGGCAGCCCGTGCAAGGACAGCCTGAGCAAGTTGGCAACGGCGATCCCGAAGGTGCAGCCAGAGCTCTCATTGCCAGCAGCGCCAGTGCCCGCAACAAGTCCAATGCCGAGATCCGCAAACGCCTTCAGGAAATGCGCGATCTGCTCGCCTTCGGCAAGCTGTCCCCGCAAACCCGGAAGGCACTCCGGCAAACATTGGCAGAGGAGCGCTCAATCGTCCGCTCCCGCATGGGTCAGACGGCAAACGGCGAACAGCCAGGCGGCAATAACAACAATACCCAGACCGTAAACAGTCAGAACATCAACATTATCCTCAAGGACAGGCGCCCGTCGCGCGACTTGAGGGACGATGAATTGCGTCGTCGCATCCGCATCCTGCGGGAAGCCCAGCGCGATGCTCGCTATGATGAGCAGGAGCGGCGTTATTGGCGTGATATGGTCGAACTCGATCGTCGCGATCTCAATCAGCGCCTGCTTGAGCAGCGCAACCGCCGCCGCGAAGACCTGAGGATCGGCGTGAACAGCGGCAAGTTCAACTTCGACCTGGGAATGCGCTTCCGTCCGGACCGGCGGCCGCCACCCTACGTCTTCGCGGCCGAGGCCAATGAAGATGATCTTGAGGAAATCCTCGCGGCGCCACCACGTCGGGAAATCAACCGGCGCTACACGGCCGATGAGGTCAGCGAGACTCCGGAGTTGCGTGATGCCGTCGCGCGCATCGAAATCGACACAGTGAAGTTCGGCTTCGGAGAAGGTTTCCTTCGTGAGGAGGAGATCGAGAATCTCGACCGGATCGCGGAAATCATCGAGCGCATACTTGCGGCCCACCCTGGCGAAGTCTTCATGATTGAGGGACACACCGATGCCGTGGGCTCCGATGCGGCCAATCTGTCGCTGTCGCGCGAACGTGCTCTGGCCGTGAAAAAGGCCCTTGTGAGCTATTTCGTGATCCCGCCCGAGAACCTGAAGACCGTCGGTCTTGGCGAGCGCTTCCTCAAGATCCCCACGGAAGAGGCCGAAGCCGAGAATCGCCGCGTTTCAATCGCCAGAATTACGCCTCTCGTGGGCGAGCTCGATCAATGAACTGACCAACTCTTGCAACTGCGATGGGCCGCCGCTATAGGGCGGCCCATCTGTATTTATGACTGACCAGAGGAACAACATGGCTATCGAACGCACCTTTTCCATCATCAAGCCCGACGCCACCCGCCGCAATCTGACTGGCGCCATCAATGCAAAGATCGAAGGCGCCGGCCTGCGCATCATCGGTCAGAAGCGCGTCAAGTGGAACAAGGCCGATGCCGAGGCCTTCTACGCCGTTCACAAGGAACGCCCCTTCTTCAACGACCTGGTGAGCTTCATGATGTCCGGCCCCATCGTGGTCCAGGTGCTTGAGGGCGAGAATGCGGTCGCGAAGTATCGCGAGATCATGGGGGCCACCAACCCGGCCAATGCCGCAGCCGGTACGATCCGGAAGGAATTTGCGGAATCGATCGAGGCCAACTCGGTTCACGGCTCCGACAGTCCCGAGAACGCCAAGGCCGAGATCGCCCTGGTGTTCAAACCCGAAGAAATCGTAGGTTAAACACACTCATGTGGGTCGCCGTCTATGTTGCGTCCATTGTTCTGGTGAACTGGCTGTTCACGGCGCTCGCGCCGTGGACAACGCCGTTCGGTGACCTCTATCTGGCAAACGTCGTTGTCGGCTTCGTCTTCGTCCTGCGCGACTACGCCCAGCGCGAAGTGGGTCATTACGTGCTTGGCTTTACCGCCATCGCCGGTGCATTCACTTATTTGATGGTCGATCCGGCGATCGCCCTCGCCAGCGTGACGGCTTTCCTATTGTCGGAGATGGCGGACTGGGGAGTCTATTCCTTCACCAAGCGGCCGCTTTACGAGCGAATTCTCGTCTCCAGCATCGTGGCCGTTCCATTGGATACGGTGGTGTTCCAGCATCTGGCCGGCTATCTCACGCAGGCCGCCTTCACCACCGAAGTGGCGAGCAAGGCCATCGGCGTCGTGATCGTGTGGTATATGTTGCGGGCCCGGGACCGCAGACTGGAGCTTGCCGTCTAGCGCGACGTTCCGCGGGCTAGTGGAGTTGCTTGCTCGCCCGCCGCTCTAGCACTCGCTTTCCGGAATGGCGACGGGCGGTGCGGACGCCGGTTCGCCCGCGCTGCATACCCAGGCTGTATCGTAGTCGAGGGGATAATTGCGGCATTCCTGCTCGGCGCGCGCCTTGCGTTCGAGACAGATGGCCTCGCTGTCGAACGGCCGTGGATCCCAGCCGTCAATGCTGCTGCCCGGTACCCAGGCATCATTGATAAAGAAGAAGACCGACAGCCACCATTTCATGTTCCGAACCTCACAGCGACAAAACGGAGCATCGCGAAGGGGCCTTGTCCAGCAAAATCACACTTCTGCCAATTGATCGAGGTGGGCATTGATGCGCCGTGCGATAGCCACTTCGGCGCTCACCTCGTTGAGCCTGGTCTGAAGTGCTGACGTCATCTTGACCGCCTCGTCGAGCTTGGCCGCGATGATGTCGAGCCGCGTGCGCGAATCGAGACCCGGATCGAGATCCTCGGCGCCAGTCAGCAGCCATTTCAGCGGCACGCCGAGAACGCCTGCCACCATCAGCAGCCGGTTGACCCGTGGCACGGTCTTTCCCGACTCCCATCCCCGCAACGTATCCTGGGTCACGCCCATCATGTTGGCCGTGTGCTGAAGTGTCCAGCCACGGAACTCGCGGGCTTCCTTCAGGCGGGAATGGAGTGAAATGGCATTGTTCATGGTTGTTGGTCCTCATGATCTGATGGGCTGGGTGCGCTGATGCCTGACGCAAAGCAGGGCTCCTGCAGATGCGGGGGAGCTGGACGCGCGATGATCCCCAAATTAGCAGACCGAAGCCGATGTTCAACCCCGGGAAGTGCTCCGTATACGGATGGGACCGGTGCTGTTTGCGTTCTGGCCAAATGGCCGTAAAATGGCGCCAGTTTCTGAAACAGCCTGCATGGAGGCATTGGGCATGTACAAGGACATCTGCGTGGCGGTTGAATCAGACCGCCTCGACACCGCCATCCTCAAGACCGCAAGCCAGGTTGCCAAGGCCTTTGAAGCCGATCTCACCGTGGCCGCCGGCGGACCGATCCTGCCGGTGCCGTTGCCCATCGCCGGCTTCGCCGCGGGCGGCGGCATCGTGGTTGATTCCGCCGCCACCGCTGGAAGCCAGGCCGAGGCCAAAGAAAGCATCGCGGAATCGAAGACCGAGATCCACAGGGTACTGGACGATGTGAACCAACCCTTCACGCTCCGCACCGTGGTGGGCCCCTTTGCCCGCATCGCTGACTTCGCCGTCAACATGGCCCAAGCCTCCGACCTCTTTGTCTGCTTCAACCCGCTGAAAGACGATGCTGGCGCCCTCGAGCGCATGGTCTTCGAAGAAGTGCTACGGCGTGGCGGCTGCGGCACACTGGTGTTGCCGCGCGGCGACACCTTCGACAGCCTGCCCCAGCGCATTGTCATTGCCTGGAACAGCAGTCCTGAGGCCGCCCGTGCGGTGCGCGCTGCCATGCCCTTCCTGCAGCGTGCGACTGAAGTGACAGTGCTGCTGGTCGATCCCGAACTGCGCCAGGCGGGCGAAGACTGGCGGCCCGGCGACGAACTGGTGTCCCACCTGGTGAAATATGGTGTGACCGCGACGCTCGCCCGAGTCACCAGCGCCGATACCAGCGTCGCGGGTGCCATCGAAGCCGAACTCGATCACCGCAACGCAGATATGGCGGTAATGGGCGGCTATGGCCAAAGTGCTCTCAAGGACTGGGTGCTGGGCTCGGTCGCCCGCGAATTTCTCGAGGCCGCCAAGACCTCGATCCTGATGTCGAACTGATCGTACAGGTGCCGGGCCCGGCTGGAGAGCCTCATCCGGCCCGCACGCTCCGCATCAGAAACGCCGGCATGTTGCCTTCGTGGAAGCCGCGTGCATCGGGGGCATCACCCACGTCACGTGAGGGATGACGATCATGGCGCGGCGGACGGGCAGCGCGCTCGGTCCGCGGCGCCGGGGCATCGGCGGTGCGGCCGGCCGGTTTCTGCACTGGCCTCGGCGCTTCGGCCTTGACCGGCTGTGCCACTTCCGCCGCGACCGGTTCCGGCGTTCTGGCGCGGGGCTTGCGGTCCGAACTGGACTCGCGGCGCGTCCGCTGCTCGCTGCGCGCGCGCTCCGGCCGGTCTTTCGACACGGAATCCTGCGGCACCTCGCCCAGATCGAAGAACGGCACGTCCTTTTTGATCAGGCTCTCGATCGCCTTCCAGTACTTGCCTTCTTCCTTGGTCACCATGGTGAAGGCGTG
>JAGRLX010000029.1 GCA_020441605.1 Alphaproteobacteria bacterium
GAACCGATGACCTCGCTCAACCCGCTGCACACGGTGGAGCGTCAGATCGGCGAAATTCTGGAAGTCCACCAGGGCGTAACGGGGGAACCGGCTCGGATCCGAATCATCGACCTACTCTGCAAGGTCGGCATCCGCAATCCGGAAACGCGGCTCCAGGATTACCCGCACCAATTATCGGGCGGACAGCGCCAGCGGGTCATGATTGCCATGGCTTTGGCCAACAATCCGGATCTTCTGATTGCCGACGAGCCGACGACCGCGCTCGATGTGACCGTGCAGGCGCAAATCCTGAAGCTGCTCAAGGAACTGCAGCGCGAGTTCGGCATGGCCATGCTGCTTATCACCCATGATCTCGGTATCGTTCGGCACATGGCGGACAAGGTTGCGGTCATGCAGAAAGGCAAGATTGTCGAACAGGGCGAGGCCCTGGCGATCTTTGACAATCCGCAACATGCGTACACCCGAATGCTCCTGTCGGCCGAACCGAAGGGGGCGCCGCCGCCGCATGACCCCAATGCGCCGGTGGTTCTCGAGACCAAGGGGCTCAAGGTCTGGTTTCCGATCCGCCGCGGGTTTTTCCGCAAGACGATCGGACACATCAAGGCCGTCGATGGAATCGATGCGACTGTACGCGCCGGACAGACGCTGGGCGTCGTCGGCGAGTCCGGGTCGGGAAAGACGACACTGGGTCTCGCCTTGCTGCGCCTCATTCCCTCCAACGGACCGATCGTCTACCTGGGCCAACAGATCGACCGTTACAACACCAGGATGATGCGGCCACTCCGGAAGGACATGCAGGTCGTGTTTCAAGATCCTTTCGGTTCACTCAGTCCCCGGCTGTCGATCCAGCAGATCGTCGAGGAAGGACTTCTGGTCCAGGGCAAGGCCCTCGGCTACGATGAGCGCCGCAGCATTGTCGCTAGGGCCCTGACCGAGGTTGGCCTCGACCCCGGCAGTATGGATCGCTATCCGCACGAGTTTTCGGGAGGCCAGCGTCAGCGGATTGCAATTGCCCGCGCGCTTGCCCTCGAGCCGCGTTTCATCATGCTGGACGAACCGACGTCCGCGCTGGACATGTCAGTTCAGGCGCAGATCGTCGATCTGCTGCGCAACATCCAGAAGCGGCATGATCTCGCCTATCTGTTCATCAGTCACGACCTCAAAGTGGTGCGCGCCCTCGCCAACGAGGTGATTGTGATGCGCAATGGCACGATGGTGGAAGGCGGTCCAACCGCTGATGTTTTCAGCAATCCGCAAAGCGCGTATACCAAGGCTCTGATCGCGGCGGCGCTGAACCTCCAGGCCGCACCTGAAGATGTGGTGAAGCAATAATCATGGCGTTTCTGTTCATTCTGCCGACCTGGCCTACGGGCGTCTGGACCAAGGCCATGCGCAAGGTCGCTCCAGCACTCGACATCCGGGTCTGGCCGGAGATGGGCGACTTGTCGCAGATCAAATATGCGGCCGCTTGGCTTCCGCCAGCAAACATCCTCAGGAGTCTGCCCAATCTGCAGGTCATCTTCTCCCTGGGTGCGGGCGTTGATGCCATTCTCACGGACCCCACTCTTCCCGGGAACGTGCCGATCGTGAGGGTCAATGATCCGGACCTGACCGGCCGGATGACCGAATATGTGGTGTTGCATGTTCTCATGCATCACCGGCAGCAGCGGCGACTCGATTGCAACCAGAAGAACAAATTGTGGGATTCTTTCGTTACCCATGCGGCCAATGATCTCGCGGTCGGCATCATGGGCCTCGGGGTGATGGGCCGGGATTCGGCAGAAAGGCTTCGCGATCTCGGCTTCAAGGTTGCCGGATGGAGCCGGACGCGCAAACACATCGACGGCGTGCATTGCTATGCTGGCGACGCAGAGTTCGATTCATTTCTCCGTCGCACCGATGTGCTCGTCTCCTTACTTCCTGCGACACCGGAAACCGACGGCATCATCAACCGCGAAACCATCCGCAAGCTGTCGCGCAAGGGGCCCTTTGGAGCACCCATCATCATCAATGCCGGCCGCGGCCGCCAGCAAGTCGAGGACGATATTCTGGCCTCACTCGACAATGACGAACTCTATGCCGCGACACTCGACGTGTTCTCGACCGAGCCGCTGCCTTTGGACAGTCCACTCTGGTCCCACCCGCGAGTGACACTTACGCCGCATTGTGCGGCTGATTCGGATCCGGAAGTGATTTGCGCCTATGTCTCGCGGCAGGTCGAACGCCACAGGTCGGGACTACCGCTGGACAACCTGGTCGATCGGGACCGAGGTTATTGAACCCTACGAATCGAAGTGATCTCGCCATAATTCGCCGCAATGCGGCTTACGGCCTCATCCAGCGGTTCAGCGACCACCATCATGTGATTACCATTGGCATGGAGCAGGGTTTGGCTGTCGGCCATGATACCAACATGGCCGTTCCAGAACACGAGATCACCGCGCAGAAGGCCGTCCCGCCCGCCCCGCGGCAATGCCAGTCCAAGATGTGATTCCTGCATGTCGCTGTCCCGCGGACATTGGCGACCACAGGCCTCCAGCGCCAATTGCACCAGTCCCGAGCAGTCCAGCCCCTGCACCGACTTCCCACCCCAGTAGTAGGGAGCATGGAGAAACAGTTCGGCCACGGCAACAAAGTCGGCTGACACCTCACCGCAGGGCGCCAGATGGCGGGGAAATACATATCCCCCACCATGGAGCCTGGCGAATCCGCCCTCCAAGCCATCCACCGCGAGCTTTGCGTTCATGGTCAGGTGGGTCGCGGGCTGGCTCTTGAGATTGGGCGCTGGATAGAGAAACGTGAGGGGAACCGACACCTTGTGCGTGATCGTTGTCCCATCGGCCCGGAGACCGCTGGCAGCGACATAGCCAACATATCCGTCCGCTTCGAGCTGAATCCAGGCCCAACCCTCCTGCTCGTCGAAAACCTGCACTCCCTCACCCATCAGGGCCTGGGTGACTTGCATGGCATCAGGGCGTGGCTCTCGTCTTACGCTGAGAATGGGGTCGACGACACGCATCGGGCGGCCTTCGGTGAACTGTCGGGCCTCGACACGACCGCGCAGGCGGACGTCGGCCAGGTCCGGTCGGCAGGCATGAAGGCGGGAATCAAGCTTGGTCATGACAGGGGATTAGACCTTGCGGGCCAGGTTGCCAATTGTATCGGCAAGCCGCTCGAGATAGAGCGCTCCCTTGACGGTCCGCTGCACCAGGACATTACGCCGATCCTTTTCGTCCCGCCGGCGGGTGACGAGCTCGAGCTTACCCATGGTATCCAGGGCACGGGTGATCACCGGCTTGGACACACCCAGCTTTCCAGCCAGATCCCGCACAGTGTGGGGTGGTGCCTCCAGATAGATGGTCAAGAGAATCGACATCTGACGGACCGACAGATCGGGTTCGTCGTCCCTGACCATCGCCAGCGCGACATCGTGCCAGAGTTTGAGGGCTTGTGCGGTTGAAAGGTCCACGGTCATCGGATTCGCCTCCGCAACAGACATTTTCGTTACGGCAACGTATCATTCTGAACCGCTCATTCCCGGCGCGCAAGGGCCTACGAGTAACGCTGCTCGATTAGCGAAAACAAGGCCCGGATGCCCTGGGCTTCACCGCCTCTGGGACAGCCAGGCCGCGCAGCCGGTGTCCAGCCGAAGATATCCAAGTGAACATAGGATCTTGCCCGCTCCACAAAGCGCCTCAGGAAGAGGGCGGCAACAATTGAACCGGCGAATCCGCTGTCGCCGCTGTTGTTGAAATCTGCGATGCCCGACTCGTAAAGCCGGTCATAGGGGCGCCAAAGCGGTAGTCGCCAAAGCGGGTCATTCTCGACTTCGGCGGCGGCTGCCAAAGCCATGGCCAGCGCGGAGTCTTCGGTGTAGAAGGGCGGAAGATCGGGACCCAGCGCAATCCGGGCAGCACCGGTCAGGGTCGCCATGTCCACGATGAGATCGGGGGCCTCCTCATCGGCAAGGGCCAAGGCATCGCCCAGCACCAATCTGCCCTCGGCATCGGTATTGCCGATCTCGACAGCCAGCCCTTTTCTGCTTCGCAGCACGTCACCGGGCCGGAAGGCATTGCCTGCAATGGCGTTCTCGACCGCCGGAATGAGCACCCTCAGCCTCACTGGAAGGTTCGCATCCATGATCATCTGGCTCAAAGCCAGAACATTTGCTGCGCCGCCCATGTCCTTCTTCATCAGCAGCATGCCGGACGCCGGCTTGATGTCGAGGCCGCCGGTATCGAAACACACACCTTTACCGACCAGCGTCACTTTCGGTGCACGGGCCTTGCCCCAAGTGAACTCGATCAGCCGCGGCGCCCGCGGACTGGCCTTGCCGACATGATGGATCATCGGAAATCCACGCTCGAGCGGCTTTCCCTTGGTGACGAGAAGCTTCGCGCCGAAGCGTGTCGCCACGGCTCTGGCAGCCTTCTCCAGTTCGTCGGGGCCCATGTCGGAAGACGGCGTGTTGATTAGATCACGGGCCAGAAATGTCGCCCTGGCATGGCGGATCAGGCCCGTCCGATCGACGCCCTCCGGACAAACGAGGCACGCTGCAGGGAGGCCAGCCTTGCGATAGGTCTCAAAGGCATAGGATTCAAGACACCACCCAAGCGCTGCCAGCCGCGGATTGCCCACGGCGCCATCAAGAGCATAGGTTCCCGCTGGAAGAAGCCGGGCCAGCCTTCCCAGCGAAAAGGGATTGGCCTCAACCTTGTCGCCTCCACCGGCTAGGATGCCGGCAATCTTTCCGTCCGCCCCGGGAAGGACGAGAAATTTGCCGGCACCAGCCGCAAAGCCGTGGGCCGCGGCCCAGTTTCGCTCATGAGGGCCAAACTTGAGGCTGAGTTTTTCCCACTCGGCAGGGTTCACAACCGTGATCGGAACGGGTTTCTGTTTTGGGCTTGCAGCAAGAACAATCTTTTCGGGATCAATCATATAGCACTCTCTTGGTTGGCATTGGCTCTTCGGGCCGAATCAATCATGCGATCATAAATTGTTATATCAGGGCGGAGGCGGAACGCGTCCGCTCCGGAACGATCCATCGTGCACTCTTAGGTCATCAACCCGGGATGATCGTCGGTTTCTACAGGAACGGGGACTGGCAAGAGACCACGTCGACGCGACGAGGTTTCCTTCATGTGGGAGCATCGTGGTGGTTCCCGTTTCGCTCCGGTTAACGACTATGGTTAATCGTTTGTTGACCACTCCACGGCCATGATCGCGAAAACGATTTGCTTTCGGAGTATTGTCCATGGTCGCCGTCCAGTTCCGGCATCGGCTCAAGCTTTCGACTGCAGCCGCCCTGATGGCAGCTGCAGTCGCTGTCGCCGGTTGCCAGCAGAAGTCGGCAAGTCTCGACGGCCTGGACCCGATGAGCACGGGTTCTACCACGCCAGCTTCCTATAAGGCGACGGCGGACATGGGCCGCCGGTGGCAGGCCGATCCTGGTGATATCAACAAGGGCCTCGCCTATGCCAATGGCCTCGAGTCGATCGGTCAGACCGAGCAGCAACTGGATGTGTTGGCGCGCCTTTCGCAAGCTCATCCAGACAATGCCCAGCTTTCCGGTATCTATGGAAAAAAGCTGCTGGGCGCAGGGCGTTCGAGTGAAGCCATGCCGCTACTTGAACGGGCCGCCAGTGCCAAGACGGACGACTGGCGCATTCAGTCGGCGTTGGGTTCGGCCTACGATCAGCAGGGCCTCTATGAGCAGGCCAGGGCGGCCTACCAGAAGGCCTTGACGATCTCACCGAACAACCCGAACGTGATGAACAATTTGGCCATGTCACATGCGTTGCAAGGCAATCTGAAAGAGGCCGAAAAGGTTCTGACGCAGGCCAATTCCCTCCCACAGTCGCGCAAGGAGCCGCGTGTTCGGCAAAATCTGGCGCTGGTCGTCGGCCTCCAGGGGCGTTTCGAAGAGGCCAGCAGCATTGCCAGCAAGGACCTGCCGCCCGACGAAGTAGAGGCCAACATGGCCTATCTCAAGAAAATGCTATCACAGCCCAATACCTGGCAGCAGCTTTCCGACACCAACGAGAGCTAATCCGCCTTTCGGCAAAACCTGCAATTTGATCCCGGTCAAGTTTTCGGCGTGGTGAAGGCTCTACAAGGATTTCGTCACTGACGGAGATCCTTCATGAACCATCGCCACCGGAAGATTTTGCACAGCTTGTTCAGCCACCCCCTGCCCAGCAACATCCATTTACATGATGTCGAGACCGTGTTCCGCGAGCTCGGCGCCGATCTTGGTCATACTGGGCATGGTCGGCTCAGCGTCACGCTGAACGGCCAGAGCGCCAGTCTGCACGGGTCGGATCATGGGCTATCGAAGGACGAGGTCAGCCACGTCCGCAAATTCATAGAATCCTGCGGTATCGACCCGTCGCGGGACTACCCTATCTAAGACCGCCCGGTCCTTGTGTAACGGGCAGCCAGCGAAGCCGCTGGCGTCCTGCAGGTTACGGCAGATCCAGGGCGGCGGTTGACTATTAGCAACCAAGTGATTGTGGCAGTTTGCTCGCTGCTCCAGAGACATCAAAGGCGCTGGCCGCGGCCAGCGCCTATTGCATTCATTCAAGGCCTCACTCAGGCGGTCACTCGAGCTTCATGACCATGATGATCGACGGCCCGAGAATGATGACGAAGATCACGGGCAGGAAGAAGAGAATCATCGGAACGGTCAGCTTCGGCGGGAGTGCCGCGGCTTTCTTCTCGGCCTCCGACATCCGCATATCCCGGTTTTCCTGGGCAAGCACGCGAAGCGCCGTACCCAGCGGAGTACCGTATCGCTCCGACTGGATCAAGCTTGTCACTACCGACTTCACCGTCATCAGGCCTGTGCGCTTGCCAAGATTCTCGTAGGCTTTGCGGCGGTCCTGCAGATAGGAAAGCTCGGCAATGGTCAGGGTGAGTTCCTCGGCCAAGGGCACTGAGGCCGTGCCGATTTCGCGGGCCACGCGCTGAAAGGCCATTTCGATCGACATGCCGGATTCCACGCAGATCAGCAGCAGGTCGAGGGCGTCGGACCATGCCTTCTTGATCGATTCCTGACGGCGGCTCACCAGGTTCTTCAGAAAGATGGCCGGCAGGTAGTAGCCGAAGACCATGCCAATACCAGAGGCAGCAAAGCGCATCGGCGGCGCAACCTTGTCGGCATATAGCGTCGATGAATAGACGAAAACAAGAACACCGATCACCATCGGTACGGCGAAGCGCGCAGCAAGATAGGTCACCAGGTGTCGCTCACTGCGCAGGCCGGCCTGACGTAGAAGATCACGGGAAGCCTCAGCTTCGAATATCTTGCGCAGATTCAGGGCTTCGACCAACTGCGAGGCGAGGCTGCTGTTGACCTTCTCGCGCAACCGGCCGCCGCTCTCGTTGCCCACCAGTTGGGCACGCTGGGCAGCACGCAAGCGGTCGCGCTCCTGGCCCACAGACTTCATGCGGGTCTTGAGCTTGTCGGTCTGCATGAACGGTGCCGTCACTGTGAGGACAGTGGCGAATGCCGCCATGCCAACCAGGATGGTGATCATGGATTCGACTTGAAGCAGGCTGCTAATGAGTTCGAACATGGGATGATGCCCGCCTTCAGACTTCGAAATTGATCATTTTGCGCATGACGAGAACGCCGGTCAGCATCCAGATGCCGCAACCAGCGAGCATGATATTGCCCGTATTGGTATCGAACAATGGATTCAGATACTCGGGATTGAGCACGGTCAAGGCGCCCATGATGACGAACGGCAGGGCTCCGATAATCGCGGCAGAGGACTTGGCTTCCTGACTCACGGCGCGGATCTTCGCCTTCATCTTCTTGCGGTCGCGCAGCACTTTCGAGAGATTGTTTAGAGCTTCTGACAGGTTGCCGCCGGTCTTGGACTGGATCGACATAACGATACCAAGGAAGTTTACTTCCGACATCGGCATGCGTTCGTACATGCGCTCAATGCCCTGATCGATGGTGATGCCAATGCGCTGACCCTCGACGACCTCGGAAAACTCCGGGCCCACGGGAGGACCCGACTCCGCCGCGATGACCTTCATTGCATCGGATACTGGGAGACCTGCCTTCAGGCCACGGACCATGACGTCTATTGCATCGGCAAAGTCATTGAGGAACACGTTCTGACGGCGTCGGCGCACAAAGCCGAGAAACCAACGCGGCAGACCGAAAGTGCCGGCTACCGCAGCCAGCAAGGCAACATACCAGGGCATGCCGACGACAAAAGCCGCGCCGGCGACAATCAGACCGAAGACGACCGAGAATATCCAGAAGGCTTGCACGGTTATTTCCAGCCCGGACTGTATGATCAGCATACGGAGCGTCATCCGCTTCTTGCGCTGCTTGGCCCGTTCCTCGATCTGCTTGAGACTATCCTGGACCTGCTTGCGGCGATTGTCCTTCTGGGAATCCATCATCTTTGCCAGAGCACCGCTCTTGGCAGAATTGTTGCCCTTCTTGTTCTCCGCGATGGCCTTGACGCGTTTGCTCGCGTCACCGCCGCTCAGAAGCGGAAACAGCAAGGCGAGCGCCACACCACCCACGGCGACCACCACCATGCCGATGAAGGCAAGCTGAGTCAGATCTTCGCCGAAGTTCATCGTGTTTCTGGCCTCCGTGCTGGCAATCAGTCGGTCTCGTTGCGGGCTTCGGCTCGTTCAAGCGCATCGGCAAGCCGGCGCTCTTCGTTGTAGTAACGGGCACGATCCCAGAAGTGCGGGCGAGCGATGCCGGTCGAACGGTGCCGACCGATGATCTTGCCATTGGCGTCCTCGCCAACGATTTCATATACAAAGAGGTCCTGAGTGATGATCACGTCGCCTTCCATGCCAACCACTTCGGTGATGTGGGTGATGCGTCGCGAGCCGTCACGCAGGCGGGAAGCCTGGACGATCACGTCAATCGAACCGCAGATCATCTCTTTGATGGTCTTGGAGGGAAGGGAGAAGCCTCCCATGGTAATCATCGATTCGAGACGTGATATTCCTTCGCGAGGCGAGTTGGCGTGCAACGTGCCCATGGAACCGTCGTGGCCAGTGTTCATCGCCTGCAGCAGGTCGAATGCCTCAGGTCCGCGGACCTCGCCGACGATAATTCTCTCGGGACGCATACGAAGACAGTTCTTGACCAGATCACGCATTGTGATCTCGCCTTCTCCTTCGAGATTTGGCGGGCGAGTTTCGAGCCGAACCACGTGGGGCTGCTGCAGCTGCAGCTCGGCGGCGTCTTCGCAAGTGATCACACGCTCATCGTGATCGATGTAGCCGGTGAGACAGTTCAGCAAGGTGGTCTTGCCGGAGCCGGTACCGCCGGAGATGAGGACGTTGCAGCGAACGCGGCCAATGATCTCAAGGATCGTCGCTCCTTCCGGGGTGATCGATCCGAACTTCACCAGATCGGGGAGCTTGAGGCGGTCCTTCTTGAACTTACGAATTGTGAGCGTCGGCCCGTCGATAGCCAAGGGCGGAACGATCACGTTGACGCGCGAACCATCCATGAGACGTGCGTCGCAGATCGGACTGGCTTCGTCGACGCGGCGACCAATCTGGCTGACGATCCGCTGGCAAATATTCAGAAGCTGGGCGTTATCGCGGAAGCGGACGCCGGTCTTCTGCATCTTGCCACCGACTTCTATAAAAGTCGTATTGGCGCCGTTGACCATGATATCAGCGATGTCATCGCGCGCCAGCAGGGGTTCGAGCGGGCCATAGCCAAGGACGTCATTGCAAATGTCCTCGAGCAGTTCCTCCTGTTCGGCAATCGACATCACCACGTCTTTCAGTGTGATGATTTCGTTGACGATGTCGCGGATCTCGTCGCGGGCCGCGTCACGGTCGAGCTGGCCCAGCTGGGTCAGGTCGATCGCGTCGATCAGCGCGTTGAAGATCGTGCTCTTGATATCATAGTAATTGTCCGACCGGCGGGTCGAGACCATGGGCTCAGGCTTCTTCGGCTCAGGCTTGGGCGCAGGAGATGCCGCTGCCGGGGCCGCAGCTCGGCCCGGCTGGCCGCCGAAGCCTGCGCCAGGCATGGGAAGATCTGGAATGCTGGCAGCGGGAGCCGCTAATGCTGCAGGCACAGCATTCGGTTGGCCACCAGGGGGTAACGCACCAGTGTTGGGGCGGCCGTCGTCGGTACGCTTTCCGAACATCACTTCTTCCTCAGCATGGGCAATTTCTCAAATATAGACGGCAACGCCAATTTCTTGGCCTTGGCCGGCTTGTCGGTACCCGCCATCGACTGCACGAGGGCAGTTACCGCCTCGGCGGCCTTGGATTTTGCAGAGACCTCAAAGATCATCTGGCCGTTGCTCTGCGCAGTGCCAAAGGTCTGGGCGTCATAGGGGATGACGCAATTCACATCGACGCCGACTGCCTTCCCGAATTCGGCCGCCGGAATCTCGGGCCGCTTCGGAATGCCGACCTGGTTGAGAACCAGCTTGGGCGGGGGATCATTGGGCCTCGCCTGCTTGAGCATGTCGATGAGATTCTTGGTATTGCGGAGGCTCGCCAGTTCGGGAGTCGCCGTGATCACTACCTGGTCGGCGTGGATCAGCGTATATTTGATCCATGGCGCCCACATGTTGGGCACGTCCACGACAATGCAGGGGACGCTCGAGCGCATTGCATTAAGAATGGTTTCGACCGAATGGGCCTCGATGCTGAACTCCCGGTCGACTCCACCCGGCCCGCTCAAAAGACTGAGCTTGTCGCCAAGTTTCGTCAACAAACGCTCCAGAAGAGTCGAATCGATGCGATCGGGTTGCCCGAGGGCATCAATTATGCCGTTCGATACATCCTGGTTGAAGTTCAAGCTGGAAGTGCCGAAGGCAAGATCCAGGTCGGTTATGACGGTCTCGGTCGCGTGGCGCTTGGACATCATCCAGGCGAAGTTGTGGGCGATGGTGCTGGAGCCAACGCCACCCTTTGCTCCGACAAAGGCTATGACCCGTCCCAGGGGGCCGGCCTTCGGGTCCTGATAGAGATTCGAAATGGTCTCGATGATCTGGACCTGGTGAAGCGGCGCTACGAGGTATTCGCTGATTCCCTGACGGATCAGTTCCCGGTATAGGATCACGTCGTTGAGATGGCCGACGACAATGACCTTGGTCTCCGGCTGGCAGACCTCGGCAAGCTGAGCCAGCTCCGAGAGGATGACATCGCGTGAGCCATGGGATTCCACCACCAGGACATTCGGCGTGGCCTGAGCCTGGTAGACCTGGACCGCGGCCATGATGCCGCCCATCTGTATCGTGGTATGGGCCCTAGCCATCCGGCGATCAGCCGCTGCAGCCTGCATCACTTCGGCGGACTGCTGATTGTCACAGAATATGTGAATATTGACACGCGGGATGAAGGCAACAAGCCCTTCGTTGTAGCCAGCGGACTGATGGTTTGCTTGTGTCGGATTAGTCATCATGATTGGCGCCCTGCCCATCCAAATTCGCGAATTCGTTACTTGCCGCCCTTGCCCGTTCCCGAGAGCGTGAAATAGTCACCTGCCGTGGAGTTATCGAGATAGACTCTCATGACCTCGCTGCGGTTGTCGGCGAGCACTGGCGACATGCTGCGTGGCCGTTCGAAGTCTTCGGGGTTGGCCACCATTGCTGCGATGTTGTGCTGATAGGAACAACCGAAGTTCGGCGGCATCCGGTTGCTCCAGTCAGAGCCAAGATTGCGCGACCAGTCTCCGCATTCCTTTGTGACCGCGACCTTGCGGAGGTAGGACAGCTGGATGGGTTGCGAGGCGCCACCCGGATAGGAAGTGGCCCTGATCATGCCATCGGGGATGCCCTGATCGGATAATATTGCCACGATCTCTTCGGCAGCCGCCCTACTCTTGCTGCTTCCCGAAGGATATTTCACATGTACCGCCGAGAGGCTGGTGGTATTGGCAGCGTTGGCAAAGGCGATCACGCCGTTCACCTGATCCGGCTTGAGACTTCCTCCGGGCGCCGCAACACCCATCTTCACCGGAACCTTCTCGACCTTGATCGGATAGCGCTCGGAGTAGGTCGCAGGTTTGTAGTTGTCGTCGAGCACCGCATCGTCGAGTTGGCAGCCGGCGAGCAGAAAGCCAGCGCATGCCGCCACCATGGACACGCAACGGGTGCGTTTGGCGCGATCAAAAGAGTTACGCATATTTGTCTCCGCTCACTATTCGATGATGTAGCCGACGTTGCCGTGATAGACGCCGTTCGGATGTTTTCCAGCCGTGCCATAGACCTTGTTGAGGCGGCCAAAGAGGATCTGCTGGCGGTCGGTCGGCGAATTGAGCCGGTCGGCCGGGGTGGCGAGTTCCCGTTCGCTCACCGGGTTTACGAGATAAGGCGTCACGATCACGGCCAGTTCGGTCTGGCCTGAAATAAAGTTGCGGCTACGGAACAGCGTACCCAGGATCGGAAGATCCTTCAGTCCGGGTGTTCCGGTGATCGTCTGCTGCGTCGTATCCTTGATCAGCCCGGCCAGCATCATCGCGCCGCCACTCGGCAGTTCGATGGTAGTCTCGGCTGCGCGAGTATTGAGGGCCCCCGATGTCGCATCATTCAGCTCGCTGACTTCGGTAGCAATCCGCAAGCTGATGCGGCCCTCGCTCAGGACCGAGGGGGTGAATCCGAGTTTTACGCCGTAATCCTTGTAGGTGACTGTATTGACGCAATTCGTGCCATTGTTGTCGCAGCTGCGGCCGCTGACATAAGGATATTGGCCGCCGGCCAAGAACTGGGCGCGCTGGCCGGAAACGGCCGTCAGCGTTGGCTCGGCCAAGGTGCGAACTAGGCCCTGCTGTTCCATCGCGCGGATTGACGCATCCACCGAGAAATTCTTCCCACTATAGCCGACATTGCCGATGGCCGAGACCCCCGCGACGGGGTTCCCAGTCGCAAAGCTGGCTGCCAGATTTCCGACCGACAGTGCTCCACTCAAGTCGACGCCAAGAGTCTTCAGCACATCGCGCTGAACCTCGACCACCTTGACCTTCAACATCACCTGATCGCCCTCTGCGATCTTCATGGCGTTCACGACGCGACCATCACCCGGTGCGATACGCGACGCAAGATCCTGGGCGAGCTGAGCCTCCGTAGCATTGGCCGCAGTGCCTTTCAGCACCACGTTGCCGCCGATGGTATCGACCCGGATGCGCGAACCGGGAATAGTGCGCTCGATCAGCTTCTGCAGAGCCTTGGTATCCATCGTCACGTCGATATCAAGCTGAAGGATCTGCTGACCATTGGCATCGAAGAAGAAGATGTTGGTCTGGGCCGGAGAGCGCCCGAACAGATAGGCGGTGTTCTTGTTGCGGATCACAACGTCGACTACCGAAGGGTCGCCGACGATCACGTCCTTGACCGCGGCCGGCAGCTTGATGACAGCGCTCTTCAGGAGTCCGATGCGCAGGAAGTGACCGTCGTCCGTCTGCTCGCCATCGAGACGCGAGAAGTCCAAATCAGTAGCCTTGGACTCCGAGGCAAGGAACGTGCTGCCAGCTGTCCAGGCAGCAAAGAACGCAGCCACCATCATGGTGCGGGCGCCGAAGCCCTGAGACTTGTGAAGTTGCTTGATTTTCGAGAACAACATGGATGCGGCCTCAGCGAGTGGACATGATTTTTTCGACGCCGTAGCGGACGAACAGACGATCTCCGCCCTTCGGACGCTTTCTGTTCTGGAAGTTCTCCGAGAGCACCGGAGCAGCGTCTTGCAAGCCAGCGTCGCCACCCTCTGCGATGGACCTCAGCGCAAGCGACAGCTCACCGGCCGACTCGACCATCGTAATGACTTCGGTCTGGACGGGATCAAGCTCGAGCGTGGCGGTCTTGCCTTCGGTGACCGTGACCTTTTCCTGGTTGGTCTCCTGGCGGTAGGTCTGGTTGATGGCTAGGACGCGCACGTTGCTCAGCACGGTCTCGCTTTTCACAACCTTCTGGGAACTTCCTGGATCCTCAACCTTGCGCGTGAGAATCACATCGACACGGTCATTCGGCAGGATGAAGCCGGCAGCGGCTGAGCGTTCCGAGATGGCAACGGAGATGGCCCGCATGCCTTTCGGCAGAATGGAACTCATAAAGCCCGACTGACCCGGCATGACCAATTTGCGATCGACGATGGGCTCACCCGAGAAGATCGGCAGGCGGGCCCGCGCAGTCTTGAACTTTTCGAGTGCGTCGGGCAGTTCGTCCTTGGTGATCATGGTCTCGTCAACGTTGGACTTGGGCCATTCCCTCCAACTGATCGTGCTTTCGATGAGCCGCTCGCCCATGGCGAGATCCTTGGCGGCGATAAGTACGCTGGCCATCGGGACCTTGTTGACTTCGACAACTTCTTTCGATGGCTTCTTGTTCACCATTCCCTTGGCGAGGATACCGGCGAATGCTGCGGAACCAATTGCCAGTCCGAGAATGACAATTCGCATCTTGTTCATCGTTCAAAACCCTCATTTGCAAGGCAGACACCAGTTCCGCAGGACTCACTTTCGGCGCGAATGGTCAAATTTGCGTTAACCGTGTTCATCAGTCTTCTCAGGCCGTCACCGGCATCCACCAGCTCTGGGGGAAAGCGAGTATGGCACCTATCGCAAAGGCGTAGCCGTAGGGCACATTCGGCTTGATGGAGCCAAAGGCCCGGAACAGCGAGCCGTCCTTCACTTCCGAAGCAAGGCTGATCATCGACCAAGCCGCGATGCAAAGTGCGAGGGCCCCGCCGGCAAAGGCAGTCATGACCAGAAACGGCATGAGATCGGGCCAGCCCAGCCACAGACCCGCGGCAGCCAGCAGCTTGGCATCGCCGCCGCCGAAGAGGCCCAGTGCGAAGAGCACAAAGCCTGTTACAAACATGCCAATGCCGACCAACAGGTGAAGCCCAAGAACCTCCCAGGGCATTGACGTGAGTAGGGCCATGGGAAAGAAGAGCAGCGCAATCAGAATGGTCAGCCAGTTTGGAATGCGCATGGACAATGCATCACCCGCTCCCGCAATGATCATGAGGAGTGGAAACAAGGTGATCGACAGGAATTGGGTCATGGATGCTTGGACTCGCGCCTGATTCTTGCGGAGCCGCACCCTCACATGGGGCCTGTTAAGGCAGGGTTAACCGTCTGGAAAAGGTACGCGGCAGGGAGTGACAAAAAAAATCCACCGGCCAGACAGCCGGTGGATTTTCCGTTTCCGGAACTTTGCGGAACCGCGCACTGTCGCGCGGCGATTCCGACAGAATTACGGGGTCGAGATCTTCGTGGCGAGATACGAGAACTTGCCAGTGATGGCGGTCGCCAGCAGCGGCATGGCGGTCACAAGGGCGAGGCCCATGGCGGCGGCGATCAGGCCGTACTCGATGGCGGTCGCACCAGACTCGTCTTTCACAAAGCGCACAAACTTGGTCATTTCAAACTCCACTATGTTTACAGCACCTGGTCCAACTCGCACGGTGCGTTGCGCGCCGCTGTTCTGAACCATGTCGTCACCTTAGACCCGACCCTTTAATACCAAGTAAATGAGGGTATAGCTGGCCTATTCTCCTCCAAATCAGCCTGCATTAGGTTATCAAATTCCAACATTATCCAATAGAATTTTCAATAACACAGTCTTCGATGGTAAATTTTTCGTTTTCAATTTCCATTTTTTATCTCATTCCACATATTCATATCGTTTTTTTCTTCAAATAATTGCGAAATACTACGCACTCATCCTTCGGGCTGCGTGATCAAGATTTCTCCACATCTCGGAAACCGAAGGCTGGTTCAACTCCGTCCAGATCCTATTCATATGTAATCTTTGAAACCCCTTGCCGTCAGCCCTGAGAGCATTGCCAGGTTCCAGCAATTGCCATCTGTCATTTAAGGGAAGATTCACCATTCCCGCCTTAAATGGAATCAAGAGTTAACCGCCGTCCCATCGGCGTACGGCTAGCCGCGGAGAATTCATCATCATGATCATGCATAAGAAGACATTCGCGGTGGCGATTGCGAGCTATGCCCTGCTCCAGGTCATCGGCACGTCCATGGCAGGTGAGCCAATCATCGCATACACAGACCACTCGCGCGTCCTGTCTGTCGCGCGTCCACCCGGTACGGTGATTGTCGGCAACCCCAGCATCGCGGACGTCACCATACAGGGCGACCAAGTCTTCCTTCACGCGAAGAGCTACGGCAACACCAATATCCTGATCCTAGACGAGGCAGGAAATCATCTGGCGGACTACGAGGTCACAGTTCAGACTGGTGGCGATACGGGTGTCTATGTCTTCAAGGCCGGCCTAGCTCAAACCTATGTCTGCGCACCCGAGTGTGAAGCCACTCTGCGTGTCGGAGACTATTCGGAGTATTTCAATGGTGTCGCCAAGCAGCAGCAGAAACGCAATTCCATCGCCCTTGGGGCCAAGGATGGCGAGTCACCGGCACCGGAAGGACAAAACGCTCCACAATAGGGTCCTTGCAGGGTCTGCCATTTCAGAGATTGGCATTTGCCAAGGTTGCGAAAGGGGTCCGTTTACGGGCCCCTACTCATTGGTTCCCATTCACCGGGCGGCCATTCAGTAAAATTCAACTGAAGTTTTTCACATGGCCGAAATCTCGATTTGTTAGCATCCTTCGAAACAAGGGAATAACCGTCAGTTCGTCCGGCGGTGATCTTCGTGGGAGCTGATCATGTGGGGATGGCTTAACAGGAGACTGGCGCGCAAGGCCAAGCGCTACGGGAAATCGGTCAGGGGTGCCACGGCGGTCGAGTTTGCCATGGTGGCGGGCCCCTTCTTCTTCGTTCTGGGTTCAACCTGTGAAACTGGACTTATGCTGTTCACGGAATATGTCCTGCAAAACTCGGTGCAGGAGGCGGCAAGGCTGGTCCGCACGGGACAGGTTTCTTCGAGCGATGGAACTCCAACGATGACGGCGGCCCAATTCAAGGACAAGGTCTGCGAAACGGCCAGCGTCATCATCGATTGTACCAACAAGGTCACGGTCTATCTCAACAGTTCGACGTCTTTCGCCAATCTCAGCGCCACGGTGGCCGATCCGATTACCATCGGCAAGAAATCCGACGGAACGCCTTACCCCGTGGTCTTCACGCCGGGCGGAAAGCTGCAGACGGCGACCGTGATCGCCACCTATGACTGGAACTTCGCGTTCCCCTTCATGGACTTCCTCGGGAACATCAACAACGGATCGGAGCGCCGCCTGGCGGGTATCGCGCTGTTCCGCAATGAACCTTTCTGATCAGGAGTACGGCGATATGTTCAGTACCCTTATCCGCCTGCGCAAGGATACTCGTGGTGTGGCCGCCATCGAAATGGCTTTCATCATGCCATTCTTGCTGTTCCTGTATTTCGGACTCATCGACCTGACGGCGATGATCTCCCTGAACCGGAAAGTCACCTATGCTGCCAGCGCCGTGGCCGATCTGGTCACGCAGAACTCCGGCACCGTGACTTCCGCCAACATCACCGACTACTACAAGGCCGCCGAACTGGTGATGAAGCCCACATCGATCGATGATGTACGGATCGAGGTCTATCAATACCGTAACGTGTCCGGCACGATCACCAACCAGTGGAGCCATGCCAGCACCGGCGGTTCGGACTGCGACGCGCCCGACACAACGGGCATGAATACGCTGATGACCGATGGCAATGACCTCGTGGTTGCTGTCGTTTGCACAACTTACGCGCCTTATGTGGCCTCTTTCCTCGGCAAGGCCATTCTCGGCGCGACCTCCTTCGACATGAGTGAGCAGATTGCCTTGCGCCCTCGCCAGTCGACCACGCTCGACTGCACGGACTGCTCGTAAGGCCTTCTCTGTGGCAATTCAAATCGGGGCTGGCATCACTACGCTGATGCCGGCCCTCACACCTTGTCAACACCGCCGATACGCAGAGGCGTGTTTCTTCCTGTCTACCATGGCCCAAGGTACGCCCAGACACAGACCGCCCTCGGCTACAGTGGTCCCGCAGTAAAAGCCTTACCCAAACTGAACGCGGATGCGCTAAGCATCTCCGGTCTTCGGAGTTCAGCGGTGGAATCAATTGTCTTTCTTGCAGTCTTAGCGGCTGCGATCATGCATGCCGGCTGGAACGTCCTGGTCAAGCTGAGGCTCGATCGGTTCCTGTCGCTATTCCTGATCAACATGTTCATGGGTATGATCGGACTATCGGCGCTGATGTTCCTGCCGTGGCCATCGCGCGAAAGCCTTCCCTACATTGCGCTCTCCGGCATCCTGCATCTCGGCTACAACCTGTTCCTGGCGCGCAGCTACCGGACGGGAGACCTTAGCCAGGTTTACCCGGTCGCGCGCGGCGGCGCCCCCCTGCTCACGCTCATTGCAACTTGGCTCTTGGTGCATGAAGACATAGGGCTTGCCGGTGCGACGGGAATAGCCATTCTGGTGGCGGGTATCTGGCTCGTGTCGCTCGGGGGGCGCGGGCGGCTGCGGCTTGACGGCATGACATTGTTCTTCGCGCTCGGAACCTCGGTGTTCATCGCAGCCTATTCGGTCGTCGATGGACTGGGTGGCCGGATCTCAGGGGCTCCCGTGGCCTATGCAGCGGCACTCTTCGTTCTTGACGCCATTCTCCTCTCGATCATCGCCTTTGCCACTCGGGGGGTGCGGATCATCCGGGAAGTTGCGCCATACTGGCGGTCGGGCGTGGTTGGTGCCGCCCTGTCGAGCGGTGCCTATGGCCTGGTGATTTGGGCCATGACGCTAGCTCCCATCGCCGCGGTGGCCGCGTTGCGGGAAACCAGCATCTTCTTCGTGGTTCTCATGTCGATGCGCATCCTGAAGGAGCCAGTCACCGCAAGCCGGATAGGCGGCGCCGCGCTCATCGTCGCCGGCGCCGGTCTTCTGCGCCTCGCCTAAGAGCAAGCACGCGCGACCACGCCAGCAGAGCGCAAGCGCCCAGGTTCAAATCAGGCGCTGCCGATCAATATGCCTGTGAGAAAGACTAGAAATCCGCCGACGGCAATCTGGAACGCGGCCTTGAGGAAGGGCGTGTCCATGTATTTGTAGCGAATCCAAGAAATCGCCCAGAGCTCAAAAAACACGATGACGATGGCGACCCAGGTAGCGATCTGAAAATCGGGTATGAGGTAGGGGAGGGAGTGGCCCAGGCCGCCCACCGCGGTCATGACGCCGGCGGCGACGCCGCGGATCAGCGGGTGGCCACGGCCGGTGAGCTTGCCGTCGTCCGAAAGCCCCTCGGCGAGACCCATGGAAATTCCCGCCCCGACCGAGGCGGCGGTTCCGACCAGGAAGGTTTCCCAGGTGTTTCCTGTGGCGAAGGCGGCGGCGAAGAGCGGCGCCAGTGTCGAAACCGAGCCGTCCATCAGGCCGACAAGACCGGGCTGTACCACCTGGAGCAGGAACAGGCGTTTCTTGGCTTCGCCTTCCTCGATCTTGGCGTCGGCGGTGAGGTGCTCGAGCCCAAGCTTGACCGCGAGCGACTCGTGACCTTTTTCCGCTTCGGCAAGATCGAGCAGCAGCTTCTTCACCTGCGGGTCCTGCGAGCGTTCTGCAGCCTGCTTGTAGAAGCGGTAGTTTTCGAGTTCGATGACCTCGGCGCGCTGACGCATCTCCTCGATATTCATCTTGCCTATCGTCCAAGCCGGCTTGTGCTTGACGAAACCTTGAATATCGGCACGCCGGATGAGAGGTATGAAGTCGCCGAACTTCTTCTGGTAGAGGTCGGTCAGCCAACGCCGGTGATCATGTTCTTCCTCGGCCATTTCCATGAACACCTTGGCCGAGGCGGGATAGGTGTCCACCAGCGAATTGGCAAAACCGGCATAGGCCCGCGCGTCGTCGTCCTCGCTGGAGATCGCCAGCGCTAGCAGTTCCTGTTCGGTGAGATCGGAAAAACTCTTCAATGCACTCCCTCGATCTGAATCGCAGGAATATTAGAATTATTCCAAATTGCGGTCCAGCCTTCCAAGCCGATCACCCACAGCTTCCGTCCGACCTCAATTCTCATCCATCTTGAGAGCGGAGATGAAGGCCTCCTGCGGGATTTCGACCTTGCCGAACTGCCGCATCTTCTTCTTGCCTTCCTTCTGCTTCTCGAGAAGCTTTCGCTTACGCGAGATGTCGCCGCCATAACACTTGGCGGTGACGTCCTTCCTCAAGGCCGAGAGTGTTTCGCGGGCGACGATCTTGCCACCGATCGCAGCCTGGATCGGAATCTGGAACATGTGGCGCGGAATGAGTTCCTTGAGCTTCTCGCACATGACACGGCCGCGCTGTTCGGCCCGGCCCCGGTGCACGATCATGGCCAGCGCATCGACCGGCTCGGCATTGACTAGGATCTGGAGGCGGACCAGATCGCCCTCCTCGTAGCCCATCATCTTGTAGTCGAAGCTGGCATAACCGCGCGAGACCGACTTGAGTCGGTCGTAGAAGTCGAACACCACTTCGTTGAGCGGCAGGTCATAGACCAGCATGGCCCGCGAACCGGCATAGGTCAGCTGCTTCTGGCGGCCGCGGCGATCCTCACAGAGCTTGAGGATGGCGCCGAGGTATTCGTCCGGCACCAGAATGGTGGCCTCGATCCAGGGTTCTTCGATTGACTCAATGAGCGTCTGGTCGGGCAGATCCACCGGATTGTGCAACTCGATCTGCGCGCCATCCCGCAGGTTCACCTTGTAGATGACCGATGGTGCCGTGGTGATGATGTCGAGATTGAATTCCCGCTCGAGCCGCTCACGGATGATCTCGAGATGGAGAAGGCCCAGGAAGCCGCAACGGAAGCCGAAGCCCAGCGCTGCCGACGTCTCCATGTCATAAGAAAAGCTCGCATCATTGAGGCGCAGCTTGCCCATGGCATCGCGCAGATCCTCGAAGCGGGCGGCATCGACTGGGAAAAAGCCCGCGAAGACCACCGATTGCGCCGGCCTGAAACCGGGAAGCTGCATTACATTCTGAGCTTTTTCATCGACGATCGTGTCGCCGACGCGGGTATCGGCCACCTGCTTGATCGAGGCGGTGAAGAAGCCGATTTCGCCGGGTCCGAGCGCGTCGACCATCTCCTTCTTGGGGCGCGACACACCTACGCGATCGAGCTGGTAGACGGCATTGGTCGACAACAGCTTGACCCGCTGACCCTTCTTCATCACACCGTCGATGATGCGGGCGAGCACCACGACGCCGAGATAGGAATCATACCAGCTATCGACCAGCAGGGCCTTGAGCGGCTTGTTGCGGTCGCCCTTGGGTGCCGGCAGACGGTGCACGATTGCTTCCAGCACGTCGGGCACACCAACCCCGGTCTTGGCTGAGATTGGGATGGCGTCGGACGCATCGATACCGATCACATCCTCGATCTGCTGGCGGACTCTATCCGGGTCTGCGGCCGGCAAATCCACCTTGTTGAGGACCGGCACAATCTCATGGTTGTTATTGATCGCCTGGTAGACATTGGCC
>JAGRLX010000268.1 GCA_020441605.1 Alphaproteobacteria bacterium
CCGCACCTCGGCCTTGGCGGGATGGACATTGACGTCGACCCGATCGGCAGGACAGGTCACATGCAGCACCACCGCCGGGAAGCGTCCCGGCGCCATGACGTCGGCATAGGCGCCGCGAATGGCACCGCCCAGCAGCTTGTCACGCACGCTGCGGCCATTGACGAACATGAACTGCAGGCCGCTCTGGGCCCGCGACCAGGTCGGCAGACCGGCATGGCCCCGGACGCTGACGCCTTCGCGCTCGAGGTCGAAAGGCACGCAATTGGCCATGAATTCCGCCCCGAGGATCCGCCGTATGCGGTCGGGTTCGGGCTCGCCGCGGGGCACATCCACGAGGCGGCGCTCCTCGGAGGCGAAGGAGAAGCCGACCTCCGGATTGGCAAGCGCCATGCGCCGCACGACATCGGCCGCCTCTGCGGTTTCACTGCGGTCGGTCTTGAGGAACTTGAGACGCGCCGGTGTTGCAAAGAAGAGATCGCGCACTTCGATTTCGGTGCCCCGCGTAAGCGCTGCCGGACGCAATGCCGATAGCCGTCCCCCTTCGATGGCGATGGCATGGGCATCGGCTGCGCCTCGGGGCCGCGAGGCGATCGCCATACGGCTGATGGATCCGATCGACGGCAGGGCTTCGCCCCGGAAGCCCAGGAAGCGGATGTCGATCAGGTCATCTTCTGGAAGCTTCGAGGTGGCGTGGCGCTCGATCGCCAGAGCCAGATCCTCCGGGCCCATGCCGACGCCATCGTCGCTCACCCGGATCAGGCTTTTCCCACCCCCGCGGAAGGCGATGTCGATCTGGCGGGCGCCGGCATCGATGGCATTCTCGACCAGCTCCTTCACGACGCTGGCAGGACGCTCGATGACTTCACCCGCAGCGATGCGGTTGACGGTTCCCTCGGATAATCTGCGGATTCGCATGGGTTGATTTTAGGCCGGCCGCGTGGGCGTGGCTACATGCAACCGACTACTGGAGGCCCTCGGGCCGGCCGACGACGGTCACCGTGAGGCGGTCGGGATGCAGGAGCCGCTTCGCCTCTGCCTGCACCTGGTCGAGGGTCACAGCGGCAATGAGATCATTCCGTCTGGCGATGTAGTCGTGGGCGAGCCCTTGCTGCTGGAGGCCGAGCAGCTGGCCGGCGATGGCCATGCTGCTGGTGAAGCGCAGAGCATAGGACCCGGTGAGGAAGGTCTTGGCGTCATCCAGTTCCTTCTGGCTCGGACCTTCCTCGACCATGCGCCGCATAGTGGATTTCACCAGATCGAAGGCTTCTGCCGCCTTCTCGTTCCGCGTCGACAGGCTGCCGACGAACAGGCCGAGCCGCCGCAGGGGTGAAAGCCCGGCGCTTACACCATAGGTCAAGCCGCGCTTCTCGCGGATTTCGCGGGTCAGCCAGGCCTCGAAGCTTCCGCCCAGGATCTCGCTCATGACGAAGGCGGGGATGAATGCGGGATCGTCGCGCAGCGGGCCTTCGTGGCCGAACACGATGACACTCTGCGGGATGTCGCGGGGAACGACCTTCAGGCCCGGCCGGGTGGTGAAACCCGCGATGATCGGTCGTCCGGGCTGGGGGTCGCCGCGCGCCAGCCCACCGAAGATCCGGTCCAGCATGGGACCGAGCTCGGCGGCGCTGATATCGCCGACGGCACTCACCTGTAACGTGCCGCGATCGAAGATCCGGGCGTGGGCGGCCTGGAGGTCCTCGGCGGTGATGGCCGCGACCGTCGCAGCGGTGCCGTCGGTATCGGCGGCATAGGGGTCGTCGCCCAGGGCGAGCGCCATCCAGGCCGTGCTCGCGATGCGCTGCGGGTCGTCGGCCTTGGCCTGCAGCCCTACCAGGATCTGCTGGCGTACACGGTCCAGCGGGGCTGCATCGAAGCGCGGCGCGGTGATCGCCTTGCGCAGCAGTTCCACCGAAGGGTCGCGGTTGCGGGTCAGGGTCTGGAAGGCGCCTTCGAAGAAATCGCGGCCGGCATCGAAGGACATGCGGAATGCAAGCTCGTCGCGGCGCTTCTGGAAGGTGGCCGAGTCGATATCCTCGGCCCCCTCGTCCAGCATCCCGGAAAGGAAATTGGCCAGGCCGGCACGGCCCTGCGGATCGCTGGTGGCGCCCGAGCGAAATGAGAAGTTCAGCGCCATCAGCGGAATGGAATGTTCTTCGACCAACCAGGCCTTGATGCCGCCGGGACTGGTCACCTCCTGGACGGTGAAGGCCCGAGCGGAGACCGTGCCAAGCCAAAGCGACAACACAACAAGGACGAGGCGCAGGGCGGCTGAACTAAGAGGGCTTCGCATTACTTCGCTTCCTCCACCGGCAAGAGCAGGCCGGTCACAGATGCCTTGCGGTCGATGACCTGTCGGGCCGCCCGGTTCACATCGTCGAGGGTCACCGTGGCGATGGTCTTGTCCGCTTCGAGCACCCGGTCGAGCGTCTGGCCGGTCATGAGAGCGGTACCGATGGCCTGAACCAGGCTGAACTGCGAATCGAGGAGATAGACCGACTGGTTGAGCAGCCGGCTTCGCGTGGCCTCCAGCTCGTCGGCGGTCAGGCCGGCGCGGAGGATTTCGCCGAGAATGCTGTCGATCTCGGCTTCGAGGCGCTGGAGATCGACGCCGGGATTGGGCGCGGCATAGATGCCGAGGGTTCCGGAATCCAGGGCATCACCCGCGTACCAGGCACCGGCATAGGCAGCAAGCCGCTTGTCCACGACCAGGCGCTGGTTCATCCGGCTCCGGACGCCTCCACCCAGGGCCTCGGCAAGTATCTGGAGGGCCAGGTCGCCGCGCGGCCCGGCGGAGGCCGCATCGGGGGCCAGGTAGGTGCGCCGGAACACCGGAGTCGACACGCGGTCGTCGCGCAGCAGCAGGCGGCGTTCGGCAAGGGGGGCCGGCTCCACCGGACGCGCCGCGCGGACCGCCGCATGGAGATTGCGCAGGGGGCCATAGTGGCGTTCTGCCAGTTTCAGCACCTCGTCCGGAACGACGTCGCCTGCAACGATCACCACCGCATTGGCCGGCTCATAATGGGCACGGTAGAATTCCATCGCGTCCTGCAGCGTCAGTTCGGCAACCTCCGTCATCCAGCCGATCACCGGCTTGCGGTAGGGATGCACGAGATAGAGCGCGGCATCCATCTGCTCGTCCAGCAACTGGCCCGGATCATTGTCGATCCGCTCGCGGCGTTCTTCCTGGACCACCTGACGTTCCGGCCTCACGATGGCCTCGCTCAACACCAGATTCTGCATGCGATCGGCTTCGAGGTCCATCACCAGACCAAGGCGGTCGCTGGCGATGCGCTGGTAATAGGCGGTGAAATTCTGGGTGGTGAAGGCGTTCTCCTCGCCGCCGTTTAGGCCCACCAGGCGGCTGAACGCGCCATCCGGGTAGCGGGTCGTGCCCTTGAACATGAGATGCTCGAGGAAATGGGCCAGTCCTGACTTGCGGGGCGGTTCATCGATGGCGCCCACCCGGTACCAGATCATGTGAGTGACAACCGGGGCGCGATGGTCGGGAATGACCACCAGCCGGAGGCCGTTGGCAAGCGCGTATTCGGACGCCGAGATATCCAGTGCCGCGGCAGGCTTGGTCCAGCCGAGCAAGGTCATCACGATCAAGGCAAGAAGGGAGCGGAACGTCATGGATGCTCTTCAGGCTGGCGCGAAGCGACGAGGCTGGCCTTACCGGCCCGTTCAATCGTCGCGGAAAATGTTGCCGATGTTGAAGACCGTTCCGTATTTCGGATCGGCGCGCTTCTTCTTGTCAAGATAGAGCTTTTTCAATTCGGCCTTGAGTTCGGCATCGGTCTTTGGCGTGCCGTCGGGATGAACCTTGGAAATCCCGTTACGCTCGTAGATGTCGCCCTGTGGCACCGGAGCCGGTGCCGTGGCAACACGACTGTAGTCCTCCGTGGGGGCCGACTGCTGCTGGGGCGTTGCGTCATACAATGGAGAAGACGCCGCCGGCGCACTGCCAGGCGGGCGCAATTGAAGGTCCGGCGGAATCGAGAGATCGGGATTGGCGCGCGCTTGTACCTCCGGCTCTGCCGAGGGATCACCGCCGCCCATGATCCGCGATACCGAAGTTCCGCAGCCTGATAGCAGCAGGCCGATTGCGAACAACCCCAGCACCGCGCGAATCGAGTTCATGCCTGCAACGCCCCTTTCGATCATCAAGGTCCCGAATATGCCGCTCAAATCAGGCGTTTCCGCGGCGACGGCCAGTTTCGGAATGGAATATGGATTCATACAGCAGCAGTCCTACGCCGGCAACGATGGCCATGTCGGCGATATTGAAGACATACCAGCTGAAACTGCCCCAGTGGAAATGGAAGAAGTCGGCAACCGCGCCATGGACCGCCCGGTCGATCGCATTGCCGAGGGCGCCGCCGATGAGGATCGCCAGGGCGAAGGCGGTCAGGCGGCTTGCCGACCGGCAGGCCCAGATCCACAGGGCGGCGGTGATTGCCCCGCTGAGCGCGATGAGTCCCAGTTGTTCGTGGCTGCTGAAAAGACCGTAGGAAACGCCCTTGTTCCAGGCCAGCACCAGGTCGAAGAACGGCGTCACACGCACCGGCTGGCGGGCTGCAATGTCATAGACCTGCAGCATCCACCACTTGTGCGTCTGGTCTAGGCCAAAGACCAAGGCGGCGATGGCCAGCACCAGGGGCGACAGGGGTCCCCAGACGCGGAGGGCCATCAGACCGTCCTGCCGGACCGGGCTTGCCACTCGCGCACGGCCTCGGCGTCGCGGGGGGTGATGTCGGGAAACTCCGGATCGCTGCCCACCTCGGGCGTGATCTTCCACGACCTGGCGCATTTGCGCCCCTCGGCGGGCTTGAAGACCACGGCCACGCCTTTGACGCCATCGAGGCGGAAGGCATCCGCCGGCCCTTCGCCCGCAATCAGGGTCGCGCCGGAGGTGATGGCGATCTCGGCAAGGTCCACGCCGTCGAGGGCCGCCAGCAGGTCGGGATTCGAGACATGAACATCGGGGGCCGCCTCCAGCGCCGACCCGATGGTCTTCTTGACCTGGCGCTCGATTTCAAGCGCCCCGGTGATGACCGAGCGCACGTCGCGCAGCTTGTCCCATTTGGCGGCCAGTTCTGGCGCCTGCCATTCCGCCGGGCATGTGGCGAATTGCGCGAGATGGACCGATGTACCTGCCTCGCCAAAGCGCGACAGCCAGACTTCCTCCATGGTGAAGGCAAGAACCGGCGCCCACCAGGTGGTGAGGCAATGGAACAGCCGATCCAGCACGGTGCGGCACGACCGGCGGCGCAGGCTCGACCAGGAATCGCAATAGAGCGAGTCCTTGCGGATGTCGAAATAGAAGGCCGACAGATCGACGGTCATGAAATTGGTGAGCAGCGCGAACAGGCGCTTGTAGTCGAAGACCTCGTAGGCCGCCCGCACCTGGCCCTCCAGCTCGTGCAGGCGGTGCAGGATGTAACGGTCCAGTTCCGGCATATCGGCGGCGGCGACGAATTCCTCTTCCGTCAGGCCATCGATCGCACCCAGGATATAGCGCATGGTGTTGCGCAGCTTGCGGTAGGCCTCGATATTGGTCTTGAGGATCTCGGGGCCGAGCCGGAGGTCCTCGGCATAGTCCGCAGAAGCGACCCACAGGCGAAGAATATCGGCGCCCGACTGCTTGATCACGTCCTGCGGCGTCACGATGTTGCCGAGCGACTTCGACATCT
>JAGRLX010000269.1 GCA_020441605.1 Alphaproteobacteria bacterium
TCCAAGAAGAAGGGGATGTGGATGGGAGGCCTTCCCCCGCTGGGTTATGATATCCGTGACAAGAAGCTGGTGGTCAATCCGCAGGAGGCCCAACAGGTTCGCAGGCTGTTCGAGGCCTATCTCGATCTCGGATCGACCAAAGCCCTGACCCGCTGGGCCAGGGAGAACGGAATTATCACCAAGGTGAGGCGTTCGGCCGATGGCCGGATCAGTGCGGGTGGCAGGCCGTTCTCCAGCGGCAACCTGCACGCCCTGCTCAAATACCGGACCTACATCGGCGAAGTGGCCCACAAGGGCTCAAACTATCCCGGTGACCACGATGCCATCCTGACACGAGACGTATGGGAACGGGTGCAGGCCAAGCTCAAAGCATCACCAAAGCGCCGCGGGGCAAGGTCTGGTTCTCCGCCTTCCCTGCCCCTGACTGGTCTCATCTTCGATGAGACCGGCGATCGCCTCACACCGGTCCATGCTACTAAGTCTGGATGCCGCTATTACTACTATGTCTCCTCCCGGCTCAGCCAGACTGACACCCGTGATCCCTCCGCGTGGCGGCTCCCGGCGCCGAGGCTGGAGCGAGTGGTGGCTGAAGCGATGCTCGGCTTTTTCGATGATCATCGCAAGATTCAGGACATACTGGAGGAGCATGCAGCTCCGACGATGAAGCAGGCGCATGTCCTGGCTCAGAGTCTCAACAGCTTGAAGCAACTCGTGGAGAAGATTCAGCAATCACAGGATTCCGAACGGCTACAGATCATCATTCCGATAATCCGCCGCATTGATCTCGGTCGGGATCACCTGACGATCCGGATCGACGTCTCGGAACTGCTCACGCTGATCGGGCTCAAGGATCAAGGCTCTGTCCGCACCAATGCTGTTGCTGTTGGAGCAGCGCAACATTGCAAAAGCCACAAGGACCTTCTTCTCAATGCCGTCGCAACAAATCCAATCCATGCCTTCTCGGTTCCGCTGGTCCTGAAGCGCCGGGGCGTCGAGACGATGCTTGTTATCGGAGGAACACAGGAGCCAAAGGCGTCACCAGATCAGCATCTGATCCGGACCATCGCCAGGGCACGCGCCTGGTTCGAGGACCTGAAGTCGGGTGCCGTTGCTTCGATCAACGACATCGCGGCCCGCGATCAGCTTCCCGCCAGTGAAGTGAGCCGGCAGCTTCCCCTCGCCTTCCTGGCGCCATCCATTGTCGCCGCTATCCTTGCCGGCCGTCAGCCCGTCGATCTCACCGCCAAGACGCTGATGCGACTCCCCGATCTTCCGCTCGACTGGAGCGCGCAATTCCGGCGCCTCGGCTTCCCGAACAACTGATCAATCGTCAAAGAAGCTCGAGTGAGTTCCTGCACGAATTCTCGGCGGCAGATCTCTGCGACCCAATCCATCAGGGCTCGTCGCGACGGATGATCTGCCAAGTGTAGGCGCCCAGGTCTGATGCGCCCGCCTCACCGTCTGGACCCGGAATTCGCAAACTGAGACGATGTCCCGAAAACCCCGGAATATCCGTCTCTCCTGCCGTCTCGGCGCCAGACCGCGTCCACGCAACGCGCGAAATTGCCGGCTAACGGTGCCTTTTCCACTCTACCGGCGGACACCGCCAATAGCGGCAGACTGGCTGGTGGTCCACTCAGTACACGAACCCAGTACCAGTCTCTGTTTCCAAGCCTCGGAAATGGCGCGACAAAATGCGCACCTCAAGGTCGCGAGACTGTCGAGAGCACCCAAGAGTTGTGAGGCGGTCTCTTCGACTCAAGTCTCGAATTTGCACAAGTCTTTCAAATTGACAAAGATCACAATCATCAGCCTACAGAATATCAAAATACCAATAATATCAATGATTTCGTGGTGGGCCCGCCAGGACTCGAACCTGGAACCAGACGGTTATGAGCCGTCAGCTCTAACCATTGAGCTACGGGCCCGACCGGACGCGATGGCTACATCAATTTTCGCTGCCATGCTATAGGTCAATAATGATTTTAGAAGGTTTGACCCCCGACGCCGCGGTCGACGCACTTTCGAGTCAGTACGAAGCGGCAACAAAAGCTCTGCATCGGTGCCTGGAGCGTTACTTCGCCTGCCAACAGCCACCAAGCGACGCGGAACGCGCGGGCTTCTGCTATCCGGAGTTGATCGTCAGATATAGCGCGAACGGAGTGCAGCCATCCATTTCGCGCGCCTTCGCGAAATTCCAGGGCCCAGGTACCTATTCGACAACCGTGGCTCATCCCGAGCATTTCCGCCGCTATCTCGTTGAACAATTGAGCCATCTGGTCCGGGATTACGACGCAACGATCGAGGTGCGGCGATCCCAACAGGAAATCCCTTATCCTTATGTCATCGAGCGTGGGGATGATCTTGGCCGCGAGGGCATAACCGCAGCAGAACTCGCTGTACACTTCCCTATTCCGAGATTGGCCCTCGTTGGCGATGAAATTGCCGACGGAGAGTGGAACATTCAACCGGGTCAACCCTCTCCGCTTGCGCTGTTCGATGCTGTCAGAGTCGATTACTCGCTGAAACGCCTGCAGCACTACACAGGTACCCACTGGAACAACGTACAACCGTGGATACTTCTCACTAACTACAAGCGCTACGTCGATCAATTTGTGAGGTGGTGCATGGATCAGTTAGAGGAGGATGGCCCTTATATCAGCTTGCATCTGCCGGGTGGGAATTTGATCTCCAGGGGCATGAGCCGGACACAGGCCGAGGAGATCATTGAATTGTCACCTTGGCATCGCTTTCAGATGCCGGCCTACCATCTCGCACGCGGGGACGGCGAAGGGGGCATTACGCTTGTCAATATTGGAGTGGGCCCCTCTAACGCCAAGAACATCACCGACCACCTGGCCGTACTGCGGCCCCATTGCTGGCTGATGATAGGTCATTGTGGTGGCTTGCGGCAGTCGCAACGCATCGGCGATTACGTCCTTGCTCACGCATATCTTCGTCAAGATGGCATCCTCGATAGTCTTGTTCCACCCGAAATCCCTGTTCCCGCCCTCGCCGAAGTGCAGGTCGCGTTGCAAGATGCCGCAGCAGCCATCACGGGCGAACGTGGAGAGTCGCTCAAGCAACGCCTGCGCACAGGTACCGTGGTCACCAATGATGATCGCAATTGGGAACTGCGTTGGACGCAAGAACGGCGTCGCATCAATTTGTCGCGTGCCATCGCCGTCGACATGGAATCGGGTACGCTTGCCGCACAAGGCTATCGGCTGCGTGTGCCTTATGGCACACTGCTCTGTGTGTCGGACAAGCCGTTGCACGGCGAAATCAAGCTGCCGGGATCGGCCAACGCCTTTTATGACCGCGCGGTCGGCGAGCATCTCTTGATCGGACTTCGGGCCATTGACGAACTTCGCGGCAACCTCGCCCAGCTACACTCCCGGAAGCTGCGCAGCTTCGACGAACCACCATTCCGGTAGGGGGTCAGCGTCAGATGCGAGGGAAAACCGCCTGGCGTCTGGTCGCCATTGGGCCGCTCACCATGGCAGCGCTCGCAAGCATTCTCGCCTGGTACCATTGGACCGCTGGATCACATCCCAATACACTAATGTTCGCCAACCGTGTTGGTGCCACCGTGGTAAGCACTGCGATACTTCGGGAAACTGTAGACAGGCGCCAAGACCTTCTACGCTTCACTCCCATTGTCAATGTCCGTTACTCCATTGACGATGCAGAGTTCCAGTCCAATCTCGAGGGTATTCTGGATCGCGGCCCGTCGACATTCAGCCAGGAAGAGGCGGAACTGGCCATGCAGCCATTCGCTGTAGGTTTGGTCGTTTTTGTACGCTATTTCAGTTCGGAACCAGGTCGGTCATTTGCCGATCGAACGGATTGGACCATCATCCTGCCCATCTTCCTGACCGTACTATCTGCCATGCTCTGGCCTCTGGGAGCAATTATTTGCAAGATCCTCTGGATATGAACCCATGCCAGAGCTTTGCCTTTTTCAGCGCACATTCTCGCAATCGAGTGGCGTCTGCAATCCGCCATCACTCAAGAACAACTCGGGAGCATTCATGGTTCTTAAGTACACTATGGCGAGTGCCATAATTCTTGCGGCAACTCTGAACGCGCCTGCCTTTGCGGCAGAACAGCAACTGCGACGCACCCTTTCTCTGACCGGACACGGCGAAACTCGCGTCACACCAGACATGGCGCTTGTCAATATCGGTGTTGCAAACCAGGCACAATCCGCCGCCGATGCCCTCTCCGCGAACACCCGTGCGATAGAAGGGGTGTTGTATGCCCTAAAGGCGGCAGGAATTGCCGAAGGAGAACTGCAGACTGCCGACTTCACGATTCAGCCGCGCTATGAGTATGGTAACGACGGAAAGCCCCCGCACCTCATCGGCTACGACGTCTCAAACAGCCTGATCGTTTCCGTCCGCCAACTCGACCGCCTGGGTGCAATTCTCGACCGGGTCGTGCGGGCGGGATCAAATCAGATCAATGGTGTGCACTTCGACGTCGTGAATTCCGAGGCTGCGAAGGATCAGGCGCGCAGGTATGCTGTCGAGGACGCACACCGGAAGGCGGAACTCTATGCCTCCACAAACAACATCAAACTCGGCCACATTGTTTCCATCGCGGAGGCCGGTGGCCTTCAGCCCCCTGTACCAACTGACCGCGTCTCCACCTACCGAGCAGAAGGCGTGGCAGCCGATGTTCCAATCGCCAAAGGGAAGCAGACGATTTCAACAGAAATCAACATTGTCTGGGAGATTGAATGACTTCCTATCTGCTGCCAAGGTCTGTCAGCTTGCTCATGGTGAAAGATCGGCATTCCAAAACTCGAACGGGATCCCTGGCGGCTTGAATATTTCGACAAGCTCAATTGTCCTGAAGACGTGTATATTCCGACTGACGACACAGACTGTTGGCTGCTCCATCCGTCACATCGCTGGGTTTATGAGAGGCTCAAGGGTTCTGAGATTACATTCCTTGCTTATGGCCCCTATGGTGTTTCTCCGCTTCGCCGATCAATGGTGCGATCTCTACGGTGAAGGCTGGGGAGAGAACATTGGTAAGTCTTTATGCTCAGCGGCATTGGGGATATGACGACGATTGTCGGCAGACGGGATACTCAATTCCACTGTCTGCGGAATACGGCCCGACCTTTCGGCATCCCACGCAAATACTGCAGAACGAAATCCGCGCTCTGCCTCACGTTATGAGCTTTCAAATAACATTTCACGAGGGCGTAGATCCGTCCTTGCATCCAATGCCACCGGGTGGATTCCGGCTCGCCGTCATCAACAGCACGAACTTGGCTGCCGGCATGGCTGCGCGTCGCCTTCTAGCAAGTGCACTTCCGCCGGAACTGATACTGCATCAAGGTGAGCCTGAAATGTCTAACACTTGAGCCGCTGGCAAAGGCCCGGCGCCCGGCTGCTCGGGCCAATGTCGGAAGGTCTGAACGCCCCCTGCGGTGCGGACGGCCTGAAGGAGCTCCAGATCCAGGGTGGCATAGACCCACCGGGGTTGGTTCATTTCGCCGAGAGCCAGGATGCCTCCTGGTGGAAAACCGCGGTCGGAAGGCGCAAATATGCCGGCAGCACCCTGATTTTGCTCGCACGCAGCACAGAACGACGCATCGCCCACAACCGGAGAATGAACGGTATAGACCTGGTTTTCCAGAGCCCTCGCGACCGCGCCGGTTCGCACCCGCCAATAACCCCATTCTGTCTCGGTATTCGAGGGCGCAAGTATGATCTCGGCACCGGCCTCGGCCAAAGCCCGAGATAGGAGTGGAAACTCGATATCATAACAGATCAACAATCCGATCTTGGCCTTGCCGATATCGAAGAGCCTGACGGTTCTGCCGGCCGCGATCTTCCAGGGATCACGCTCCCACGGTGTCAGCATGATCTTGTCATAGCTTCCCATCATGCCGGAAGGGCCAAAGATATGAGCAACATTGGCGGTGACGCCAAGACTCCGGCGCTGGGGTCCACTGCCGGCCACGATTATCACACGATGCTTTCTTGCAAGATTGCCATGCACCCTGATGATCTCGGGAACCAGATTCGAAACCGCATCAATGGAATTCTGAAGGTCGCGCCCCCGATCACCGATGGAGCAAAGCTCCATGGAGCCATACTCCGGGAAAACGAGAAGTTCGCTACCCTGCCCTACAGCCTCTTCCACCCACCGGGTTATCTTGGCTTCATAATCGTCGAGACTGCCGAAGGCCGTCAGCGGATATTGCGCAGCAGCGACACGGAGCGTCCGGTGATTCATAATTCCCTCATCCAAAACTGCAGCGACTTCGTCGTCTCAGCCGTGTCGCCGACATCCTTCCAGGAAAACTGCGCGATGGCATTCTCGACTGGCGCATAGCCGCGCTTCCGCCAGAATGGGTCGAGGGGCCGATAGTCCGCCGGCCTGGAGACGTGATCTTCAGGTCGGATGACGGCACAAAACGCTGAATGCCGTGCGCCAAAGGCGCGCGCTGCAGATTCGCGGCGATCAAAGAAGGCATGCCCAAAGCCCATCCCGCGATAGTCCGGCAGCAAGACCGACTCCGCGCAATAGAATATGTGGGCCACATTCAACCCAAGGCGCCGCAGAGGGGTGGAGAACGCATCATGCTCGGCCGCCAGCGGGCAGGCTGTTGCCGCCCCGACGATATCCTCTCCATCTCGCGCTACAACGATTACGGAACCAGCGGCAGCTGCTAATCGCGCGAGATAGTCCTGCTCGTAATCCATCGATCCATCGTAGAGATAGGGAAAATCGCGAAACACCCCGATGCGGAGGCGTGCCACCGCAGCAAGACCTTCGGCAATACCGGCTCCCGAGAGGGTCTCGATGGTAACCATCAAGAAGCCAGCACCTGCTGTTTCCAATCGGCGAGATTGTAATGGGTCGACACCCGGGTGATCTTGCCGCCTTTCACCTCGAAAAAGGTCCCGACACGCAACTTGTAGCGTTGCCCCTTCGCTTTCGGGAGACCCGGGTCGGTGGCAATGTAGGTCCCCTTCAGGTCGAACTCCGCTGCAGCGCGTGTGCCATCGCGATTGGTCATGATAACAACGTTGGACAGCGCCTCCCTGTAGCTCTTGTTCATATGGGCAAGGAAGGCACCGAAAAGCCTCTTTCCTTTACGACGTTCACCCTGGCTGACGTCATGGACGAAACCGGAACCGAGACACGCGAGCATGGCATCGATATCCTGACGGTCGAAAGCGTCGTAGTAGCGGGTAATGAGCTTCACAGTGGCAGCGGCGGTCATGTCCTCTCCTTCAGTTTGCGCCATAAAGCCCTTTCCCTGACCAGTTGCAAGACCACGCTGCCTGGAAAGCCTTGATCTCGCTCAAGGCGCGGCACAAGATAAACTGGCTCTGTGAGGCCATAATATGGAGGTTTGAATGAAAAGACTTGTCCGCCACGCCCGCATCCTTGTCACCGACGGTGCCCGCGCGATTGTCCTGCGCAACGAAGGCGATGCCTTGGCGCCGGACTTGAAGGCCGTCCGCGCCTACACCCAGGACAACCCGCCATCGCGCGAACAGGGCAGCGACAAGCCGGGGCGCACCAACAGCGCAACTGGCCAGATTTCCTCCATGGAGATCCCCGACTGGCACCGCCTGGCCGAGGACAAGTTCGTGACCGCGGTGGCCGCCGACATGGACCGCGACTTGAAAGCGGGCGACTTCGAGACTCTGATCGTCGCCGCCCCTCCGGTGGCCCTCGGCGAGTACCGCAAGGTCGTGACGGCCGGCGTGGCCAAGGCGACTTTGATGGAAATCGACAAGGATTTCACCAAACACAACTCGGCCGATATAGCCAAACTCGTCGTCAAGGCGCTTGAAGCGGACTGACGGCTCGGCTAAGCGGCGGCCATGGCCCAACTGACCGGCAAGACCTTCGACCTGTTCGTCACCCGCATCTACCGCGCCGATGATGCGGGGAGTGCGAAGCTCAACTATGACCTCGAAACCGCTGCGCTGTCGCTTGCCCGTGACGACCGGGCTGGCCAGCGCTGGTGTGAAAAGCACGGCTATCCCGGATACACGTCCTATTCCTCCCTCAACGACCTGCCCTGGCGGATGCCGGAATTCGCGAGGCTGGTGAAGGTGATCGACCGCCACGCCCTCGCCTATGCCAAGTCGCTGCATTGGGACCTGCGGGGAACGCGGCCCGTGTGCGATTCGCTGTGGGTGAACGTGATGCCAGAGGGGGGGTCGCATACCTCGCACATTCACCCCAATGCGGTGATCAGCGGAACCTATTACGTGGCCGTGCCGGAGGGAGCTGGACCAATCGTCTACGAGGACCCACGGCTTGGTTTCATGATGGCGGCACCGCCGCGCAAGGACAATGCGCCGCGCGAGTTCCGCGCCCATGTGCACGAGACCCCGATGCCCGGCACCCTGCTGCTCTGGGAGAGCTGGCTCCGCCATGAAGTGCCGCTCAACCGGGCCGAGGGCAACCGAATCAGCGTGAGCTTCAACTATTGCCTCGGCGGCGGCGACTGAGTGACCGCCGGGCGTCGACGCAGCGTCATTCGAACATGCGGCTGCCGACCTGGTCGATCATCTGCTTGCCCTTGAGGATCGCATGATCGGCAGCGGCTGCCTCGTCGGAAAACCGGTCAGCCCGGATGAAGCGATGTTCCTGCACCTTGCCATCCAGCTCCCGCGAAATGACACCGCAGGTCTGCCATTGGCCTCCTTCCTGATAGGGCGTGGCCTTGATGACATATCCGGCATGCTCGGCCGTCTTTGACGCCTTGGCCGGCGCGCCGCCGGATTCGCCGCCGCTGCTGCCGCCGCCGAAAAGCTTTTTCAGGAATGACATGACAAACCTCGCAATCCTTGTGACCGGGGAAGTCTAGCGCAATGGGCGCGCAAGTGGAATCGCCAGCGAGCAGAAAGTTGCGCCTGGCGCAAAGCGGCACGCTGCTCGTGGGCCAACGTTTGACCGCAACCGTTCTCCCCTGCCCCCGCGGCTGATATTCACCACTTAGATGAGCGGCGGACATGGAGGCATGCGCCATCCTTTGTGGGGGTGGCCTTTGTCCCCCGGAGAGATTTCTCCCTTCTTCTGCAAGAAGGGAGGCGCGGGCGCTGCCCGGCGCGGTGTGCCAGCCGTGAAGCTGGCGGAGAGCGCCTGAACAGCGCCCGCGGTCCGGCTGGTCCTGTAGGTGGGTGGGAGAACACTTCGGCCCTGTCCTATCCAAGGGACTGCCTAACTGCCACATGGGCGCGGAGGTCGTGATGCCTCCGGGATTCTCCGCCCGCCCCCGGGAACGCGGCTTACGTTGAGCCACGCGCGCGGGCCAGCCATCCGCCCCATTCGGGGCCACCGTCATGACCCAAACCCCTTGCGGAGCGAACATCTAGGAATATAATTGACTAGGAATAAAATGTCAACCCCGGATGTCTCCCCGAGAGGATCATGGTGCCTCGCATGCGGTCGCCATCAATTGATAAGCCGAGGATTACCGCTGCCGGGGTACAGGCCGGCCGGTATCGGCACAGTGCTCTTGTCCGGGGCGACATTGATGCTCAATGTGCTGCCTCCGGAGAAGAGGAAGTTCCTCGCTATGAAGGCCGTGAACGGAGACGGCGTGGCAGCGGAACTTCCACCCGATAGCTCGAGCTTCTGGTTGGGGAAATACAGCGCCCCCTCGTAGAAGGTGTTGCCACTGCCAGACACGACACTCTTTGCGAGACGATTGGCATTGGGGTCGAGATAGACCACGAAACCGGCCATCGGCCCGGCTCGCGTCGCCGAGAGCTGGTAATTTCCGCCGCCACTCCAGGTCACGCCCGCGTTGTTGCCAGTAAGAAAGAATGACACGCCATCGCCGATGAGGGTGGCGCCACCACTCGTCACGAAGGCTCCATCCTTGATGATGTAAAGACCTGGCTCGAAGGTGAATGTGGCGTTCTTCAGCGTCAACCCTCCGCAATAGAGGCCAGGTGAGAGCGTCATCGACTTGTCGCGGCTGAAGCTCGTGAAGTCGCAAGCCCCGGACGTATCAGGCTTCGGCAACGCGGCAAAGGGATCTGGCTTTGTTTCACATCCCGGCGTGGGCGGCGGCGTGACACCGGCAAGTCCTTGCGACACCCCGCCGACGAAGCAGTTTTCTTCAGACGTCACGGAAGAGGAGCCTGACAAAACGACTGAAGAGACGCTATTGGAGTTTACCTGGACAGAGCAGCCATTGGCTCGCCAGATAGTGCCGCCGCTGCCCTCCAACGCCTTGCTCATGGCGGGATCCAGAGCATGGACGCAGACGGGGGTTCCCCCGTCACCATCAAGTGTCACGGTGGCCTTGGCCCGGATGATGGGATCGGTCTTCATGTACAGGGCCGTAAAACTGCGTTCCCCCGACATGCTCAAGACGACATGGAGCTACTTTACGCCATCGTCCACTGCCACGGAGTCGACCTGGATGTTCTCAAGGCCCACACCATTCGGGGTCACGTATTTGGCAACCAGTTCGCCAATGGAGGCGTTGCTCCAATCAGCGCTCTTCAGGCGGTGCGCTGCCGCAAGTGAGGCCGCGTCGGCCACGGCCTGCAGCTGCGTCTGATCCATCTGCCAGCGACCGTAATCGATTGCAACGCCAGCAGACAACAGGATCCCCGCAATGCCCAAAGAGAATACGACAGTTGAGGCTCCGACGTCCTCACGAATGAAATCGTTTGCGGTACGGCGCATGATCCACCTCCTGAAATAAGTGATCAGGCTAACCGCGATCACCTTAAACGCTTCTCAAGGAAGAAACTAAAATGCTGTCGATCGCCGACACGCTACGCCGGAGTGCCACTGCAAAGGCGAAGAACCTTGCCTCTGCCCGGGCCGGCCTGACCAGCCATCCTGGGTGATCTCTTGCGTAATGAAGAGAAGCGGTGCGTTCCGGCAACATGCATGCGCTGTCTTGCCGCCGGAACGCCAGAAATGCGGATGTATCAGGAGCCCGGCGCGCGATACGCGGGCGACTTCTTTGCCGCCTGGTCGATCTCTTCCGGCGTCAGCAGCACAGTGAGCCTGCCGGTCACCGCCCCGGACGCAGCCACAGTGAGTCCGACCGCCGCGGCGCTGACGTTATCCGGCGCGTCGACGATGATCACCACGTCGTCCGACCCCAAGGCGAAGTAAAGGCATTCAAGCTTGCCACCCACCGAGGCCAGCATCTTCTCGACCACCGCCTTGCGTGACGAACCACCCTCGGCGATCACGCCCTTGGTTCCTTCCGCGGTGTAACTGCCTGTCCACATGTATTTTGCCATGCCGTCCTCCCTTCGCCGCATCAGGCGGCGCCGTGCCGGGGAAATACATTGCTGGCCATAGCGGCTGACAACCCTCCCCGACACCATCGAGCTTAGGGGCGTTAAGGGGTTCCACAAGGGACGGGGGCGGGTAAATGCTCAACACTGAATGGCATCAGCACGCCAAGCGTGTGGAAAGAGAAATTTCTGCCTGGGCCCCGAGCCCTTCACGCCATCGGCCATCGCCGGGTAGGGAACGGGACCGGCGCTATCGCGTCAGCGGAGCGACGGCCGCCGACGCGCGGCCACGAGTTTCATGGCCGCCACGAGAAAAGGCGCGCCATGAAACAGGAGATCAAGGATGTCGATGGGCCGGCTGAGCGTGCCGGAGGCCAGCATCTGCATCTTCTCGATGATATGCGGTGTCGTTCCCAGGGGCGTGACGCCGAGCATCAGGCAGGCGATGATCACCATGCTCCACGGCAGGCGGTTTGCAAGGGCGAACAGGGTCGTCATGGCAAGACTGTAGCTGAAAGGTGACTTCCGGCCATGCGGCAAATGCACCAAGCTGCTCAGGACAGCCGACTGGATGCCCCATCGCCTCGCATGGATGCAACCACAACGGTCTTTGCGGCAGGGGAAATCGGTCGTAAGCTTGAACTCTTGCTGGCTTCTGCAACAGGGAGGAACACCTTATGCATCCCGTCTCGAACGCATCCGCCACGTCCATCATCCTCGACCGCCGCAAATTCCTGGCCTCCGCATCCGCCTTCATTGCATCAGGGTTGCTTTCGCCCCAGGCGCTGGCCTTGGCTGGCCCTGTCACATTTGCCCAGGGTGCCTTCGAGGTCACGGTCATCAGCGATGGCCACCTCGTCCTTCCTGCCAGCATGCTCTGGCCCGACGCGCCGCCGGAAGAACTGAAGGCGCTGCTGGCCACCGCAGGCGTGACAGGCGACGAGGTGCAGCCTGCTGCCAACATCACATTGATCAAGGCGGGCCCCGACCTGATCCTCTTCGACAACGGGTCCGGCAGCGAGTTCCAGCCGAGCGCCGGCAAGCTGCTCGAAAATCTCAAGATGGCCGGAATCGATCCCGCCTCGATTACCAAGATGGTATTCACGCATGCCCATCCCGATCACATCTGGGCCACAGTCAATGCCGCCGGCGCGCTCAACTTCCCCAATGCGTCCTACTATTGCGCATCGGCCGAATGGGACTTCTGGATGGGCAAGGATATCCTCACCCAGATGCCCAAGGAGATGCACCCCTTCGTGCTCGGCGCTCAGAAACACCTCAAGGGTGCCGAGCCACGCATCACCATGTTCAAGCCCGGCGACGATATCGTGACCGGCATCAGGGCGCTGGATACTGCCGGCCACACGCCTGGTCACGTCTCCTTCGAGGTGGAAGGCGACGGTGGCCTGATCATCGTCGGCGATGCGGCCGGCTTGCCGGCCGTTGTATTCCCGCATCCGGAGTGGCGCCTGGGCTTCGACGGCATACCGGATCTGGCCATCGCCAACCGCAAGGCGTTGCTGCAGCGGGCGGCGGCCGACAAGATCAAGATGCTCGGCTTCCACTGGCCCTATCCGGGCATTGGCCACGCCGAAGCCATGGGCAGCGGGTTCGCCTACGTCCCCGCGATATAGGCAAAGCCTGCGGGGGCAGCTGATCGATCCTGCCGCCGCAGGGGGCTGACCGGCCCGCAAGAAAAGTACTCGGCGACTGGCCCAGTCCCCGAATTGCCGCCACGCCTAGTTGTCGAGGAAGCTCCGGAGCTTCCGCGACCTCGACGGGTGCTTCAGCTTGCGCAGCGC
>JAGRLX010000270.1 GCA_020441605.1 Alphaproteobacteria bacterium
CTCTGCACGACCGGCGCGGTGTCGCGGCCAGACGCCGCCAGCGCCAACCTGTCAGTGACATGCTCGGCCGCAATCGTTGGATATTCGCATTCTGCTGTCACTTCGAACTATCGAGGACCTGCGGGATGAGCGTGGCAGCGACATCTGCAACCAGACGATCCGGTTCGGTTGGCCCAGGTTCAGTCCGCTGCCTGCGCAGATGCGGGCCGCATCGCATACATTACGCTCTGGCTCCTTGCCGGCAATGCAGTCCCCAGCGCTTCACTACCGGTGGCCGTGATGGCCTTTACCGCAAGAGAAGAACCGGCACTTTGCACGTGCGCATCATCTCGGTTGTCGTTGAGCCAATCACCAGACTGCGGATTCGGCTGTGCCCATAGGCACCCATGACGAGCATGCCAAAGCCTTCCTCTTCGACCATCTTTCCAAGTTCCACTTCGGGCTGACCTGACGTAATCCGCGTGTCCGCCACAATCCCGCCCGCTGCGAGACAGGCCCTCGCATCCGCAAGCCCCTTCCGGACCCCCTTTGTTTCCGATCCAACGGTCACAATCGTAACCGGCAGATCCGCAAAGAAGGAACTGCAAGATCTGGACATCAGAGCCTGACAGATTCATCCTCAACCCGATCCACCAGATGCCGGGACTGAACACCTAGTCGACCGGCAGGGACAGATGCGCGCGCGGCATTTCGGACAAGTCGGCGATCTCTCGCTGGGGGCTGAGGTGATGGCGCTGATCGGCGAGAAGGCGGTGCAGTGACGCGGTCCGCTCTGACCGATCTCGGACCGGGGGCTTTCATTCGCTGATCACTTCCTGCGCTTGGGCCGCAGGGTCGCGGGACCGTAGCGCAGCGCGAAGCCGCCGAAGGCGGCGATCCAGGCGAGGCCGGAGAGCACGTGCAGCACATGCGCCTGATCGAACCAGACACCCGCCATGACCCCCGCGAGGACCGCCGTGAGCAGCGCGAGGTAGATCGCAAGCGTGCTGCCGTCCGCCCGCAGCGCCTGCCCGGTATGGCCGAGCGTGGCGCGGGTCATCACGGCCATGGTCATCAGCCCGATCGCGCCCGCCATCCAGAGATGCTGGGCTGCCGCCCCGTGTAAGTAACCGGGCAGAAGGATCGACACGGCCAGTGCGAAGGCGCCGAGCGGCAGGAAGAGATAGCCGAGATGCAGGATCCACACCAGCGGTTCGGCTATGGTCCGGTGCCCGGCCCAGCGGGCGAGCCGCGCCAGATGCACCGCCCCGGTCGCGATCAGCAGCGCTGCCGTCACCTGCGACGCCAGTGCGGCGATCAATGCCAGAAGCGCGATCCCGTCGAACCGCTGCATCGGCGGTGTTGGCAACCGCCCCGGATTGTGGCTTGCCAGCCAGTTTCGGGTGAATGACGGGATGATGCGTCCGCCGATGATCGCGATCATCATCAGCGTGGCACCCAGGCCAGTGCGAAACCCGTAGCCCCCCGCGGCAGGGACGCCCCGCGCCGCCTCCCAGTGGAAGAGCGCGTTCGCGACGGCGAAGGTTGTGAACAGGAGCAGCTGGATCAGGTTGCGCCAATTCCGCCCGGCAATGATCTCGCGCGCAAGGTAGCCGATCAGCGCCACCGGCAAGGCAAGATCGGCGAGCGCCACCGCAAGGGGGGCAGAGCCTCCGAGAACAGCAGCGCCGCCCGCCCGATGATCCAGAGCGCGAACAGCGCGCCGAGTGGCCAGCCGACGATCGGCAACTTTCCGGTCCAGTTGGGCACCGCGGTCAGAAGGAATCCCGCGAAGACGGCGGACAGATAGCCAAACAGAAACGCATGGGCGTGCCAGCTGACCGCATCGAACCGGGTGGGGAGCTCAAGGGCCCCGGACAGCATCGGAATCCAGAGCGCCATGCCGAGCGCAGCCCATAATCCGGCGCCGAGAAAGAAGGGGCGGAACCCGAAGCTGAGGATCGCGGGGTCGCGCCAGGCGCGCATCATTTCGGCGGAGCTGCTCATTCGTCAGGCCGTGAAAACCTGATCCCGGCTTCGGTCAGGATGAGATCGAGGGGGATGTCGTGGGGTTGCGGAAAGATCGTCGGAATCCGAGCCGATTCGAACCCGATCCCGATCACAATGGGGCCGGGTTTCAGCGCCGCCAGCGTGCGGTCGAAATAGCCGCCGCCATAGCCGAGGCGATAGCCATCAGCCGTCCAGCCGACGAGAGGGGCAAGGGCGATGTCGGGTGTCACGGCGGGCGCGTCCGGGGGCGGGACGAGGATGTTCCAGTCGCCGCGCACCATGCGGGTTTCTGGCGTCCAGCAACGGAAGGTCAGCGGCGTGGCCCTGGTCTCGACGAGTGGCAGAGCGACTGTCACGCCGGCCTGATGAAGCTCGGCCATCAGCGGGCGCAGGGCGGGCTCGCCCTTGATCGGCCAGTAGGCGGAAAAGACCATACCCCGTGCCCCGCCAAAGCGGTCTTGCAACAGCTGCCGCAGATGCCCGGCCAGCGCCTTGTCGATCTCCTTGCGCTCGGCGACCGACAGGGTCAGGCGTGCGTCGCGCAGGCGGGTGCGTTCGGCTTTGCGCCAGCGGGCCACATCCCGTGCCTGTTCGGGATCGACGGCCAGCGGGTCGAAATAATCCGGCGCGACCTCTGCGGCATAGCAGGGCGGCGAGGAAAACCCGCTTTGGCAGCGGTAGCTTTTGAATTCGTCACTCATGGCATTGGCCCGGCGTCGGTTCGAACCGCGCCGTTCAGAATTTCGCGGGCCTGTGCGGCCATATCTGCTAGCCGTATGGCGGCAGGCGGGACATCGTTGATCGCGCCCGCGCCCTGTCCGGCATAGAGCGCCATCGCTTCCAGGTTACCAGTTGTTGTCCGCAGGGGCGAATCCGTACTGAAGCGCAGGCGTTTTTGGTCTCCGTCGCACGCGATAACTTCGCGCGGGAGGCTGTCAGGATCGTGGCCCAGGTACCGTCCTTCCAGCCTTTCGGTCACGCTGTTGGCGATTGCCCGGACCGCGGCGCCCTTTGGCCAGTTTAGAACAAAGACATCCGTCAGGACTGTGTCGTCACCCGTGGCCCCGACGACGCGGGACTTGTGATATGGGTGGGCGTAGGACTCCTCCGTTGCCAGAAAGGCCGTCCCGCATTGCACGCCATGGGCACCGATCGCCACGGCGGCGGCCAGCCCCGCGCCCGTTGCAATCCCGCCCGAGACCACAACGGGCAGGTCAGTTTGTGCGATGATGCGTTCAGCCAGTCCGAAGGCCCGGTCCCGCCCGTGGACATGGCCGCCAGCCTCGATGCCCTGCGCGATGATCACATCCACCCCGGCTTCTTCGGCGCGCCGCGCCGCCTCAAACGTTCCGACCTGATGCAACACAAGGCAGCCGGCACGTTTCACGCGGGCCACCACTTCCGGCATCACGTCCCAGAAAAAACTGAAGGCCGGCACGCCAAGATCGAGGCAGCAGGCGATTTGGTCGTCGAGCAGTCCGGGCTCCGTCGCCGCCGGGATCAGATTGACGGCAAAGGACCGGTCGGTCGCTTTCCGGAGTGCAGAAATCTCTGCAACGATCAGGGCCGGGTCTTCGCGCACCATGCCCAAGATCCCATACCCGCCGGCATTGGCGACGGCTGCCGCAAGTTCCCAACGGGACACGCCGCCCATTCCGGCCAGCAGCACGGGTAGATCGCATTCCAGCAGGTCGCAAAGTGGCGTGTGCAGCGAGTTCGTTTGTCGGTCCACTATGTCCGCTCCTCCCGGTCCAGCCATTGGCGCAGGTAATCGCGCAACACGATGGCGTTATTACGTGTCTCCTCTTTCGAGGCATAAAGCAAAGTGACGACGCCTTCACGAGCGGATTGAGCAAGCTCCCGGACGAGGTTGTCATGGGTGTCAAGTTCGGCGCGATAGCGCGAGCAAAACGCGCGCCATTCGTCCGGGTGACCATGAAACCAGTGCCTCAGGTCATTGCTCGGCGCGATTTCCTTATACCAGCACGATAGTCGGGCACGATCCTTCGCGATACCGCGCGGCCAGAGACGGTCGACCAGAATCCGCTTGCCGTCCGACACGCGTGCGGCGCGATAGATCCGCTTGACGCGAATGCGCTCGCCGGGGGTCTCGGGGACAGGAGGCGTTGCCCGTGGCATCAACTGTCCGGCTTTTCTGTGTCGCCGACCACCTCCACCGCCTTCAGCGCATGGGCCCAGGAGGCTCCGGCGCGCATCTCGGAGGCAACCCAGATCGCCTCCATGATCTGTTCGCCCGAGGCGCCTCGCGTTTTGCCGCCTTCACATGGCCCTCGATGCATCATGGGCATTGGGTCACATGCGCGATCGCCACGGCGATCAGCTGCTTGGTGTGTGTGTCGAGCGCCCCTTCGGCGAACACCGCCTTCGAGAACGCGCGGAAGGCGTCTTCGGTACCAGGTGCCAGAGCATGACGCCGGTCTACAAGGTCCCTTGTCGCTTTGGGCAGATGCAGGTCAGCCATGGGTGGCCCCTTGCGTTTCGAATTGAGGGAACAGAACGTCTTTTTCCAAGTGGATATAGGTCGCGAGGTCATCAAGGAATTCGCCAATCCCGTCATAGAGCCGCGTCCAGCTTCGGCAGGCGCCGTCCGGCAAAGTCAGGCCGTTCGTCAGTTGCCGGACCTGTTCGACGTCTGCTTCGTGATCGTCGTGATCCGCGCGCATCGCCGCGATCGGCGCATCCAGCCCTTCGGTCGCTTTGCGAATGGTGGGAAACTGGATCAGCTTTTCCTTTTTCATGTGCACCTCAAGCTCGCCAATCATCTGGCGCAGCAGTTCGGCCAGACGGGCGGGAACATCCTCCTGCCCGGCATGCACGGTTTCAACCGTTGCCGACAGTACCGCCAGTTCCGGAAGCTGGGCGCGGTGCTTCGCGTGATACTCCGTCTCGATATAGCGGGTGAGGTCGGCGGGATCCTGCGGGGGTATCGGTTTCGTCATGTCGGTCTCCTTTGGTCAGAGCAGGGACGGAACCGTGCGGGGTTTGGCGTCCTCGATGGCCATATGCAGCGAGCGGGCGATCCGCTCCGCGCGCTCGACGACATACGCGGCACCTTCAGGCGTACAGGTCTCGGCCGCGGTTTCGCGAAACAGAGCCAGCCAGCGTTCGAAATGCGCCCATTCGACCGGCAGGCCGACATGGGCCGGCACCGGTGCGCCATGATAGCGACCGGTCATCAGCGCGACCGAAGACCAGAATGCCACCATGCGGTCCAGATGTGGGCCCCAGTCGGAAATCCGGGCCGCGAAGATCGGACCGAGAACCGCGTCGGCGCGCACCTTGTCATAGAAGCGGTGCACCAGGTGGGTCAGCTTATCTTCCCCCAGGCCGGTCAGCGCCATGATCTCGGTGGTCATTTGCGGCCGGGCGGAAGTGATCTGTGGTTCAACGGAAGACATAGGAGGCCTCGCGAGTTTTAGCTTGAGTCTCAGGCTACATCCGTTAAATTGGTATTGTAAATACCAATTAAGGGACAAGGGCGACATGAACCTCACATCCTTCACTGACTACGGTCTGCGAATGCTGATGCGGATGGCGAGCGCCCCGGATCGGGCGTTCTCAACGGCCGATCTCGCCCTCGAGTTCAAGCTGTCCCGTAATCACCTGGCAAAGATCATGCAGCGACTGGCACAGGGCGGGGTCGTCGAGACCAGGCGTGGGGTGAACGGCGGCGCTGTTTTGCGGTCCAAGCCTTCCGAGATCCGGCTTGGGGACGTCGTGCGACTGCTTGAGCAGGGACAGGCGCTGGTTGAGTGTTTCGGGCCGAATGGAGGCGACTGCACCATCGAAGGCTGTTGCCGTCTGAAGTCCCGACTTTGGCGGGCGGAGGCGCGGTTCATCGAGGCTCTGAACCAATCGACACTCGCGGATATCGCTCTCCCCGAGCGGGCAGCGGCATGACCGGGAAGGGGCGGATCGGCGTTGTTGCGCAAATGAGCGTTCGGGCTGAAAGGCCCCTTTCGCGTGGCGTTTCAGGCGATGGCCTCGACCTCTACCCAGCAGAGGGCCGAGAAGCGGTTTATGATGGCGATGCGGATCTGGATTTCGGCGGTCTGGCGGTCGGGGTCTCGGGACATGATCCGCTCACCGAAGAGCTTCAGGCGGTTCATCTGCGCCTCGACCCGACTTAGGACATGGTAGGCCGCCCACTTCTTCCAGAGTGCCCTACCGAGGTGCCTGTCCGTCGTCGAATGATTTGA
>JAGRLX010000271.1 GCA_020441605.1 Alphaproteobacteria bacterium
GGCGCTCAATGCCGGCGTCGAGGCCGCACGTGCCGGAGAGGCGGGCCGCGGTTTCGCCGTGGTTGCCTCGGAGGTTCGTGCTCTGGCCCAGCGGTCGGCGGATGCGGCCAAGGAGATCAAGACTCTCATCTCGGCATCCAGGGCCCAGGTAGAGGAGGGTGTAGAACTCGTCGTCGAGACTGGCACATCCCTCGAACGGATCGTCGGCAGGGTGATGGAGATCAACAAGGTTGTCACCGAAATCGCCAGTAGCGCCGAGCAGCAGGCCAGTGGCCTGCAGGAGGTCAATACGGCTGTCGACCAGATGGATCAGGCGACACAGCAGAATGCCGCCATGGTCGAGGAGGCCACTGCCGCCACCCGCAATCTTGCACAGCAGTCTGACGACCTGAACGCAATCGTCTCGAGCTTCGTAACCTCGGCGCGGGCGGCTGTGGCTGAGGCCCGGCGCGAGCCGCCCAGGCCGGCCAACCGGCAACAGCCGCACAAGCCGGCGCCGATGGCGGCGTATCGGCCGGCGCCGCGCGTCAAGGTGGCAGGCGGCACCACATCTCATAACCAGCAAGGGTGGGAGGAGTTCTAGGCATGGCTGAAGCCACGGTGCCTTGCCGCGTGTCCCTCGGAGCCACCATGGACGCGGCGAGCCTGCGGGAACTGCGGGACTCATTGCAGTCCACGCGCGGACTGCCGATCGAGATCGACGCCAGCGCGGTCACCCGGCCGTCCACGCTGGGGCTCCAATTGCTCATGAGTGCCGCGCTTACCTGGAGAGGCGATGGGCTGGCCTTTCATCTGTGCGATCCATCGCCCCCGCTCGTCGCAGCTGCCCAGGTTCTCGGTGCCACATCTCATCTTCCGTTTTCCGAGCCGGTGATTTCATGACCTTGACCGTGTTGACCGTCGACGACTCCCGCACCATGCGTGACATGCTCAGGCTGGCTCTGGTGGAGGCGGGATTCCGAGTCACCCAGGCGGAAGATGGCATCGGCGGGCTGGAAGCGCTGGAGACCGATATCCCCCATGTGATCGTGACCGACATCAACATGCCGCGGATGGATGGGTTCGGCTTCATCGAAGCTGTACGGCGGGACGAACGCTTCACCGCCATACCGATACTCGTTCTCACCACCGAAAGTGACGGCGAGAAGAAGGCACGGGCTCGCACTTCGGGGGCCACGGGCTGGATCGTCAAACCGTTCGACCCGGAAAAGCTGGTGACGGCGATCCGCAAGGTTGCGGTCTGAGGACTGCCAGATGGATCCGATGGCTGAAATCAGGGTCACGTTCTTCCAGGAATGCGAAGACCAGCTTGCGGCGCTCGAAGCTGGGCTGCTGACCATGGAGGAGGGTGACACTTCTCCCGAAACCCTGAATGCGGTGTTCCGGGCCGTACATTCGATCAAGGGTGGCGCCGGCGCCTTCAAGCTTGATCAACTGGTCGATTTTGCGCACGTCTTCGAAACGGCGCTCGACCGCATTCGTGATGGATCGATGGTGGCCGATGGCGATGTCCTGAAGCTGCTGCTGAGGGCGGCTGATGTGCTCGCCGACCTCGTAACGACAGCGCGTGCGGGGTTGACGACCAATCCGGCCCAATGTGGAACGGTTGCAGGTGAACTGGAGGCATTGCTGGCTGAGAACGGGCAGCCCGATGAGTCCGCGGAGACTCTCGACGTTGATTTCGCCCCGATAGCCATGGACTTTGGCGATCTGTCGGGTGGAGCAGCTATAGGCCTCGACACAGCCAGCTTCTCCATCGCGTTCCGGCCACATCGCAGCCTGTTCGAGAAGGCCAATGAACCGCTGGCGTTGCTGCGTGAACTTTGTCAACTCGGCGTCGCCGACATGACGTGTGATGTCAGCCGTGTTCCGACGCTCGATGAGTTAGACCCAGGTCAATGCTATCTCGACTGGACAGTGGTCCTTGCCACGACGCGAGGAGAAGCCGCTGTGCGTGAGATTTTCGAGTTTGTCGACGGAGACTGCGATTTGGCTATCATTCCGCATGTCGCGGACATGGCGGAGACAGCCGGTGGTCCACAAGTGGACCAGTCGCAGCCACCGATTGCCTCGCCTGTAACGGAAGCCATGGAAGTGGCCCGGCCTCAAACGATCATTCCAGCGCGGCTCGCAGATGGGACGGGAACACTCACTACCGCCGGTCAGCGTGGCCCCAAGGCGATGGCGGTGCAGGCGACAATTCGCGTTGATCTCGACCGTGTCGACCGCCTGATCAATCTCGTCGGCGAGCTGGTCATCAACCAGGCCATGCTCACGCAGCGGGTCATCCAGTCTGGGCACATGCGGGACGCGCGTGTGGCTACAAGCCTCGATGAGTTGGAGCATCTCACGCGGGACCTGCAGGAAAGCGTGATGGCGATCCGGGCGCAACCGGTACGGCCGCTGTTTCAGCGCATGTCGCGGATCGTGCGCGAAGTGGCTGAGGCGACCGGCAAGTGTGTCCGCCTTCGCACCGAAGGCGAGTCCACGGAAGTCGACAAGACCGTTCTGGAACTGCTGGCCGATCCCTTGACCCACATGATCCGAAATGCGGTGGACCATGGCATCGAGAAGCCCGAGGACCGGCTGGCCGCGGACAAGCCGGCCGAGGGGATCGTCAGGTTGTCGGCGGCCCACCGGTCCGGCCGGGTAGTCATTGAGATTTCCGACGATGGGGCGGGCCTCAACCGACCACGTATCCTTCAATCGGCGATCGCCAAGGGTCTGGTGCCCAAGGATGCCGTGCTGAGCGAAGCCGAAATCGACAACCTGCTGTTTCTTCCGGGGTTTTCCACAGCGTCGACGGTGTCCAACATTTCTGGCCGCGGGGTCGGCATGGACGTTGTCAAGCGATCGATACAGGCGCTCGGCGGGCGTATCACGACGAGTTCCAGGGCGCGGGAGGGATCGACCTTCACCATGAGTCTACCGCTGACCTTGGCTGTGCTCGACGGCATAATCGTATCGATTGACGATCAGACCTTCGTCATTCCACTGACGGCCATCGTGGAGACCCTCAAGCTCGACCGAAGCATGCTGCATTCCCTGGGCGAGGGGGCTTATGTGATGCGCATCCGGAGCAATTTTGTGCCGCTGATCGACGTCGGCGCCGAGATGGGTGTACGGGAGGCCACGGCATCGCCGCCGGAAGGCGTCGCTATTCTCGTCGAGAACGAGAAAGGCAATCGATATGCCCTGCTGGTGGATGGAATCCAGGACCAGCGGCAGGTCGTCATCAAGAGTCTGGAGACGAATTACGACCGGGTGCCGGGCGTTGCGGCCGCAACGATCCTCGGCGATGGGCGGGTTGCCATGATCCTCGACGTCGACGGACTCGAGGGGACGAAGGTCGGTGACGTGCCGCTGCCCGATCAAATCACCAACGTGACCTTCAACTACGCCAAGGCGAGCTAGCGAAATGTCTGAGACAGCGAACAACAGGGAAGCATGGGCCCGCGAGCTGGTTGCCTTCCGGATCGGCGACCAGGACTTCTGCGTTGATATCATGTCAGTGCGCGAGATTCGCGGGTGGACGCCGGCAACGCCCATCCCCCACGCCCCCAGCTTTGTCAAAGGTGTCATAAATCTGCGCGGCACGGTTCTGCCGATCATCGATCTGGCGCACCGCTTCGGGTTGCCGCTCACCCAGCCTACCGACCGCCACGCGATCATCGTCAGTCAGATCGGCGAGCAGCTGATGGGGCTTCTGGTCGATGCGGTCTCCGATATCCTGTCGGCTGATGATGGCGTGATCCAGCCCACGCCGGAAGTGGCGTCGACGCTGGCCAGGTCGTTTGTACGTGGTGTACTGGCGCTCGATGGACGCATGATCAGCATCATCACGCTCGAGAACATCATGCCCGTGCGCGAGAGGGAGGCTGCATGACAGCCGCTGCCCCGCGGGAAAACCCAACCGGCTGGCAGGCGACCGGAGAGTTCGCCTTCACCCGGGATGACTTCAGCGTCATCGCGCGCACCCTCTATGACGAAGCAGGCATTCATCTGCCGACGAGCAAGGCAACCCTCGTTTACTCACGCATCGCCAAGCGGCTGCGTGCCCTTGGGCTGGAGAGCTTTCGTGACTATTGTGCTCTCATTGGCGCGGAAGGCGGAGCAGGCGAACGTGCCGCAATGATTGCGGCGCTCACCACCAACGTCACACGATTCTTTCGTGAGCCGCATCATTTCACCCATCTGAAGGCCTCAGTCCTGCCGCCACTTCTGAGGCAAGCCCGGGATGGGCGCCGCCTGCGAATCTGGTCGGCCGGCTGCTCGAGTGGACCGGAGCCCTATTCGATCGCCCTGACAATTCTGCAACTGATGCCAGACGCACGCTCCTTCGATATTCGCATTCTGGCAACTGACATCAATCCAAATGTGCTGCAGGTGGCGAGAGACGGCGTCTATACTTCCGCGGAAGTGGACGACATTCCCGCCGATTTGCGGCGGACTTGGATGGAGCCCTGGGAGCAAGGCGGGCCACATCTTGTATTCGACAAGGCGGTGAGGGGACTTGTGAGCTTTCGCGAGTTGAACCTGATGGCGGAATGGCCAATGCGTGGGCCTTTCGATGCCATCTTCTGCCGTAACGTGGTGATCTATTTCGACGAAAATACGCAGATGCGGATCTGGAACCGCATGCTGCCTCTGCTCCATTCGGGCGGCTACCTTTATATCGGGCATTCTGAACGCGTAAGCGGGCCGGCGGTCACTTCGCTCCAGTTGCAGTCGACTACCACCTACCGGAAAGTCATCGGGAGAACATCATGAGCGCGGTGCGGGTTCTGGTTGTCGATGATTCCGCCACGATGCGGCACATGGTGGCCGACTGTCTGGGGGCGGATCGCGGCATTGAAGTGGTTGGCTTTGCCGCCAATGCCAATGCGGCGCGCGAAGCCATCAAGCAGCTTAATCCGGACGTCATGACGCTCGACGTCGAAATGCCAGAGATGGACGGCCTCGCCTTTCTCGAAAAGGTCATGCGGTTGAGACCCATGCCGGTGGTCATGGTCTCGACACTCACCTCGCGTGGCAGCGACACCGCAATATCGGCGCTGGCTCTGGGCGCCGTTGACTGTGTGGCCAAGCCCAGCCCGGCAAATCCCGACAGTTTCGAGGAGTTGCCCCAGAAGGTCAAATTGGCGGCCAATGTTACGCGGCTCCGGCGGCCCGACGTCGTGCCGGTCCGCAAGGCGGCTGGCAGTTATGTACCCTCTGACCGCATCGTCGCCATCGGCTCCTCTACCGGCGGCGTGGAGGCCCTGATCGCAGTGCTCTCAAGCTATCCGCCCAATTGTCCGCCGACGGTGATCACGCAGCACATGCCGGCCCACTTCACCGCTAGCTTCGCGCAGCGTCTGAACCGGATGTGTGCGCCCACAGTGGCCGAGGCCCATCAGGGTGCGCCACTTGTCGCCGGCCGTGTCTATGTGGCACCGGGGGGTACGCAGCATCTCGAAGTGGGTGGGCAGCGGGTCCTGACCTGCACCTTGAGGGCAGGTCAGCCGGTCAACGGACACTGCCCATCGGTCGACGTTCTGTTCAACTCGGTTGCCCGCGCCGCCGGTGGCAAGGCTTTGGGCGTCATCCTGACCGGCATGGGGCGTGACGGCGCAAAAGGGCTTCTCGCCATGCGCCATGCGGGCTGCCGCACAATCGGGCAGGATGCGGCGACCAGCATCGTCTACGGCATGCCGAAGGCTGCCCATGAGATCGGGGCAGTTGGTAGCCAGCTTGCTCTCGATGCCATCGGTCCCGAGATTCTGTCGGCCACAAACATCTATCGTTGAGGAATTTGCAATGCCCTACATGCAGCATCTCAAGGTTCTGGTTGCGGACGATACGTCCGTGAGCCGCATGCTGCTGGTGGACGCTCTGTCGCAGATCGGCATCCGCAATGTCACGCTGGCAGGCGACGGCGAGCAGGCGCTGAAGAGCATGATGGCGAGTCCGTGCCACATCGTGTTTTCTGATTTCAACATGCCGAAGCTCGATGGCCTGCAATTGCTGCGTGCGCTGCGCGAATATGGCCCGACCAGCAAGACCGTCTTCATCCTGGTGAGCGGCAAGGGCGACAAGGCAGTGATCGAGGCTGGCAAGAAGTTCGGCCTCAACAATTTCCTTCTCAAGCCCTTTACCGTGCCGGGCCTCAAGACCTGCATCGAGGCCGTTGTCGGAAAGCTGGTCTGATCCATGGCGGGTGAAACCAGGATGAACATCGTTCAGGGCGAGTACTACGTGAGCGCCGATCCTGCCGTGGTGATCACCACCCTGCTCGGATCCTGTGTGGCGGCCTGCCTCTATGACCGCCGCATGCGGGTCGGCGGCATGAACCACTTCCTGCTGCCGGGACGGTTCGGCGACGAGCCGGAAGGGCAGTCCGAACGGCTCGGCGTGCATCTCATGGAGCTTCTGGTCAACGGCTTGCTGAAGTTGGGCGCCAGTCGCGACAGGATGGAGGCAAAGCTGTTCGGCGGCGCCAAGACGGTTGCCGGGCTGCGCGATATCGGCGCGAATAACGCGGTCTTTGCCCAGTCCTTCCTGCGCCGGGAAGGCATTCCCGTCGTGGCAACCAGCCTTGGGGGCAACAGTGGCCGGCGGGTGCAGTTCTGGCCAACCATGGGCCGGGCCCGGCAGCAGTTCATGACCGGCGCGCCGGTCGAACCGCCGGCGATCAGGCCACCTGTCCTGCCGACCGCTGGCGATCTGGAACTGTTTTGAAATGGATAGCGCCGCTTGCATTGCCGTGGCTGGAAGTGCTGAAACGGTTGTCTCACTGCGGACCCTACTGGCGCAGGTGGCGGTCGAGCTTCAGACCGGTGCCCGGCAACTGCAGAGGATCGAGCATGCGATTGGCGAGGTGGTCGCTGTCGTCCCCGCTCTCCGCAGCCAGGAGATCCGCGACTTTCAGGATATCGATGCCGTGCGGCAGACGATGCAAGCGCTGGGCCTTGTACTGCAGGAAGTAGCCGGTCGACTCGCCCCCGATGTGAGCATGAATGTTGCCGGTATCCTCGACAATCTCACGCTCTCTGCCGTGGCGGAGCGTCTGGGCCTTGCAGGAAGTGCAGCAGGGCCGAGTGATGCAGGGGCAGCTGGCGACCTGGAGATGTTCTGAAGACGCGGAATCCCGCTGTTTAGTCAGGTGCTGCGCCAGCCCCAGCCATCGGCGAGTTCCATGCATCGGCGCCAAGGCTCGATGGCTCCCGTGGTCGCCAGGCTGCGCAGGGATGCGGCGGCGGTGGCATGGGCCAAGGCCAGTGCATCGGCGACGGTCCATCCCTGGTGGAGCCCATACATCATGCCGGCGGCAAAGGCATCGCCCGCACCATTGGCGCCGGCAATCTCGCTGGCCGGGATGTTGACCGACGGCTTGCGCATCACGCTGCCGTCGCGGGCCACGGCAATGCCCATCTTCGGCCAGTGCACTACTACAAGGTCCATCGCGCCATTTTCGAGCACCTGACGGGCGGCCCGTTCGCAGGCATCGGCATCAGTGGTGTCGTTGCTAATCGTCCGCATGCCGGCCAACGCGCCGATCTCGCTGTCGTTGACGATCAGCGTGTCGAGATGGGGCAGGCAGGGACGCACCAGCCGGGCAAGCTTCTCGCCGGTGATGCTGGCCAGTTCCATGTTGGTCCGAAGACCCGCGGATCGGGCCTTTCGCAATACGGTGACCCAGCCGTTGGCATCTTGGTGCCAGGGCTGATCCATCACCTTGTGCACACCCGGCAGACCGAGATGGAGAATGCGGCCGCTGACCGTCGTGAAGTCGAAATGGTCCGGGGTCAGCAGGTCCGAAGTTCCCCGCAGGAATAGATGAACGCGGCGATGGCTCTCCTCGGATACATAGGCGTCGGTGGACTGGGTGGCAGCCTCGCCGGTAACATGCATCTGGACACGGGTGATGCCGTCGGCGTCGGCTACCGACTGGAGGAATCGACCATTGTCGTCATCGCCAACGATGGTGATCGTCTCGACCGGAATCGTGGGGTCGAGACGCCGGATGTCGACGGCGAAATTGCAGCCCGACCCGCCGCCGCCGCGTTCCTCGCCGAGGATCTCGGCAATGCCATCTTCCTGCGGCCAATGGGTGACCAGCAGATTGCGGTCGACACACCAGGTGCCGCCGGTGACAAAGCCTGGTCGGGATGCATTCGCCATGGTCAGGCCGCCTTGAGGACTTTCTCGGTGATCTCGTTGTCGGTGGCGAGATCGCGGGCTGGTGTGATGCCGCTCTTCTTCAGGCTGGCGTGATAGGCCTTGACCGCTTCCTCGGGCTTGAGGTTGCCGCCGGCCACTTCGCGCATGAAGCTGACCATGGCGAGGGGATCCTCCGCGAGATTGATCTTGCGACCGAACAGCGCGACGCGGGCGCCATATTTTTCGGCCTGGTTGATCAGTTCGTAGCAGTCGCGGGTGGTTCCGGCGCCGCCGCCCAAGACACCGACGATCACGGTCGGATCATAGGAGGCAAGCTCTTCCAGCGCCTTGGGTCCATTGTAAGCAATCTTCAGGAATTGCGGGCGATCCGCCTTCATGACGCCGGCGAGGCAGCGCATGATGCAATCGTTGATGTAGTGGGGCATGGTCTCGGGGGCGATGCCGCAGTCGACATTCGGATTGAACACTTCCAGAAAGTACTTGAAGTTGTTTTCGGCCGCATCGGCGATGAAGTCGTGGAAGGCGAGCAGCGACTCATGGTCATGGTCGATGTCGTTGTTGAAGGTGATCGAATAGAGACCGAGATCCGTGCCGGTGATCGGCGTTCCGGGGCTCGGAACCGAGGAACCGGCCATGACCCGCGACAGGGACGCGGAGCGGAAAGGCCGCGATGGCGATTTCGCATATCTGGCGCCGCGCATCACCCACACGTCGGTGGTGTCATTGGCGCGGATGGCGGGTTTCACGGTGCTGCCCTTGAATACGCCTCTCTCGTTCAACGCTTCGAGGTTCGACGCAGAGGTCAGCATGATGTCAACGATATTCTGCTCGACGATGGCCGTGATGTTGTCCAGGAATTCGGGGCGGGTGTGATAGCGGGTCCACGTGCCGTCCTTCATCCTCTTGGGGCCTGTCGACGTCATGCTGGGGCCCATGTCGCCGTCCTTTGCGTCGGCGATGATAAAGTCGTTGCGGGTATATTTGCCGGCGCGGATGTTGGCGAGTTTCTGATCAAGTTTGTACATCGAATTTCCTTGGCTTTCCTTTTGGGGTTGATGGAGATTGCTGGCTGGCGTGCGAGATTAGTGGAGGATGGCGTTCAAGTCATGCATGGTCTGGCGCAGTCCGGAGTTTTCGCTGAGATCGCGGTAAGTCCGATACAGCTTGTCATAGACCCCGGAGTGGTCGCTTCTCGGCGTGTAGAAAGTTGACTGTCGGGCACCGTAGCGGACCGCGCCCGTGGCATAGTCGGGCACCAATCCAGCCGCGACCGCGCCATGGATGGCGGCGCCGGTAGCGGTTGCGTTGGCAATCTGTGGAACCTCTACGCGCCGTTGCAGGACATCGGCCAGAATCTGGATCAGCAAGGGGTTCTTGTCCGCAAGTCCGCTGGTTGCGATCATTCGGTCGATCGACAATCCGCCAGCGGTCAGACAATCGGCGACGTGCCGTGTCCCGAAACACAGCGCCTCCATCAGTGCACGGTAGATGGCGGCCGCAGTGGTGTTCATGGTCATTCCGATAAGAAGGCCGCTGAGCCCGGCATCGCCATGGGGAACCCGATTGCCGTTCCACCAGTCGAGTGCAACGAGTTGACCCGCACCAGGTGCCAGTGCGGCGGCCTCGCCATTGTAGGCTGCGAAACTCGCCGCAAGGGTATCACCGCACGGAAATGTTCTGGTGAACCAGGCCAGTAGGTCGCCGAAACTTGCCTGTCCGGCTTCGTAGCACCACAGGCCCCGGATTGTACCGTCCCTGGCGACGCCTTCGAGTCCCCGCGGTATTGGGCAGAAATCCTCGGCCAGGAAGATGTGTCCCGCCGATGTCCCAAGGGCCGACGTCAGGCAACCGCCGGTTACCGCGCCGACTGCTGGCAGGACCGCATGTGAGTCGATGACTGCTACCGCAACCTGCGCTTCGCCGGTGATCCCTGTCCGATCCCGCCAGGGGTCGGACAGGCGGCCGGCGGGGCTTCCGATCGGCAAGGGTGAGGCCAGCTTGTCCGAAAGTCCGTCGACCAGGTGTGCGGGATACCCGGTGCCGGGCGAATATTGGGCCTTAAAGGCGGCGAAGGCGAGGCTGCGCTTCTCATTGCCGGTGAGTTGCCAGACGAGCCAGTCCCCGGATTCGATGAAGCGGTCGACCTCCTTCCAGATCTGTGGTGACTCCTCGGCGATCTGCGCGGCCTTGGCCAGCAGCCACTCTCCCGAGACCCTGCCACCAAAATTGTCTAGAAATGCACCACCGTCAGCATTGATCGCATCGGCCTGGGGCTGGGCAGCAATGTGCTTCCACAGCTTGACATAAGCGTGGGGCTGTCCGGGGTGGAGGGCCGACAGCGGCAAGCCGGCAGCAGTTGCCGGCATGGGCGAACTGGCGGTGAAGTCGATGCCGATGGACTGGATGTTGCGGTCCCGGCCCAGGCTTCCCAGGATGTCTTCGGCGGCTTCGAGGTAATCGGCGGCGTTCTGCAGGGCCCAGCCGCGACGGAGCATGGTGCCGTCCGGCAGGCTCCCGGTCATCACGCCATGACGATAGGCGTGCATGTGACTTGCGGCCTGTTCGCCGGTCGCCGCATCAATCAACACACCCCGGGCCGAATCGGTTCCGTAGTCGAGGCCTAGAATGTAGCTTGATGCCATCGGTGGATTGCGAGTTTGCCGTGATAAACGGACTTTGGGTGAAGTTGGAGCTATAGCAGGAATGTGGCTCCAGGCTAGCCGTTAAGACGGAAAGTTTTGCATGGTCCCCATGCGGCAGATCGTTTGGCGCGCGCGTGTCCTCTGTGCGTTGTTGGGGAAGGAACTGGACATCGGTTTCCTTGGGCCGGCTCGCGAGCTAGTCTTCCGACGAAATCCCGAACGGAGGACGTCGCCCCCATGTTGAAGAATATTTCAAGTGTCCTCAGTCCTGACTTGCTCTGGTGCCTGGCATCGATGGGGCACGCCGAGCGGCTGGTCCTGGTTGACCGGAATTTCCCGGCTCATGAGGTTGCGCGCCATACCAGCACGGGCCGGTTGATCGAACTGGCCGGTCTCGACATTCCCCAGGCGGCACGGGCGATCCTGTCGGTCATGCCGCTCGACGATTTCGTTTCGGCACCAGTGGCGCGCATGGAAGTGGTAGGGGAACCGGACCGGCTGCTGCCCATGCAGGCCGAAGTCCTGGATATCGCTTGTGAGGCCGAAGGACGCCAAGTCGGTATGGACTCTCTCGAGCGCTTCGCCTTCTACGAGGCGGCAAAAAAGGGGTTCGCGGTGGTGCGCACCTCCGAGTTCCGGCCGTATGGCTGCTTCCTGCTCCAGATGGGCGTGATCTTCGACCGGCGAGCGGAAAGCTAGCCGCCGCGGAAGCATGCAGACCGTCAGATCGCCCGATTGAAAAGTCAGGGCGAAGCGGCGCCAAGAGCGGTGACGGCGGCCGGAGTCATCTGGTCATGAGCGTCCTCGGGGGTAGACACGAAGAGGCCGGCCGCGTTGCGCGCAAAGCGGCAGGCCGCCAGCAGATCATCGCCTTGGGCGATGCGGGCTGCGAGTGCGCCGCAGAAGCAATCGCCGGCGCCATGGCTGGCGAGGAACTCTACCGCAAGTGCCGGGATCGCGATCCGCTCGCCTTCACGGGTCATGACCTCAAGCCCGTCGCCGCCCAGGGTCAGGACCACATCGCAGCCACGCGCGTGAAGGCGCTGCAGGGCTACCGACCGATCCGTTGTGCCTGTCATCATCGCGGCTTCCACCCGGTTGACGATCAGGACGTCAATCAGACCGAACAGACTGTCAGCCATTGGGCGTGCCGGGGCTGCATTTAGAATGATCGTGGCACCGGCGTTACGTGCCAGGGTGGCCGCTGCCAGGTTGACCGCTTCAGGAATCTCATTCTGCAAGAGCAAGACCTTGCAAGTCCAAAGCGCGGCCCAGTCTCGAGTGATGGTACCAGGCTCGATTGCGAGATTGGTACCGGAGACCACCACCGCGCCATATTCGCCGGCTTGTTCCTCGATGGCGACGCTCATGCCGCTGCCCCGGTCGAAATCGACGCCAACGCAACCCGTGTCGACGCCCGCAGCGGCAAGATTGCGGCGCAGGCGTTGGCCGAAATCGTCATCGCCGGTCCGGCCGCCAAAGCCAGTTCGCGCACCGAATCGGGCAGCGGCCACGGCCTGGTTTCCGCCCTTGCCGCCGCATTTGTAGCGCCAAGCGGAGCCCATCAGGGTTTCGTCACGGGCGGGGAGCCGGGGGGCCTTCACCATGATGTCGAGGTGCAGCGAGCCGACAACTGCGACATCGATCATGGGGCACCGTAGAGCGCGGCCTGCACGATGCGCTGGCTTGCTACGGGGTCCTGCGCGGCAATTGCCGCATCCAGTCCGTCATGGCCGCACAGGCGGTCGAGCACGCGGCAGAGGCCTTCGACGGCCGATATGTTGGCGGCACATTCGGCCACCGGATCGAGGCCTATGGCATCGGGAAATGTGTCGAAATAGACGGCATTCCGGTAGCCGAGCTTTTTAAGCACATAAAGCAGCTCAAGGGTCTGAATCACGTGAACGCTGCCGGCCACCAAGCCATCGTCGCGCTTGCCGTATCCATCGTTGAGATGGACCCCGAGCAAGCGGCTGCGCCGGGCAATCAGGCTCGCGGCGAAGGCGGGCATTTCATCCGCATACAGAACATGAGCAAAATCGAGTGTGACACCCAGGTTCCTTGCGCCGACATCGCCCGTCATCAGCAACGTGGTGGCCACGTCAGGCAAGAGGCTGAAGGCGCGGGGTTCGTTGGGCTTGTATTCAATGGCGATGTCGATTGCCGGATTGTGGGCCGTGATGGTATTTAGGGCCTCGGCGGCGAGGTCCCACAGGCGCAAGTAATCGGCCTGAAAGGAATAGTCGAAGCCATCCTGACCGAGCCACAGGGTCATCAGGTCGCCACCGGCTTCGGCTAGAGCATCGAGACCACGGAGCGTGAGGTCGAGGGCCTTGCGGCGCAGCACCGGATCGGAATTGGTAAGAGCGCCCGCCTTGAATCCCGGGTCTGAATAGTAGCGCATGGCAAAGCCGTTGAGACTGATGCCGAGATCGTCCAGCTTGCGGCGAATGTCGGTTGCCGTCGTTCCCTCGAGATGATCGGGATAGTTGAAATCGACGGCGGAAAGCCCTGGCACCGTGGCAGCGCGTTCGATCAGGTCGAGGGCCGTGACGCGATTGCGGCCAGGCCAGATCCTGGCCGCGTCGGCCTTGAATCCATTAAGCCGCGTGGCGTAGGCGAAGCGGGTATTGTGTAACGTCAAGACATTGCCTCGTGACTTGCGGGTGGGGAAATGTTTGGATAGCAAGTCACGACGTGAAATGCACTTTCCAATGTGGACCGGTGCGGGAGGAGGGGGCCGACATGCGTGAGCGACTCAAGGGCTGGACGGCTGCCCTGATGATGATCCCCGGGCTGGCCGGCCACGAGGGCCGGGTTCGCCGTTATCTCAAGAGTGAATTGTTGGCCCTGGGTGTCGCCAGCGCAGGCGACCGTCTCGGCAATCTCGTTGCGACTTTGGAAGGTGACCCAGCGAGGCCCAGCGTCATGCTGATTGCGCACATGGATCAACTCGGGCTCATGGTCCGCAAGATCGAGGTTGACGGCATGATCCGGGCCGAACGCGTGGGCGGTGTCCCGGAGCGGGCCCTGGCGGCACAGCAGGTGGTGCTGGCGGTGGGCGCCGGGCGTGATGTTCCCGGCGTTATCGCCAACAAGAGCCATCACGCGACCGGTCAGGACGAGAAATACCGCGTGGTTCCCTATCAGGATCTCTACATCGATTGCGGCTTCTCTTCGGCAGAGGAAGCTCTCGCCGCTGGCCTCAACATCGGAACGCCCATCACCTATGCGCCGAATGTGGTCGAACTCGCCGGTGGGCGCCTGGGCGGCACAGCGGTCGATGACCGCGCGGCCTGCGCCGTCATGCTCGAACTGGCGCGCTTGCTTAAGGACAGCGGTGACCGTCCGACCGTCCAACTGGTGTTTTCGGTGCAGGAAGAATTCAACCTGCGGGGCGCCCTCACGGCGGCCCATGTTCTTCAGCCGGACATCTGCATCCAGCTCGATCTGGCATTGGCGACAGACACGCCCGACATGGGCCACCGCGGCAACGTTAGGCTGGGCGAAGGCCCGGTCATAAGCCTCTACAGCTTTCATGGGCGGGGCACGCTCAACGGCTGCATTCCACATCCCGCCATGGTTTCGCTGTTCGAACGGACGGCGGCGGCGCAACGCATAGGATTGCAGCGGAGCGTGCACACGGGTGCTCTCACGGAAACTTCCTACGTGCAACTGGTCGGAAAGGGCGTTGCCTGCATCGACCTTGGCTTTCCGACCCGCTATACTCATTCCGCGCTGGAAGTCTGCGACATCGCCGATCTCGAGGGCTTGACGCGGCTTATCGCGGCCGCTGTCGAAGCTATTGGAAGTGATTTTTCCCTCGAACGCGACGACGATTAGACATGAAGCACTATCTGGGCGTCGACATCGGAACCTATGAAACCAAGGGGGTCATCACCGATGGCACCGGCCGGATCGTCGCCAGTGCGGCACGGCCGCATCAAATGCAGGTTCCGCATCCGGGCTGGGCCGAACATGATCCGCACACGGATTGGTGGGGCGACTTCGTCTTCGTCACCCGCAAGATGTTGGCCGAGTCGGGGATTTCGCCCAGGTCGATTGCTGCCGTTGGGACCAGCGCCATCGGGCCCTGCGTCCTCCCAGTGGATGGCGACGGCAACCCTTTGATGAACGGCATCCTCTATGGTGTCGATACGCGCTCGACGGCACAGATTGCCGAACTCAATGCCCTGATCGGCGAGGACGTGATTCTGGCGCGCTGCCGCAACGCGCTCACCACCCAAGCTGCCGGCCCGAAGATCCTGTGGATCAAGCAGGAGCGCCCGGAGATCTTCGCGCGCACCAGGCGTATTCTCAATTCCACCTCGTTCGTCGTCCATCGTCTGACCGGCACCTACACCATCGATCATTACTCGGCCGGGAGTTATAATCACCTCTACCTGCCGGACAAGCTGGATTGGAGCGATGAGCTTGCACCGGGTACCGTTGATCCGGCTCTCATGCCCGATCTGATGTGGACTACCGATATCGCCGGTCATGTCACGACGGCAGCGGCGGAGGCCACCGGGCTTGCGGCGGGCACGCCGGTCATTGCCGGCACGATTGATGCTGCCGCGGAAGCCGTGAGCGTCGGGGTCACCAGTCCCGGGCAGATGATGGTGATGTATGGCTCAACCATCTTCATCATCCAGATTACGGCCGAACCAGTGCAGGAGTCCCGGCTGTGGTATGCGCCGTGGTTGTTCCGCGGTCAGCACGCCGCGATGGCGGGGATTTCTACCACCGGTACGCTTACGCACTGGTTTCGCAGGATCGCGGCGCAGGATCTTTCACCTGCGGATGCAATCGTGGAACTGAACAAGGAGGCAGAGGCCTCGCCGCCCGGCGCCAACGGCGTCGTGGTGTTGCCCTATTTCTCGGGGGCGTTGACGCCCCTCTTTGACCCGTCGGCCAGGGGCATGATCTTCGGCCTCGACCTCACTCACACGCGGGGTGATCTGTTCCGTGCGATTCTGGAGGGGGTGGCGCAGGCGACGCGTCATGTCTTCGAGACCTATGAGGCTGCCGGCCAGCCGGCGCTTCAGGTGTTTGCCGTGGGCGGCGGGACCAAGAGCAAGGTCTGGTCGCAGGCAACGTCTGACACCTGCAGCACAACCCAGCACTTGCGCGAAAAGACTTGGGGCGCGTCCTTCGGCGATGCATTCCTGGCGGCACTTGCGGTGGGTGATGCAAAGCCAGGCGATATGGCGGAATGGAATCCGGTCGTTTCGACGATTACGCCCAATGCGGCACTACGAGATGTCTATGACGAGCGTTACCACGCTTTCCGCGGGCTGTATGATGCCGTAAAGCCCTGGATGGCCTAAGGTCTATTTTCCGCTGCCGGCCGTAAGGCCTTTCACGATGTAGCGCTCGAGCGCAATGCCGACGATGATGAGCGGCAGGATCGCTGCTGACGATAGGGCCGCCATGGACCACCAGCTGATGCCCTGTGATCCCGTCTGGCTCGCCACCATGACAGGCAGCGTCTTGGCATTGGTGCTGGTGAGAAGGGCTGCGAAGAAATATTCGTTCCAGCACAGGATGACTGACAGGATGAAAGCCGCGACCATGCCGGGCAGGGCAATGGGAAGAATGATGCGGAAGAACGCGCCCCAGGTGGTGCAACCGTCCACCAGGGCTGCCTGTTCAAGTTCACGCGGAATGGTATCGAACTGATCCCTCATGATCCAGATGACGATGGGCAGAACCATGAGAGCATAGATCATGATGAGGCCAACCATCGAGTCCAGCAAGGCCAGTTCCTTGTAGAGTACCAGGAATGGCATCGCCAGAACGACTGGCGGCAGGATCAGCTGCGACAGGAAAAAGAAGGAGATGTCGCGGTTTTTCCAGATCTTCCACTTGTACTGGAAACGGCTGAGGCCATAGGCGGCCATGGACCCGACGATCAGCGCGAGCAGGGCGCCGCCAACCGAAGCCTGGATCGAATTCACGAAGCGCTTGATGAATTCTTCGCGCGGCGTGGAGGGATTGAAGATCGTGTCCGGAGAAAGACCGATGGCTCGCAAGCCCAGCCAGGCTGGCTTGAAGTCCACCCATGGAACGATGTGGCCGAGCTGCACGTCCTTGGCCACCTTGAAGGTCGTGGTGAAGGTCCAGTAGAGCGGAAAGAGCGCAACAAAGGTCCAGGCAATCAGGGCGGCATAGATCAGCGTTCGCTTGAGGGCATGGGGCATCTAGCGGTCCCTCTGCATGTGGCGGCTCGCGCCCCAAAGCAGGAGCGCCACGAAAATGATGATCAGGATCAGGTAGACCTCGGCGATCATCGTTCCGTAGCCGACGTTGGAGCGGTCCTTGTATTCGCGGAAAATGAAGGAGGAGACCGTATCTGTTGCGCCGCCCGGACCGCCGGCGGTGGTGTTGATCACGATGTCGGCGAGCTTCAGCTGGAAGATGATGCGCAGGATGATGGTCGTCAGACTCACCGGAAGCATCAGCGGGAATGTCACTTGCCAGAAGCTCTGCCAACCGGTGGCGCCGTCGACCTTGGCGGCTTCTTGCACATCCTTCGGAATGGCCTGAAGCCCTGCGAGAATGAGGATCATCATGAAGGGAATCCACACCCAGGCATCCATCACCGCGATCGTGGTCTTGGCGAGCCAGGGCGAGGTAAAGAGTGACGGATTCTCCCAACCGAGATGGCGCAGCAGCTTGGTGACCGGTCCAAAGCGGTACTCGAGCATGGACTTGCCGATCATCCAGCTGACCGCCACAGGGCTCAGCATGAAAGGCAGGAGAAAGGCGACCCTGAAGAATTTCTGCGCACGGATGTCGGCGTTGAGCAGTAGCGCCAGCCCGAAGGCAATGGCGTATTGTACCAGGACGCTGGCGACATAGAACACCATGTTGCCGAGGGCATTCCACACATAGGGATCGTGCAGCATCTGGTAGAAGTTGGCGAGGCCGTTGAACTGGCGGCCTGTAGCCGACTGGAGATTCCAATCGCTGAGCGCGATGTAGAAGCCGAAGAACGTCGGGAAGACGACTAAGGCCAGGGTAAACAGGATTGCTGGCAGGACAAAGAGCGCACGCCAGCCGGTCTCGCCATCGCGCAGCACAAGTCCAGTGCAGAGCGCAGCGCTCCAGGCGGCGTAAGAAAGGAGAATCGGCTGCCAGGTGCTGAAGCCGAAGGTGATCTTGCCCGAGGAATAAAGAAGCTGGACAACCACGATCCCCACAAGCAGCACGGTGGCCACACGGATCAGCATG
>JAGRLX010000272.1 GCA_020441605.1 Alphaproteobacteria bacterium
CCAACGAGATCCTGCGCAAGGCTTCTGCATATTTTGCCCAGGCGGAGCTCGACCGCCCGTTCAAGCGATGACCGCCTTCATCAATGAGCATCGCGAGGCATACGGGGGCGAGCCGATCTGCAGGGTTCTGCCGATCGCCCCATCCACCTACCACGAGCGCGTCGCGTAGCGGCGCGATCCCTCGCGGATGTCGGCCCGTGCCCAGCGCGACCAGGCGTTGAAGCCCGAGATCCTGCGCGTATTCGCCGAGAGTTTCGGCGAATACGGCGTGCGCAAGGTCTGGCGACAGATGAACCGCGAAGGCTTAGGCGTCGCCCGATGCACGGTGGAACGGCTCATGCGTGACCTAGGCTTGCAGGGCGTAATCCGCGGCAAGCCGGTGCGAACGACCATCAGCGACAAGGCGGTGCCTTGCCCGCTCGACCAGGTCAACCGACAGTTCCATGCGCCGGCGCCGAACATGCTGTGGGTCTCGGACTTTACCTACGTCGCGACCTGGGTGGGGTTCGTCTACGTCGCCTTCGTGATCGACGTTTATGCCCGCTACATCGTGGGCTGGCGGGGTCAGCAGGACGGTACACGCGAGCTTCGTTCTCGACGCTTTGGAGCAGGCTATCCACGATCGTCGCCCGGTCCATCGTGGTGGACTCATTCATCACAGCGATCGCGGCAGCCAGTACGTCTCGATCAAGTACACTGAGCGCCTTGCCGAGGCCGGGATCGAGCCATCGGTGGGCAGCGTCGGCGACAGCTATGACAACGCCTTGGCAGAGACTATCAACGAACTCTACAAGGCCGAGGTCATCCACCGGCGCGGACCATGGCGGTCGTTCCAAGCCCTCGAATATGCCACGCTCGAATGGGTCGACTGGTTCAACAAAAGGCGGTTGCTCGAGCCGATCGGCAATATGCCGCCCCGCGAAGCCGAAGAACGATACTACGCCATGCTGGTCGACACACCCATCGCAGCATAATTCAAGCCAAATGGCCTCCGGCAATCTCGGGGCGGTTCAACATCCTGCTCGAGATCGCCGACGACGGCTGCGGATTCCCGCCCCACGAACTGACAAAAAATCATGCGGCCCTACAGCAGGGAGCGGAGAACGAAGGCCATGGCCTTGGCCCGCATCTCGTCCGCGAGGCCTGCGAATAACAGGGGATCGGTCTTGCAGTTGCATCCTACCCTGGCGCTGGTTCGGAATTCGGGTTCTGCATTGCGAAGGGGAAATTACCCTTGGCTATTGACCGCAATGTCTTTGGGGCCAGCAAAATCGCCAATTGCGGAAAATGGAGTGGGAAGGTTTCAGGATGACTATCAGACCGGTGCTATGTCGTGAATGTCGTGAAATCCGGACAGGCTGCTTTTCGGCGACGACGGACAAAAGCGGACACAGAAAATTCCGCCAGAAGCTCCGGCGGAGTTGTCGGGGGCAGAAAGAAACTAGAAAGCGAAGCGCAATTGCGTCTGCTCAGAGTTCTTGCGACGCATGGCCCAGCCGATGAAACCAAAGCCGATCAGTACCAAAGCCCATATACCAGGTTCCGGAACGCCGCTTTGCATGGGATCCAGAAGCTCCACGCCTCCCAAGCGTACATGCCTAAAGTCTGAGATACCATCGGTAATCGGATCGGATGAAAAACCAGCGCCAGTGAAACGCTCACCTGCCGTTCCATAAATCCCAAGAAAGTTTGTACCGTTCGTGTTGATAGTTTGTGACTGTGTCCCCAATCCTGGAGTATAATACGAAATCGTAACCGTGTCGGCTTTGAGATTGGTAAGTGGATCGTTTGGGTTGTTCCCACTGATAGGAACGAGGTCAAAAAGCGCTGTTGCAAACGAATAACCGGATTCAATTGAGAACATCAAACTATTAAGCAATCCGTCAGCTGACGAAACATCGGCTTGACCATTGGCATCGCCATTGAGCAACGGATCGGTGCTGCTGGCAAACGTCACACCCACGCCGGAGTTGTTCGTCGATCCGGTTATCGTTGGAGCGTTAGAAGCTCCGTTAACTAGTACGTTCTCGTCGACAGCTACGCAATTAGCTCCGGTACAAATGATGACAGCGGCTGAGGCAGGCCCTGCCAACGCTGTGCTTATGGTAAGCGCGAGGCAGCTTATCGGAAAGGTTTTGCCCATAATCTACTCCAGTTTGGCGATGAGTCTTGCCCCGCGTCGAATCACGCATGATATCAAATCTATTCCATAGCGTCTGTACGTGCAACAGGGTTAACCACATCAAGTGACTCAGAAATCTCCATTTTACGCTCACCAGTGCACGTAAATGATGGTAATCCGGCTGACAAGACGAGCTCGTCCGCGTTCAGGGTTCTAGATGATTCAACCTCATCAAACGTTTCCCCAGCCAAAAGAGTGTGCAAGGTCCTCTCGAGCAATCAGCTTTCTTACACTTACTCGTTTGCCTTTAGAGTTGATCCGAGGGTCCTTGGCCAAAATGTTGATGCTCGGTTAATAAGTTGCCCGGCACCTGTGTTTCTGCTTGCAAGAGCTTTCAATTTCGAGATTCGCTTGGTGCGTCTACATCGACATCTCATTGGTTTGCCCCCCCGAGAAGTGGTCCATTTTGAGAGGTAGGATTTCGGCTATTTTGAGCTTGGAAGGAGCTTTGAATGGCACGCAAGAGATACACGCCGGAACAGATCATCGGGATGCTGCGCGAAGCCGAGGTTCGGCTTTCGCAAGGGGAGAAGAGTGGTGCGATCGTCCGATCGCTGGGGACAACGGAGCAGAGCTATTACCGCCTTCGCCGTGAGTCGACCACCTCTGCGAAAAGGCTCGCTTCCCTTCACCGAATAGTTACCTGAACCATTTAACACTCCCAATGCGGCGGGTAGCTCCCTCCAGTCGACTCGATTGTCCGCCGTTCCTCGTGTCTGCGTCTCTGGCAAAGTGACGCCAACTCGCCGGTTCCGGCCCATGCGATATTACCTCGACAGGTAGGGTCGGAACCGGCTCTTGCTAGCTAGGTCGTGAACTCATAAACTGAGCGCGATACAGTCTGGCGAGAGCCAAGTCTTTGCTACCGGGACTGATCCCGTCGTTCGGACCGATTGCGTGCCTGTTCTTCATGCCATGAGGGCCGGACATAGCCCATGCTGCCCAATAAGCCACGAGGCGTCCCGCGTGTCGATGGTCGCCGCGTGCAGAACGGCATTTTCTGGGTGCTGCGCTCCGGCCCACTGTGGCGCGACCTGCCCGAACGCACTCCCGACGCCCTGCTTGCCGACAAGGGCTACGATGCCGACGCAATCCGGGCCGATCTTGCCGAGCGCAAAATCGAAGCTGTCATCCCAGGCCGGTCAAATCGCCGCGCGAAGATCGAACATGACCGGGCGCTCTACAAGCAGCGCAACCGCATCGAGCGCATGTTCGGCCGCCTCAAGATCAACCGCGCGATAGCCACTCGCTATGACCAGCTAGCCAGCAGCTTCCTCGGCATGGTCCATCTCGCCACGGCCAGATACTGGCTCAAATTTGTCCACGCCGCCTAGGTTGCGAACTCATAAGTCTGTGAGGCGAATCCCCTCGCGTGCTGCCAGAACATCTGCGGCCAATTCGTGGGCAAAGGGCTCGTCCGACAGCTCTGCACAGATGCGAAGATCAGCAAAGAGGGATGTATCGGCGCAGACGGCGGCAGCTTCCAGCATGAGGATTAGGGAAAATTCCCGACTTAAACTAGAAAATCCTGCTCAATGAATAATATGGAGGTTAGCTTCGTCCACATGACAGCCAATCGCGGAGAGACTTGCCACCTCTAATATCCGCTTACTCGCTGGTTGCCTCGGCAATAATCGCCATACTTGTTGGCACCATCCGTGTTTTCTTCGCAGCCGCCCGCTTTTTGCTGCCGCGACCAAGGCCAATCTTCTTTGCCAACTCTGAACGCCTTGCAGCATATTCGGGGGCAACCAGCGGGTAGTCAGGGGACAGTTTCCACTTGGCCCGATACTCTGCCGGAGACAGTCCGTGGTCGATACTCAGGTGGCGCTTGAGCATCTTCCTCTTCTTGCCGCACTCCAGACACGTGATTGCTCCCGCCTTAATCGACGAGCGAACGGTTGCTGCAGGCGCCTGGGGCACCACGAGGACTGATGGCGTAACGGCATTTGCAAGAGCCGCATAAACGGACTCAATAAGCTGCGCTACGTCATCAGCGGAAACATGGTTGTTGGCGATATGAGCTGACACAATAACAGCTGCCAGCTCGATAATGGTCTCATTTCGCATCACAGTAACTCTCCAAACGGACCCGCCGCATCCGCGAGAGCCGCAAATAGCCGAATTGGAGCACACATCAAATGGTCTGGCCGTCCGCGCGAGCATCAACGCACAAGATAGGTAGGAAAGCGCACAAGGGTTCTGCCATATTGCTTAGTTGGCTGGACGATTGCCATGTTCTGAAGCTCCTCATGCACCTGAGGTCTCAGCTGCTTGCAGAGGGTCGTGCGGGGCTGGTCAACAACCCTACAGGGAGACGTTGCGACACGCGGATCACTGCCTGCAGGTGACGGACAGCCAGCCGGCGCCGGTGGAAGGCCTTCCTTGAATCAATCCAATGATTGTCAAGAGATTTACTCGAGCAAAAAGACGGGGCCGTAGCCCCGTCGTTATTTGGTGCAGTCAAGCTGCTTGTTAACAGCCAGCCTACGGTTTCTGAGCCTCAAACTTGGCATCGAACCGCATAAAGGTCAAGGCAGCCCGGATCCGAACGCCGCGCGCAACTAGGCACCACCATTTCTTGCCGCATGGAATGAAGCGTGGACCTATTGGCGCGCCCTGTTGTGGACGCAGGGGGCTCCCGTTACATTGGCTTTCGCGAAGCGGACACTTTGCTAGCCTGTCCGGAACCGAGCGTGGACTCAACCGGACAGGCAACCGTCTGCGGTTACTCTTGTTGGCAGACCGCCCGGTTTGTGTCGAGGTGGTGCCTAGGGGACAATGGAGAGCGCCATGACCGTCACACTCGGCATCGACCTTGGCACGTCTTCTCTGGGATGGGCGCTGCTCGAAGACAACCTGCGCATTATCGACCTTGGCGTGATCATCTTCAGTGCTGCTGCCGGGGCGGGGTGTGATCCGCAATCGGGCGCCCCCTTGGCCGAGGGGCGGCGGGAGGCCCGCTCGACGCGCCGCCGGCGCGACAGGTTCATCGGCCGCCGCTCGGCCCTGATGGGCAAGTTGATCGCACTTGGGCTCTTGCCCGGCGATCCGCCTTCGGGTCACGGGCGCAGACGGAATGAGGCAGTGCCGAACGCCCAGACCAGGGCGCTTGCCGATGCCGACCCTTACGACCTGCGCCGCCGCGCGCTGTCGGAGCCGCTTGCGCCGCATGAGATCGGTCGGGCGATCTTTCATCTCAACACAAGACGCGGCTTCAAATCGAACCGCAAGGCCGATCGGAGCCGGAACGAACCCGAGACCGGCAAGATCGCTGTCGCAGGTCAGGCGCTGACCGATGCCCTCGGCAGGCGCACCCTCGGCCAGTTCCTTGCTGAGCGCATCGACGGCGGCCTGCCTGCCCGGGTGCGGATGGGCGGCGAGAACCAGAGCTACGATTTCTATCCGCAGCGGAGCCATCTCGAACAGGAATTCGATGCGATCTGGGAGGCGCAGGCGCGGTACCATCCCGACCTGCTGACCGAAACCGCCCGAACGGCGATCCGCCGCATCCTGTTCTTCCAGCGTCCGTTGAAGACACCCGAGGTCGGCTACTGCACCTTCGCCGGCATGGGGGGCGTGCCGCGGGATGACCGCCGTTTGCCGAAGGCGCATCCGCTTTTTCAGGAGCGGCGCCTCTATGAGGAGGTGAATAACCTGAAGATCGTCTCGGCCGGGGCCGCCCCGCGCGATCTGACGCGGGACGAGCGCGATGCCCTGATCCTCGCACTGCGCGACAAGAAGAAGATCAGCTTTGCCACGCTGGGCAAGAAGGTGCTGAAACTGGCAGAAGGCGAGCGATTCAACAAGGAAAGCGAGACCCGCAAGGATCTGGCCGGCGACGAGGTGCGGGCAGAGATGGCGGACAAGAAGCGGTTCGGCAACCGCTGGTCGCATTTTACCCTCGACCGGCAATTGCAGATCATCGATCGGCTGCAGAACGAGGAAGACCCCGATGTGCTGCTGGACTGGCTGAAATCGGATTGCGGGCTGGACGAGGCTTCGGCGGTGGCTGTGGCCAAGGCAAACCTGCCCGAGGGCCATGGCCGGTTCGGCGAGACCGCGACCCGCAGGCTGATCGAGGCACTGAAGGCCGAGGTCGTCACCTATGACAAGGCAGCGCTGAAGGCCGGTTTCCACCACAGCGATCACCGCACGGGCGAAGTTCTCGATTTCCTGCCCTATTACGGTGAAATCCTGACCCGCGAGATCGCGCCTGGCAAGGAAGAATATGGCGATCCGCTGGAACGTCAGTTCGGCAAGGTGACCAACCCTACCGTCCATATCGGCCTACGCCAGTTGCAGAAGCTGGTGAACGCGGTGATCGCACGGCACGGCAAGCCGGACCGCATCGTCATCGAACTCGCCCGTGAGCTGAAGCTGAACGACAAGGAGAAGGAAGCCCATCAGCGGCGCATCCGGCAGGATACGGCCGCTGCAATCCGCAGGGGCGAAAAGCTGGTCGAAGAGGGTCTTGCCGACACCGGTGCCAACCGTGCGCTGATGCGGCAATGGGAGGAGTTGAACCCATCGAACCTCCTCGACCGCCGCTGCCCCTATTGTGGCGAACCGATCGGCATGGGGCAGATTTTCAACGGCCTTGCCGACATCGACCACATCATTCCCTATTCCAAATCTCTGGACGACAGCCCGGCGAACAAGGTGCTGGTGCATCGGACCTGCAACCGCCAGAAGGGCAATCTTACTCCGTATGAGAAATGGGGGCATGACCCCGAGAGATGGGAAACCATTTCGGCCCAAGTCGCGCGGATGCATCGGTCGAAGCAATGGCGCTTCGGCCCTGACGCGATGGAGCGGATGGAGCGCAACGGCGGTTTTGCGGCCCGCCAGCTGACCGACACCCAGTATCTGGCGAAAATCGCGGGCAAATACCTGCGCAGCTTGTACCCCACCGCTGACTCTGGTCGGGTCGATGTCATCCCCGGTCGGATGACGGCGATGCTGCGCCGTGTCTGGGGGCTGGACAGCCTCCTTCCCGACCACAATTTCGTCGAGAACAAGCACTCCAATGCGCCGAAGAACCGGCTGGACCACCGCCATCATGCGATTGACGCCGTTGTCGCCGCGGTGACCTCGCTTGCGCTGATGCAGAAGATCTCAAGGGCAGCGGGGCGGGCGGAGGAAAAGGAACTCGACCGGATCTTCGAAAGCCTCGATCAGCCATGGTCTGGTTTCCACGAAGAACTTGGTGAACGCCTCCTGCGCACCGTGGTCTCTCACAAACCAGACCATGGTCGCAGCGCCAAACCTTCACGCCACCGTGATGTGACGGCTGGCAAATTGCACAACGACACCGCCTATGGCCTGACCGGCCTGACGACGCCCGACGGCAAGATGCCCATCGTCGTTCACCGCGTCCCGCTGTCCTCACTGAAACCCGCTCAGATCGCCAACCCCGACGCCATCCCCGATGAGACCCTGCGCAACGCCCTATGGCTGGCCACGCGCAACACGACCGGAAAGTCCTTCGACCAGGCCCTGGCGCGCTTCGCCCAGGAGCATCCGGTGTTCAAAGGCATCCGCCGGGTACGTCTGCGCGAGCCGCTGACTGTCATCCCGATCCGGGACAACTCGGGCCATATCTACAAGGCTTACAAGGGCGATGCCAACGCACGCTACGATATCTGGCGCCTGCCGGACGGCAAGTGGCAGGTGGATGTGGTGCCGATGTTCGACGCTCACTCAGCAAAGGTGGTAGAGCGGCGCCCCCATCCTGCGGCGAAAAAGATCCTCAGCCTGCGGCAAGGCGATGTGATCGCCGTAGAACGAGACGGCGCATCTGCGGAACTTCTGCTTGTCAAGGGGTTCAACCAGTATGGCCGCCTTACCCTGGCCGAGCCAAACGAGGCGGGTGCTCTGAAGGCCCGGGACGCTGAGCCGAACGACATCGACCCGTTCAAATATACGTACCTATCGCCTGGCTCGCTAAAGAAGTCCAAGGCCCGCCAGGTCCGCATCGATCCGCTCGGTCGTATCTTCGACCCCGGCCCGCGCGAATAGAGGCACGCGAGATGGACCGGATCGTCGACATCGCCACAGACGGCCTGCATCTCTCGCTTCACCGTGGTTTCCTGCTGGTCGAAAAGGATCGTGCCGAGGTCGGCCGCGTGGCGCTGGACGACATCCACGCCCTGATCGTTCACGCCCATGGTATCATCTGGACCGGCAACATCGTCGCAGCGCTCGCCGAGCGCGGGGCGCCCATCGTCTTCTGCAACGCCTCCCACGCGCCGGTCGCCGTGACCCTGCCGTTGGACGGATACCATGCGCAGAACGCACGAATGCAGGCGCAGATCGCGGCTTCGGGCCCTCTGATGAAACAGCTCTGGCGCCGGGTCGTCTCGGCAAAGATCGTGATGCAGGGGGCGCTTCTTTCGGCCCGTGGCGCCCCCGGTGCCGAGGCGTTTCCCTTCATGGCTCGCCGCGTCACCTCGGGCGACAAGGAGAACCTCGAAGCGCAGGCGGCGCGGCGCTACTGGCCCTTGCTGATGGGAGCCGACTTCCGCCGCAACCGTGATGAGGGCGATGTCAATGCGCTCTTAAACTACGGTTACGCCGTGATGCGGGCGACCTGCGCCCGCGCTATCGTCGCGGCAGGCCTGCACCCGACCCTCGGCATCCAGCATTCCAACCGCGGCAATGCCTTTGCTCTTGCCGATGATCTGATCGAACCGTTCCGACCGCTGGTGGATGCTTTGGCCGAGACGATGATGCGCGAGGGCGTCGTCCGCCTCGACCCGGCGCAGAAACGGCGTTTCTCCCGGCTGATCGCTTTCGACCTGCGCATTGCGGGTGAGACCTCGCCGGTCTCGATCGCTGCCGCCCGGCTGGCGCAATCGCTGGGCAAGGCGTTCGAGACCGGTCGCCCCGACCTCATCCTCTTCGACCCGCCCGACGCGCTCGACTGGGCCGCGCTTGGCCGTGACGAGGGCCGTGGCGTGTGAAGAAGGATCCTTCGTATCTGAGCGGATACAGGCTGATGTGGATTTTCGTGATGTTCGACCTGCCGGTAGGCAGCAAGAAGGAGATGCGGGACGCCACGAAGTTCCGCGAGTTCCTGCTGGATCAAGGCTTCGAGATGAGCCAGTTCTCGATCTATGCCCGGTTTTGCAACGGCAAGGACAGCTACGAGTCGCATCTGAAGCGGATAGAGGGTAACCTGCCGGAGAAAGGCGAGATCCATGTGCTTACCTTCACCGACAAGCAATACGAGGGAATCGTCCGATTCTCGAGCCAGCGCCGCCGAAAGCCTCGCAAAAACCCGGACCAACTTGCGCTGTTCTAGTTATGTCCAAGATTTGGCGCCGCCTGGATGCGCTGATTACTTGTTTATAATCAACAAGTTGCCAACACATCCAGGTTAGCGCTTCAGAAACCGCA
>JAGRLX010000273.1 GCA_020441605.1 Alphaproteobacteria bacterium
GCCTTGCGCGCAACTTCTTCGATCTTTTCGGGTGTGACTGAAGCCGGACCCCGGGTTTCCCCAGCGATCACCACCCGATTGGTGGTGGCAAGGGTCTCGCACGCCACCCGGACCTGGGCCGGATCGAAACCTTGCTCCAGCGCCTCGCGGTAGAACAGATCCACCACCTCGTCCGAGATCCGGTCGCACACCTTGTCCGGGTGCCCTTCGGACACCGACTCACTGGTGAAGAGATAGTTCTTGCGCGCCATGTCCGCCTGAGCCCCTGCTTGAAACCGGGCACCTTTTGGCAGCGGTCACTGCACAGGTCAAGCGGCTCGGCGAATCACTCGCGCGATTCAGCTATGAGCTTGGCGATCGTCGCGATCAGCTTGCGCTTGCTCGAGCTATCTGCCTCCCGGAAGGCCTTGGCCAGCACCACGCCCTCGGCATTCATCAGCGACGACAGCACCGTATCTTCCTCGCTCGGTTCCGCCAGTCCGCCCCGATCCTCGAGGCCTGGCAGATCATCGAAGAAGAATTGCACCGGCACGCCCAGAATTTTCGCCGTGTAGTAGAGTCGGCTCGCGCTGATGCGATTCGAGCCCTTCTCGTATTTCTGCACCTGCTGGAATGTGATTCCGAGAAGCTCGCCAAGCTTCTCCTGGCTCATGCCGATGAATTGACGGCGCATGCGGATACGACTTCCGACATGGACATCGATATAGTTAGGATCGCGTCTCGTCATATTGCCCTCAGACCTGTTGCCCCCGGCCTGATGCTCATGGCGCTGTGCCCCGATGGGACTTTCGTCCCGACGCCAGATACATGAACAGGACAAGAAGTAATATACATGTCGCGGTTGCGCAATTGATTTCATGCACAGGTTGGCATCTAACCGCTTCACCTTGAGCCAGACTGAGTCTCCCTGGCGTTGCGGCAACGCGGCCGGCAGGCTCCTGCCCCTGCGAGGCCGAGGGCGATCATGGCCGCGAGAGCCGTATCACCCCACCGCGCATAAGGTGTCGGCGCGATGGCGGCCGGCAGCGCGGCATCGAGCACGCCTTCAGTGCCAAGCGGCAGCGAGGCGAGGACGACACCATAGGAATCAATGACGGCGGAGATGCCCGTATTGGCAGCCCGAAGCAGCGGCAGTCCCTGTTCGATGGTCCGCAGCCGCGCTTGCGCCAGATGCTGATAGGGTCCGGTCGACTGCCCGAACCACCCGTCATTGGTGACATTGACGATGGCGGCAGGCCGGTCGCCGCCGTCGACCAGATTGTGCGGAAAGATGACCTCGTAGCAAACCAGCATGGCAACCTTGAGCCCGCCGGGCAGCGCGAGGGTCACCGGGCCGGGCCCGGCCGCGAAATTGCCTGGCACGGTCACCACGCGGCGGAATCCCAGGGGCTCGAGCAGCCAGGCGAAAGGCAGAAATTCGCCGCCGGGCACCAGCCGCCACTTGTCGTAGCGGGCCACCACCGCGCCTTCGCCGTCGAAGGTAATGATGCTGTTGAAGACCCGGTAATCGGTGCCCTCCGCCTCCGGTTCCCGGCGGATGGCCCCGGTCATCAAGACTGTCCCATCCGGCAGCATCCGGCGCAGTTCGGTTCTGGCAACGGGGCTTTCGTCGATCAGGAAGGGAACCGCCGATTCCGGCCACAGCAGATAGGTCACATCGGTCAGGCCGCCGGGGCGCATCGTGCTTGGCGCGGTGCTCAGCCCCTGAAGCTGGTCGAAGATCGCCCGCGCATTGTCGTCACGCCACTTCATGTCCTGGGCCACATTCGGCTGCACGATGCGCACGGTGCTGCTGCCCGGCGCGAGATCGCCGGCCTTGGCCAGCCGCCAGGCCCCCGCCCCCCATGAGACCGGCAGAAGCAGAAGCAGCAGGAGAGCCACAAGTTTTTGCCGCCTCGGGCCATGTGTCGCCAGAACCAGGCCCAGTCCGGCCCACAGCACCAGAAGGAAAGTGAGGCCGGTCATGCCGCAGTAAGCCGCCATCTGGCTCACGGTGCCCATGCCGTCGACCTGAAGCCCGGGTGCCGCCCATGGAAAGCCGGTGAACAACCGTCCGCGCAGCCACTCCGCCGTCGCCAGGGTCGTGGCAAAGCCGATCGCCGTTCCCAGTCCCCGCAGCCGGGCCAGGTGGACGGCCAGCGCCGCGATCCCCCAGTAGATCGCCATGCTTCCCGCCAGTCCGCCGACCATGAATGGCATCATCCACAGATAGGTCTTGGCATCGATCAGGAATGCGAAGCCGATCCAGTGGAAGGCCACCACGAAATATCCGAAGCCGAAGAGCCAGCCGAGAGCGAAGGCCTGGCGGCGGCCGGCCACGTCCTGAAGCTGGGCGAGAAACACCGGCAGCGCCACGAACAGCGCCGGCCACAGATCGAGCGGCGGCAGCCCCAGGGCCGCCACGGCGCCGCAGAGCCAGGATAGCGCCATGCGCCGCGTACCGCGCAATCCGGCCAGGAAGAGGAAAAGGCGAATCATCAGCGTCACACTATAGGTGCAGCGCGACTTGTCTGGTACAAACCCGGCAGAAGAGGAACCTGGCCATGAATGAAGCACCGCGGAATGTCACGCCTGAAGCGGAGATGGTCCTGATCGAGCATCTGCCCTTCGAAACCGATGGCGGCATCGCCAGCCGCGCCCGCATCGGGCTCATCGTGCTCGCCACGGACTTCACCATCGAGCATGAGTGGCGCAAGATCGTCACGCCGCTGTCCGGTGTGGCGCTCTACCAGAGCCGCATCCTCAACGACGCCCAGATCACTCCGGAAACGCTGCGCGCCATGGAGCCCCGCATCGCCGCCTCGACCGATGTGATACTGCCCGGCAGCCCGCTGGACGTGGTAGCCTATGGCTGCACCTCGGCCTCCATGGCCATCGGTGAGGACAAGGTCTTCGCCCGCATCCGTGAAGTGCGGCCCGATGCCCGCTGCACCACGCCGATCACCGCCGCCTTCGCCGCCTTCCGGGCCTTCGGCGCGCGGCGCATCGGGGTGCTCACACCCTATCGCGCCGACGTCAACCGCATCGTCGCCAGCTACATCCAGGAGCGTGGCTTCCAGGTGCCGGTATTCGGATCCTTCAACGAGCAGGACGACAGCATCGTCGCCCGGATCACCCCGGCTGCCATCCGGCGCGGGGTCGAGACCATCCTGTCCCGCGCCAAGGTCGATTGCATCTTTGTTTCCTGCACCTCCGTCCGCCTCGCCGAGGCTGCGCGCAGCATCGAGGAAGAGACCGGCGTTCCCATCACCTCGTCGAACCATGCCATGGCCTGGCATGCCCTGCGGCTTGCCGGCATCGGCGAGGCCCTGCCGCAATGGGGTAGCCTGTTCGAGCGCCAGATCGCCTGAAGATGCACGAAATTCATCGCGAGACGATTCCGGCCAGGGCGGCCTGGAGCCGGGTCATCCATCATGGCCAGACGCTGCGGATCGTCGACAGCCACGGCCAGCAGGCGGTGGATTTTCTGTGCTACAATGCCGCCGACCCGGAAGAGCGCTACCACGCGCCCAACACCATCAAGAAGGCCGGTCATATCCTGCTGACCGCGGGTGATGTGCTCTATTCCGACCGGGCCAATCCGCTCTTCACCATCGTCGCCGACAGTTTCGGGGGGCACGACACCATTGGCGGCTGCTGTTCCGCACCTTCCAACCAGTTGCTCTATGGCGTTCCCAACCGCGGCTGCCGCGAGAATTTCCTCGCTGCGCTCAGGCCCCGTGGCCTCGGCTGGCGCGACATTGTGCCGAACGTCAACTGGTTCATGACCGTACCGGTCGGCGCCGCCGGTGAGGCGGCCATCGCTCTTGGCTCGTCGAAGCCCGGCGACTACGTCGACATCCGCGCCGAAATGGACGTTCTCGCCGTCATCTCCAATTGCCCGCAGGTGCTCAATCCCTGCAACGGCTTCACCCCCACCGGCATTGAGATCGCGGTCTTCGCCTGAGGGTCACTCCCGCCGCTTCGCCACGTCCTCGGCCATCGAGCACAGGATTTCGAACATCATGGTGACCCCGGCATGGGCCGTGACTCCGGATGGATCGAAGGGCGGAGAAACCTCCACCACATCCGCCCCCACGATCTGCAAACCCCTCAGTTCACGGAGCATCTGCTGGGCCTGGAAGGTGGTGAAACCGCCGATCTCCGGCGTGCCGGTGCCCGGCGCATAGGCCGGATCCAGCATGTCGATGTCGAAACTCACATAGACGGGATCATCGCCAACGATCTTGTGCGCTTCGGCCATGATCGCTTTCGGGCCTTTCTCCATCGCCTCTTCGATCCGCACCAGGCGCACCCCCATCTTTTCGCCCCACTCGAAGTCGTCGAGGTCATACATCGAACCCCGCAGCCCGATCTGGATGGTGCGCTTCGGATCGAGCACGCCCTCCTCGATCGCCCGGCGGAACGGCGTGCCATGGGTATATTTGAAGCCACCGAAATAGCCATCATAGAGATCGGTGTGGGCATCGAAATGGATCATACCGACCGGCCGCTTCTCGCCCACCGCGCGCAGCACCGGCAGCGAGCACAGGTGATCGCCGCCCGCCGACAGGGGCCGGATGCCCTTGGCCACCAGCTTCTTGAAATAACCTTCGACGCGGGCCAGCGCATCGTTCACATCGGCAGGATTGACCGGGCAGTCGCCCATATCGGCGATATTGGCGAGATCATAGGGCACGATCCCCATGGTCTGGTGCATGCGCCGGGCCATGGCCGACTGATCGCGCATCTGTCGCGGGCCATGGCGCGGACCCGGCCGGTTGGTGGTGCCGCCATCCCACGGGATTCCGACAATACCGATGTCGAGATCGTCGGCCTCGTCCAGCGGCACATGCGGCAACCGCATGAAGGTGGCGATGCCGCCGAAACGCGGCGTGACCAGGCCCGACATGGGCTGGTGGAAGGCGGTGGGCTTTGGCATAGTCGATTCTCCCGGTGATCGCTCACCATGCAGGAGAACTTGGCCGATGAGCAAGGCCGCGCCCGTCATCGAAATCATGCAAGGCGACATCACCACGTTGGACGTGGATGCCATCGTCAATGCAGCAAATACCTCATTGCTCGGCGGCGGTGGCGTCGACGGTGCCATTCACCGCGCCGCCGGTCCCCAGCTTCTGGCCGAGTGCCGGCTGCTTGGCGGTTGCGCGACCGGCGACGCCAGGATTACCAACGGTTACCGGCTCAAGGCCCGCCACGTCATTCACACCGTGGGGCCGGTCTGGCACGGGGGCACCAGGGGCGAAGCGGATTTGCTGGCCTCCTGCTACCGCACATCCATCACACTCGCGGAACAGAACGGCCTCCGCTCAATCGCCTTTCCGGCAATCTCCACCGGCGTCTATGGCTACCCGAAAGCAGACGCCGCCCGCATTGCGATCGCCACCGTCGCCGCGGCCATTGCCCCGGACTCGCCACTCGAACGGATGATCTTCTGCTGTTTCGACCGGGAAACGGCTGATCTTTACCGGCGGCTCATGGCTTGACGACCAGTTTCCGCGGTGTCTGGCACAGGCACTCAGCACCCGTCTCGGTGATCAGGATCGTCTCCGACAGTTCCAGACCGCCGTCGTCCAGCCACAGCGCCGGCATGAAGTGGAGCGTCATGTTGGGCTCGAGCATCGTGCGGTCGCCACGGCGGATCGACAGCGTACGTTCGCCCCAGTCCGGCGGATAGGACAGCCCGATCGAATAGCCGGCGCGTGAGTCCTTCTCGAAGCCGCGCTTCGACAATATGCCGAAGAAGGCCTCCGCCACCTCGCCGCAAGTCGTCCCCGGTTTGCAGGCCGCGAGACCCGCCTCGGTGGCCTCGCCCACCGCCTTTTCGGCGTCGAGGAACTTTTGCGGCGGCTTGCCCAGATAGACGGTGCGCGATAGCGGCGCGTGATAGCGCCGGTAGCATCCGCCAAGCTCGAAGAAGGTGCCCTCGTTGGCGTTGAACGGCCGGTCATCCCAGGTAAGATGCGGTGCTGTCGCATCGAGGCCCGACGGCAGCATCGGCACGAAGGCGCAATAGTCGCCCCAGTTGCCATCGGCGCCGAGGATCGCCTGTTTCTGGATTTCCGCCACCAGCACGTTCTTCGGCAGTCCCGGTTCCACCAATTCGATCACCCTGGCGTGCATGGCATCGACGATCCTCGCCGCCCGGCGGATGAACGCCACTTCGTGCTCGCTCTTGACGATACGCTGCCAGTTGACCAGGCCGGTGGCATCGGCGAATTGCGCCGCCGTCAGATGTTTGCGCAGGGCTTCGTTCGCCGCCGCCGAGAACCAGTAGTTGTCCATCTCCACGCCGATCCGGGCCTTGTCCCAGCCGCGCGCCGCGATCTCGCCCGACAGCTGTTCCATCGGATGTTTATCGGGGTTCTGCACATAGGTGTCGTCATAGCCCAGGATATTGCCGTGGCCCATGAACACCGTGCGCTTGGCGCCCTGGGCATCCATGCCACGCCCCCACCACACGGGCTCGCCGTCAAGCCCCAGCAGAACCGCCTGATGCACATAGAACGACCATCCGTCATAGCCCGTCAGCCAGGCCATGTTGGACGGGTCTGACACGATGATGAGGTCGAGCCCATGCGCTGCCATGGCCCGCCTGGTCCGGGCGATGCGGCGGTCATATTCGCTGCGGGGGAAATGCAAGGTCATGTCGGCCATGGCTGCTCCTCGATTGATGGTGCCACTTTGGCCGGGCCTCCCGCCCTAGACAAGATCGGCCTTGACGCTCTGCACAGCAAAGGTGCCGTCCGCGGCAAGTTTCACCGCCAGGCCGCACAGGCAGGCCGCCAGCACCATCCATATTGTCGGGACCTCCGCGAAGAAGAGATACCCCCAGCCGAGGCCGGCGCATATGGCGACGAAATCCGAGCAACTGGCAAAGGCCGCACCGCTCAACCGCGTGATGAGCGCGAGGAGATAGAATTCCATGCCCACCGTGAATCCGAAGCCGATCACGGACCAATTGGCCACGCCGCCAAGTTCGGCCATGTTTTCGGGCAGGCCACCGGTCAAGGCGACGACCGGCAGCAGGAGAAGCGTGCCCGCCGTGAGGTTGCCGGTCGCGACCTGCAGGGTATCGAGGCTATCTGGCCAGTGCTTGGCCAGCAGCACGCCGCCGAAGCCGCAGGCAACCGGTCCGATGAATGCGATCAGCGTCCAGTTCAGACCATCGCTTCCATCGCGGAAGGCTTCCGGCAGCAGGATCGTCGCCCCGGCGGTGCAGCCGATGAGAATGCCTACAAGCTTGCGCGCCGATAGCAGCTCGGTCCTCAGCAGATAGGCGAAGACCAGGACGGCGACCGGCGTCAGCGAAATGATCAGCGCCAACTCTCCGGCCGAGACATGATGGGCCGCGAACAGTTCGATTCCCAACGGCAGCACATTGCCGAACAGTGCCACCACCAGGAAGAACGATATTTGCCGCAGGCCCGGCCGAAACAGTCGCCCGACGGCGGCGAGAGAAGCGGCGAACAGGCTCGCAAGGACGGCGTGGATCGCAAGAAGCGCGGCGAGTGCATCGGTGTCTTCAAGGCTCACCATCTTGGCAGTGGAATATTGCAGACCCCAGATGATACCTAGCATGACGACCATGAGAATCGCGCCGAGCCGATAGGGAACGCGGATGACAAAGGCATCCGGCAGGCTGGCCGGCTTGCCGGCCACATCGATGGTCACGACCGAATCATTCATCTGAGGTCTCCATGCTGCCGCCGCATGTCCATGCCCTGAAGCCGACGCATCGCAACCCAGGGTGACGTCAACTTACACAATCCGTCGATACAATCAGTGATTGGTATCACAACGTAAACTTGGAGGCATCCTAGGGCCGTCGGCCGGCCGCCGAAGGGCTTCGGCCGGGCCTCTTGACCTGCCAGACGGACAGATGCCAGATCACCGCTTTGCGCATGGGCTTGGAGCCAAAATCGGTGGCGCTTGGGGCATCGCGGGGCTATGAGCGGCCATGATCCAGGATTTCGACATCATCGTCATTGGCGCCGGCATCGCCGGGGCCTCGGTGGCGGCCCACCTCTCAGGTTCACACCGCGTCGTCATCGTCGAGCGCGAGGACCGTCCCGGCTATCACACAACGGGGCGGTCCGCCGCCGCCTACGAGCCCAATTACGGGCCCGCCGTCATCCGGGCGTTGACCCGCGCCGCCCGCCCTCATTTTGACCAGGGGGCCTATCTCACCCCGCGCGAGACGGTGTTTTTCATGCCCGCAGGCCAGGAAGGCGAATTCGAATCCCTCATGGCCGCTCAGCAGGGCATGCACGAGATCAGCGTTGCGGCGGCCCGGGAAAAGTTCCCGCTCCTGCGGCCGGATTATGCCCGGCGCGCCATTCTCGATCCCGTCACCGCCGACATCGACGTCGACCTTCTGCACCAGTCTTATCTGCGCCGCGTCAGGGAAAGCGGTGGCGTGCTGCGTTGCGGCGCGGAAGTTACCGCGATTGACCGGGGCAAGACCTGGCAAGTCCGCACCAATGCCGGGACATACACGGCTCCAGTCCTGGTCAATGCCGCCGGCGCCTGGGGCGACCAGATAGCTGCCCTTGCCGGCTGTGTCCCCATCGGCCTTCAGCCCAAGCGCCGTTCTATTGCCGTGGTACCCGGACCGGAAGACGTGGATGTCATGGGCTGGCCACTCGTCGGCGACGTTGGCGAGACCTGGTATTGCAAGCCCCAGTCAGGCAAGCTTCTGGTGTCGCCTGCCGATGCTACGCCGGTCGATCCCCATGACGCCTATGCCGACGACATGACGCTCGCCGAAGGCATTGACCGTTTCCAGCAGGCCACGACCTTCGAGATTACTCGCGTCGAGCACACTTGGGGCGGCCTCCGGTCTTTTGCTCCCGATGGCAATCCCGTGGTGGGTTACGATGGCAAGGCAGAGGGCTTCTTCTGGCTCATCGGCCAGGGCGGCTATGGCATCCAGACGGCCCCTGCCCTGTCGCTGCTCGCCGCCAGCCTGCTCCGCGGCGAGAGCGTGCCCCAGCACATTGCCGATGAAGGCCTGGTCCTCGCCGACTTGGCGCCGGATCGCTTCTAGCGCAACGGGCGAGCGAGTAGAGCCGTTGGCGCGCGGACCGTTGCGCCCAGGTCTCGGCGGTAATGGCCTTCCAGCTCTTGGCGGTTTGACGGACTTCGTGGTTTGGAACAGCGTTCTTGACTTTATTCCTAGTTTGCGCT
>JAGRLX010000274.1 GCA_020441605.1 Alphaproteobacteria bacterium
CCAATCCGCGCTTCAAGGCACGGCAGGGCTGATTCGGCCGTCTTGACGAAGTTTTGAACGCCGCCGGCCGCCAGCGCCTGCGGCGCTGTTTTTGTTGCCACAGGCTTTGGTGTATGCTGTGCGTCATGCGCAGTCTCATTTTGGCCCTTGCAGCCTCCCTGGCAATCGCTTCTCCCGCCGTGGCGGAGGACCCTGCGCCAGCGCCCCTGTCGCCCGCCCAGCACCGTGCCGATAGTCTCGACCGCCTGTTTGCCAGCCTGCATCGCGATTCCGACGGTCCGGCTGCCGCGCGGATCGAAAAGAATATATGGGACCTGTGGATGTCGTCGGATTCACCGACCGCCGAGGTGCTGCTGCGCCAGGCGTCGAAGGCCATGGACGAAGGCGCCCCTGCTGAAGCGCTCAAGATCCTGGATACGCTGATCGATGCGCATCCCGACTTTGCCGAGGCGTGGAATCGGCGCGCGACCCTTTATTTCCTGATGAAGGACTACGACCGGTCGCTGGCCGACATCGAGCGGGTACTCGAACTCGAACCCCGCCACTTCGGCGCCCTGGCTGGACGCGGCATGATCTATCAGCGCCAGAAGAACTATACGGCCGCCATCGACGCCTTCCGGGAAGCCCTGCGCATGAATCCCGCCATGGAAGGCCCCAAGGCGGCGCTCAAGGAACTGGAACGGCTGGAGCAATCCATCTAGCGCAACTGACGAGCAAGCGGACCTGATTGCGCGAGTGCCGGCGGCGGGCGTTGCCAAGTCGATTTGGTGCCGACGAGGATGGTTCTCCGGGCGATGCAATTTCTGGTTCACAGTCCGCCCATCATTTCCTAAGCTCCCCCTGGGGCAGTGGACCAAGACATGGGTGGGACGATATGCGCGCAGTTTTGTTAGTGCTTCTTTTCTCGGCAATTCTCGGTCATTGTCAAACGGCGTCGGCTGACGTCTTGGGCAAGCTCGGCGTGCCGACCCTGATCGTGCAAGGCGCAACGAGAGGTGAGGGAAACATGAGTTCGAGCCCGGTGGGGCTTTCCGATTCAACTTTTGCTATTCCCTATGTTTCGCCCGCACCGAGCGGCGGCGGCATGTTCGTGCAACGGATGGATGCGGCCTATGCCAAGACCGGTGCGCCAATCAGCCTCTTCGCGTCGGATACGCCGGGCGGTGGGCTGGCCATCAATGGCGGTGCAAGGCTTGGCGGCGGCAAGACCGCAATCTTCTGGACCATCTTCACCGTGTGCTGCAACACGGAAGTGTTCCGGGGTCTGGTCAGTGCAGCGGGCATCCCCGAAGAGTTGCTGGTCACCATCAGCGGGAGCAGACCCGGCAGTCAGGGTGCACCGATATCGGTGCCCCTCGATGATGGCCGTGCCTTCGCCGCTTGGGTCGACGCTGCGACCTATCCCAACCGCAGCTTCCTTTCGGCCCGCGGCGCCTTCGTTTCGGCAACCGGTTCGAGGGTGGGACCGGAGATCGTGCTGGAAACCCTGAACGCGGGCATGCAGCGGCCGGTCGATGGCGTACAACTCAGCAACGGCAATATCCTCATCGTCTTTCGGCATCAGGGCGAGACATCAACGTCGGTCAGCTATCTCGGCCAGTTGATCAATCCGGCTGGCGCGCTGGTCGGCAGCCGGTTCGCGCTGGCGTCGACAAGCCTCGCCGGCGGAAGCACCGCGATGCGGGTGGATGCGCTGCCAGATGGGCGCTTCGTTGCGGTCTGGATCGATGACAGGAGCGGCAGTTCGCTTCCATTCGGGCGGATTTTCAATGCCGACGGTACCGCGGCGCGCAGCAAGTTTCTGATCGGCGACGATGCTTCGGTTCTGGGTGCGACCCTGGACGTGGCGGCCCTGCCGGATGGCCGCTTCGTGGTGGTTGGTGCGCTGGTCGATCCGTCCTCGTCAATCCTGATGGCGCGGCTTTTCAAGGCTAATGGCATCAAGGCCGGAGCGCCGGTGAAGCTGCAGAACACCTCGCCGACCGAGCCGATTACCGATATCCACGTTGGCGCGGTCCATCGGTTCCTGCCTGCGCCCGGCGCGGTGAATGATGTCTATGTGGTCTGGCGCCGGAACCGGCCAGCTCAGACCTATGACCTCGTCGGGCAGGCCATGCGGGTCAACTGACGCAAAGGCTCACGCCGTGGCTCGGTCTACCAGCCGTAGAGCGTGAGCTTGTTCCACCGGGGTTTCGGATACCAGGCGGGGTGAATGCAGCGCCTCGTCTTGCAGGAAAGCTGTCGGGGGTGCTTGCTCAGCCAGTCGACCGAATCCGCCTGGGTCTTGGCCACCTCGCTCCGGCTCAGTTCGCCATCCTGCTGGTCCCGGGCCCGGGTACCACGTGGATATCCGCCGGCGGTTGCGAGGTTGAACCAGAAATAGGACTTGCGGACGTTCGGCTTGATGCCACGCCCGCTGGCGTAATACATGGCCGCCGCATATTGCGCGTCGGCTAATCCGTTCCGCGCGGCGCAAAGATACCACTTGAGGGCAAGAGAATGGCTCTGGGGCACGCCCTTGCCGTCATCATACATGACTGCCAGCGCGAACTGGGCATAGGGATCGCCCTTGCGTGCAAGCGGCTGCAGGATGTCGAGGGCCTCGGCGTAGTGACCGCGCCGATAATGCGCGGTGCCTTGTTCGAAGCCACCGGCCCAGGCCGGCACCTGGAACAAGGCCAGCATCAGGGCGGCGGCCCAAATCGTCAATATGATCCTCATGTTGCGGTCCCCGTGAATCAGTTCATTGTCGCATAGTCGCGACCGGGCCGGAAGACTTGGGCGAGACGTCGGGTCTGGCGGGTCCTGCTGATTTGTCTTGGGCAAAGGTCGCCAGCCGCATAGCATGGGGCCCGCGAGACGAACCGGACGAAAGAGACAGGTGCAGATAGACATAGCAACCCAGATCGAGGCGGCGAAGGCCGCCCTTGCCGCAGGAGAGCCACGCCGCGCCATCGAACTGGCCAATAGCTTGCTCGAGACCAGGCCGCGGACACCGGCGGCCTATTTGGTCCGTTCACAGGGTCATCAGATGGCCGGAAACGGGACGTTCGCGATTTGCGACCTGCTGGATGGACTTGCCCTGGATGGACTGAGGCCACCGCTGGTTGCCCGGTTCGAGACGGAGATCCTCGCCAAGCTGGACCATGCCCTCGACCACAATGTATTGGCGCTCCAGGCTGTCATCGAGGCAGCGGATGTCCACGCGAAAAGTCCGAGGATCGCGGCCGCTGCAAGGCTGACGGCGCTGCTTCTCGCCCATGAGGTGGATCGGGCGCTGGAGTTTGGTCTCGGGCTCGGCGCCGAACTGGTTTCGGCCTATTCGAAGCGGCTGATGAGCCGGCTGCTGCTCAGTCATTGCCGCATCGAGGAAGCCATCGTGTCGCTCGAGGACAGCCTGCGGCTCGCACGCAAGTCCATCATCATGGAACCCGACCTTGGGCTCATGGTGGAATTCTGGCAGAGCCACACCCGGCATCTGCGCGACACGACAATCTATCCACCACGCTACCGGATGGCGGTATGCTCGGTCATCAAGAACGAGGCCGACGACATTGCCGAGTGGATCGTCCACCACGCCGGGATTGGCGTCGAGGCCTTCTACATCTACGACAACGGTTCGACCGACGACACGCCGCGCATTCTCGATGCGCTGTCGAAGCGCTACACGATAATTCGATACAGCCTCCTGCACCAACCGGCGCAATCGCTGACCTATTGGCATTTTCTGCAAACCCATCGCTTCGATGCCGAATGGGCGGCCCTGATCGACGCCGACGAATTCATAAATCCCGAAAGCGGCTCAATTTCCGGCTATCTCGATCGCGATGAGGCCTGCGCTGGCATCGCCATGAACTGGAGCACCTTCGGTTCATCGGGACACAAGACCCGGCCCCAGGGATTGTGCATCGAATCGTTCATCCGGCGTGCGCCGGATGACTTTATGTCCAACGCCATGATCAAGGGAATCATCCGGCCGCACCGGTTCATCCGGTTCCGGGGACCACACCAGCAATTGCTGTTCGGCCATTATGAGGATGGCCTCGGCAACAAGGTCTTCCCGATCAATTCGCGGGTTCAACCGCCGCGCCATGGCGGTCTGCGGCTGCATCATTACCTGGTGAAGTCGGAAGAACAGGCCGCGCAGAAGATGGCCCGCGGCAATCCCCGGGTGGAAACCCATCCGATGAAGTATCGCGATCGGAATTACTTTCAGTGGAACGACTGCAACGATCTCGAAGATACCTCGATGCTGCGCTTTGCGCCGGCCATCCACGAAACGCTGGCCGGGATCCCCAATCTACCGCCACGGCGCTAAAGCAACGCGCGATCAATTGCCGGCGGCGCCGCCCTTGCCGACATAGGCGATGCGGATCATGTTGGTGGCGCCAGGTGTTCCCAGGGGCACGCCTGCGGTTATGATAACGCGCTGACTGGGCTGCGCATAGCCTTCCTCATAGGCGATGCGCGTGGCGCGCGATACCATGTCATCGAGATCGCTGGCGTCCTCGGTCAGGACACAATGCAGCCCCCAGACGAGTGCCAGCCGGCGGGCGGTGGCGGGGATCGGGGTGAGGGCGATGATCGGCGTCTCAGGACGCTCGCGCGACATCCGCACGCCAGTGGAGCCAGAGCCGGTATAGCAGACGATGGCGGCGAGATTCAGAGTCTCGGAGATCGAGCGGGCGGCACCCGAGATGGCATCGGCGCTGGTCGGTTGAGGCTCGTAGCGCTGGGCCGTGACGATGCTGCGGTAGAGACTGTCGCGTTCGACGGCCTGCGCGATCTTGTCCATGGTGGCGACCGCCTTGTCGGGCCAAGCGCCGGTGGCGCTCTCGGCCGACAGCATGATGGCGTCG
>JAGRLX010000275.1 GCA_020441605.1 Alphaproteobacteria bacterium
GCCGATCGAGATCATGGCCGAGCGTGGCCCGGAGACCCTGCGCCATGGGCCGATGAAACCCCGTGGCCTGACGAACGCCCACCGGCCGGCGGAAAAACCCTATGCGGTGGTGCAGCTGCGTCAGGACAACAAACTGGGCACACTCTACAACATGGTGGGCTTTCAGACGAAACTCAAATATGCGGAGCAGGTGCGGGTGTTCCGCAGCATTCCCGGTCTAGAGCATGCAGAGTTCGCCCGGCTCGGCGGACTGCACCGCAATACCTTTCTCAACAGCCCCAAAGTCCTCGACTCCGGACTGCGGCTCAAATCGGCCCCGTGGCTCCGCTTTGCCGGACAGATCACCGGGGTCGAAGGTTATGTCGAAAGTGCCGCCATGGGTCTGATTGCCGGCCGGATGACGGCCAGCGAGCGCCTGGGACGCTCTTTCGTGGCGCCACCTGCAACCACCGCCCATGGTGCCTTGATCAACCACATCACCGCCGGCCACCTGGAGACCACCGATGCGCGCGGGTCGTCTTTCCAGCCAATGAATGTCAATTTCGGGCTGTTCCCGCCGATCGCCAAGATCCGTCAGCAGGACGGTCGGCGGCTCAAGCATGCCGAGCAGGCACAGGCCCGCAAACGGGCCTATACGGCCAGGGCCCTGGCGGATTTCGACGCCTGGCTCACTCTGGCCATGGCGGCGGCAGCCGAATAGGGCGTCAGAGCCTCTCGCGCCGCGCCGCACGCCACAGGGTGAACTGCCGCCGGAGCGCGGAAGGAGCTCCCGAGCCATCCTGCCGCGCAAGATAGAGTTCAGTCAGTGCTACGGGTAGGAAGGCCGGCAGAGCGGCCACAGGTATCGCCTGCTGCAGCTCGCGGGCTTCGGCCAGGCGCTTGCGGGCCAAGGCGGCGGCGTCGTTCCGGGAGAGACCTGGCGGAAGATGCCGGTCGCCGAACCTGGTCAGCAGGCGCGCCAGCCCATAAGCGACACCGGCCAGTCCGGCGGCTGCCGCGCCACGGCCAGCGTCCGGACCTGCCAGGATCAGCGCCGCAAGCTGGATCAGCGCCGACTCGGTCTGTCCCAGATAGGTTTCGAGTGCGGCCGCATCCGGCATCGGATCGGCATAAAGATCGAATTCGCGGGCCAGTATGAGGTCGCGCAGCGCATGTTTCGGCAAACGTCCGGCCCCGACGGCGCGCGCCAGTTCCTGGGCCACGGGATGGGCTGGAACATCGCCTTCATAAATGCCGTCGAGCGTGTCGAGCCACCATTGCTGGCGGATGAGGCCGATCTGCGGATCGCTCACCGCCGTGGCGATCCGCGATACCTCGACGTTGAAAGCCATGAGCCCCAGCAGAAAGGGCCGGCGCTCGTCGCTGGCGAAAAGCGTGGAAAGATAGCGGTCCTTGTCGCCATCCCGGACCAGTGCATGGCAATGCTTTGCCGCGCTGGTCATCTGGCATCCGCCACCGCGATGAGGGCAGCGGCCACCCTGCGGCGTTCTGCCAGCAGCAGATTATAGGTGCTTACGGCATGGCCGGTGGCCATGCAGTCGGCCTGGATGCCGGCGCGCATGAGTGTGTCACCAACGGCCGCCGGCAGGCGTTCCCGCCCTGCCCCCGTTCCCAGCAAGAGAAGGTCAATCTCATCGCCCTCGGCGACGATGGGCCGAATATCGCTCTCAGCCAGCGGCGCGGACGGTGCCCAGCCGTAAACACCGCTTGGCAGCAGCAGCAGCGATCCGCGATGCGACATGCCGGCAAATCGAAAGCCGCCATTGCCATAGGCATCGATCGGCGGCCGCCCTGGATAGAACGCGGTCAAGGCCTGGCGGCGACCGCGGCCTTGGCCTCCGCCTTTGCCGTTTCGCGCACGGTGCCCAGCAGCAGCAGCACCGGAGTTGCGATGAAGAAGGATGAATAGGTTCCGACCAGCACGCCCCATATCATGGCAAAGGTGAAGCCCGAGATCACTTCACCGCCAAAGATATACAGCGCCAGGAGGGCGATCAGCGTGGTGACCGACGTCAGGATGGTGCGCGGCAACACCGAATTGATCGACAGGTCGATCAGGTCTGCAAGCGGCGTGGTCTTGTATTTGCGCAAGAATTCGCGAACCCGGTCGAAAAGCACCACGGTGTCGTTCAGCGAGTAGCCGATAATGGTGAGGATGGCCGCGATGATCGACAGATTGAACTCGAGCCCGATCAGTGAGAACAGGCCGATGGTCAGCAGCACGTCATGGAGCAGAGAGAAGATGGCGCCGAGAGCGAACTGCCATTCGAAGCGGAACCAGATATAGATCAGGACGCAAAGCATGGCGCCGACCACGGCGATGATGCCTTCCTGGGCCAGTTCGCCCGACACCTTGGGTCCTACTACTTCGACGCTGCGATAGTCGATGCCAGGTCCAAGAGCATCCTTGATCTTGTTGATCGCTGCCTGTTGGGCGGCCTCCCCACCGTCCTGCACGCCGATCCGGATCAGCACGTCGTTGGGCGAGCCGAATTCCTGAAGTTCAACCGATCCCAGCCCCAGACCGCCGAGTGTGCTGCGCAACTGGTCCATGTTGGCGGCCTGTTCGGTTCGGATGGTAATCACCGTACCGCCCTTGAAATCGACGCCGACGTTGAGGCCAACAGCGAGGAACAGAACGATGGACAGCACGCACAGTATCCCAGACACGAAGAAGCCGAAGCGGCTCACCCGCATGAAGGAAATCTTGGTATTGTCGGGTATGAAGCGAATGGGTTTCATCTTGCGCCTCCGCTCCTAGAGCGGAACCTCCTTCGGGCGCTTCGCCTTGACCCACAAGGCGATGATCAGCTGGGTCAGGGTGAAGGCCGTGAACACTGTGGTGATGATGCCGATGGACAGGGTGACGGCAAAGCCGCGGATCGGTCCCGAGCCCACGCCGAACAGAACCGCCGCGGCGATGAGCGTGGTCAGGTTGGCATCGAGGATCGTTCCCAGCGCCGCCTTGAAGCCGCTCTCAATGGCATTGATGGCGGTGCGGCCGTTGCGCCATTCCTCGCGGACGCGCTCGAAGATCAGCACGTTCGAGTCGACGGCCATGCCCATGGTCAGCACAATGCCGGCGATTCCCGGCAAGGTCAGCGTGAAACCGAAGAAGGACATGAGCGCCAGCAGCATGACGAGGTTGGCGATCAGCGCGATATCGGCAAAGATGCCGAAGAGCCCGAAGGCGATGATCATGAATACCAGCACGGCAATCAGGCCGATGACCGACGCGATCAGGCCGGCACGAATCGAATCGGAGCCGAGGCTTGGGCCCACCGTGCGCTCCTCGACGATCGTGAGCTTGGCCGGAAGTGCGCCCGACCGCAGCACGATGGCAAGATCGGACGTTTCCTGGGTGGTGAAGTTTCCGGAAATCTGGCCGGAGCCGCCGAGGATCGGCTCATTGATCCGCGGGTAGCTGACGATCTCGTCGTCGAGCACGATGGCGAAGGGCTTGCCGACATTCTCGCGCGTCAGCCTGGCGAAGCGTTCTGCTCCCTTGGTGTTGAAGCGGAACGACACCACCGGCTGGTTCTGCTGGTCAAACGCCGGGCGGGCGTCGACCAGGTCGGCCCCATCGACGGTAGCCCGGCTCGACGTCTGGACCCACAGCGATTGCGCCGGGTCTTCCTTTAGCGGCAGGGACTTGCATTCGGGTGGCGGCGACTGGCCTTCACCCGTGGACTGGGCTTCGCAGAGCAACTGGAATGTGAGTTTGGCGGTACGGCCGATGACGCTCTTGACCTGCTCGGGATTCTGCACGCCCGGCAATTGCACGACGATGCGGTCCTTGCCTTGCTGCTGGATCACCGGCTCGGCAGTACCAAGCGCGTTCACCCGGTTCTCGACGATGCGCAGCGACTGGGTTATGGCCGCGGCGATCTTCGAGTCCAGTCCGGCCTCGGAAAAGGTCAGGGTGAAATGCTGGTCCTGCTGCTCGAGGGTCAGCAGGTTGGCCTGGGTGCCGGTTCCAAATAGGCCGGTCTCCACCGGCTGCAGCAGTTTCTGCAACTCGGTCCGCGCCCGGTCGAGGTCCTCCGGCTTGGTGACCCGGACGGACACGCCGTTGGCACTCCGGTTGATCCCGCTGTAGCCGATCTTGGCCTCACGCAGGGTCGAGCGGATATCGCCGACCAATTGCTGACCGAGTTTGTCGACAAGGTCGGCGCGGTCGATCTCGAGCAGAACATTCGACCCGCCCTGGAGGTCGAGACCCAGCGTCACGGGCCGGAGATTGTAGGGCTTGAGGCTGTCCTGAATGTCCTTGGGCAAGACATTTGGTAACGCCAGCACAATGGCCAGCACGATGGCGCCGAGGATCGAAAACGACTTCCAGCGAGGGAAATGCAACATATTGGCGGTTACTTGCTCTCGGCCTTCAGCGGCTCGCCCTTGGCGCGCACGTCAGCGATGCCCGACCGTAGGATGCGGACCTTGACGTTCTCCCCCACTTCGACCTGAAGTTCATGGTCGTCGACGACTTTCACGACCTTGCCGATCAACCCGCCCTGGGTGATGATCGTATCGCCCTTGGAGACTTTCTTCAGAAGTTCCTGGTGCTCCTTGGCCTTGCGCTGCTGCGGACGGATAAGCAGGAAATAGAACACCGCCATGATCATCACGAGCGGCAGGATCATGCCGAGGAAATCGCCCATTGCGGGGGCGCCGGCAGCCTGGGCGTAGGCAGGGGTCATGAACACGAAGAACTCTCCCGATTTGAAACTGGGCGGAATATAGCGACGCGGGCCGCCATTGCAACCAATCGATTGGGGCGGCTTTACGGGCGGTCCCACCTCGGATAAGAGGCCGGGCCATGACTCAAAGCCTCGACAACGACCTGCTCCGCCGCCTTGCCGAAGCCCTGGAAAGGCTGGCGCCACCTGCCCCAAGGTCTGCCGACTTCCACCGCCACAGCGCCTTTGTGTGGCATGCGGCGGCCCAATCGCTGGAGCCGGTTGCGCGCGTCAACCGGGTCGAGATCAATCTGCTCAAGGGCATCGATCTCACCCGCGACATCCTGCTGGAAAACACCGAGCGCTTCGCCAAGGGCCTCCCGGCCAACAATGCCCTGCTGTGGGGGGCGCGCGGCATGGGCAAGTCGTCGCT
>JAGRLX010000276.1 GCA_020441605.1 Alphaproteobacteria bacterium
GAACGGCTTGATTGCTCTCATTATTGATGCTCATCATCGATAATGTGAAAGACGCGCGGAAACGCCAATTGTGCTTCGTCCTTCTGTCCTTCGCCGGCCTGGTGGCTTTGGCGGGGTGTCCATACCCGATCCCATCTCGAACTCGGCCGTAAATCGCCCCAGCGCCAATGGTACTTCGTCTTAAGACGCGGAAGAGTAGGTCGCTGCCAGGCCTGCGAAAGACAGAATGATCCCTTCACACGATTTCAGCTTCAAGACCCGCCGCTGCAGCACTGCACGGCGGGTTTTGTGTTTTGCGATTGGGCCAAGGTCGCAGACCAGATGCAGGTATGCGGCGCGACTTTTCCCACGCAAGCCGCTACTTTACGGCACAAATTGACCCCGGCAACGCAAGTGACGGGGCTGAGTTGGCGTTAGGGTGCACAGGTGTCACGGCAGCTCATCACGACACGACTCGTGATGCCAACTTATCGTGGCTCAGCGCCGGCGGAACTCGAGCAGGCCATTCGAGAACAGCCGGTGCGCGTCTGTCGCCAGCCAGTCAATTGCCACCTGCCGCTGGCGCAGCACCGCGTCGAAATAGGCCAAGCCCAGTGATTCGATGGCATTGCATTGGATCTGTTTGATCGCTGTGCCGCAATCGCTGATGTTCATGGTTCCGTGGCTGGCGGAGGGGCGAATCGCCCAGGACAGAAACTTGTTGCCGGCCGTCGATCTCTGCCAGGCAAAGGTTCGGGCTTCCGAGGCAACGTCCTTGTCCGGGAAGGTCTTCGGTCCATAGTCTCCCATGCCGGTCACGAAGAGAAAGGGACGGTCGTCGATGGTGTCGAAGCTGCTTGTCTGGAAGCCACCAAAGTTCCATGTTGGCGCGTAGTTGAAGCCCGCATAATCGGGACCGAATGGAGCGACCGCCATGAAGGCTTCCGGTGTCGGTGTACTCTGGTAATGGAACGGGCCGGAAGGTGTGAACTGCCGCCAGGCCCCGGCATTGGCCAGAGCCACCGTGGTTCCGGCGGACCAACCGCCCACGGCGACCTTGGAATTGTTGAAACGTCCGACCAGTTCCGGGAAACGCACTTGCATCACATGAAACCGGCTGATCAGGAAATCGGTATTGAGTGGCCCGAACAGACTGTGGCTCACCCAGTTCACGCAGCCGTCAGGCGTGGGGGCACCGTTCGCATTGCACTGCGCCTGATAGGGCGCCGGATCGTCGATCAGGTTGCGGGAGGGATGGATCACGATGTAGCCGGCCCGTGCCAGCGCATTGCTCCATTCGGCGCTCCCTTCCCGGCCACCGGCGCGCGGAGCGCCACCATGATTCCAGATGATGACCGGCCTAGGTCCGGGAGCATCGAAGGGATAGCGGATCAGGACCGGCAGCCGGTAGTTGTTCCGGTTGGGATCCACGAGGACGAAACGGATCTCCCTGATGTCAGTGAAGGCGAGATCGGACACATATTCGCAGGCCGCACGGTTGCTTGGGCTGCAGGCTCCGGGACGGGGCGGATGGGCCTTGACGCCCGATGCCATCAGTAGCGCGAGCACGAACATCGATGCGGAGGCGGCTTTCAAGAGTTTGTGGAAGGGCATGGCGATTGGGATCCTTGTTATGGGCGCCAGGTGACGCATGCGAGGTTTCTGCATGGCAGTTCGCAGGCTTGGATGAGCTGTTCAACGGCGATGAAGCTCGATGGCGCCCTGAGTCAGTGTGATATAGGCATCCGAAGCCAGCCAACGTTTTGCCGCTCCGAGATTCCAGGCAACAGCGTCGAGGAAGGCCAACCCGGCGGACTCGATATACTGGCAATGCAACAGCCGGATAGGCGTTGCGCAATCGCTATGGTTCATCGTGGCATGGTTGGGATGCAGGAGCGTATCCCACGACAGATATTTGCCGCCAGACGTGCTGCGCAGGAAAGCGACCGTGCGGCCTTCGCTGAACTTGCCATTGGTGTCGCCCTTGCCGGTAATGGTGAGAAATGGCCGGTTGTCGATGCCATCGTAACTCAGGCTGCGAAAGCCGCCGGAAAATCCAGCATAATCAGGCCCCTGGGTGGATACGCCGAAGAAGCCGATTGGCCGCGTGGTCTTGAAGTCGTAGACCGGTCCGGCATCGGCAAACTGCTTCCAGGCACCGGCATTGGCGGCAACAACCGACGAGCCGCCAGACCAGCCTGCAACGATGACCTTGTTGCGGTTGAGGCTGCCGAGCATCAAGGGGTCATTGGCCTGGACCCGCGCTGTGATCTGTGGAAACAGCGAAATCAGGAAGTCGGTATTCATCGGGCCGTAGAGATGGTGACCGACGAAGGCCGCACACGGACCCGGATCCGTGGACACCTCGTTGTCCTGGCAAGTCGTCGTAAACGCCGCGGGATTGGGCACAGGCAGGCGCGAGGGATGGACCACGATGTAGCCAGCCTTAGCCATCAGCGTGCTCCATTCCGAACTGCCGGTCCGACCATTGGCATTGGTCATGCCCCCATGGTTGAAGATCACCACGGGGCGGGGACCAGCTGGAACATCGCGGGCATAGCGCACCCGGATCGGAACCGGATAGTTGCTGCGGCTTGGGTCGCGAAAGATGGTATCGAATATGTGGATATCGCTGAAACTGAATACCGGCGAATAGCGGCAATCCAGCGGAGTGGTCGTACTGCATGTTCCCGGGAGGGGCGGATGCGCCTTGGCGGCAGGCATCCCGAAAAATACCATCAAGGCCGCGGCGGCCACTGAAAAGGCCACCGTGCGCAGCAGTGATACGGACATTACTTAGCTCCTCAGCAGAGCCCCCTCGCCTGAATAGTGGTACACGAGCGGACCCTTCGTCAACTCAAATATGACGAGTGTCCGCATCTGTGAATTTATGTCCGCGAATTGCCATCAGAATTATATACTTGACAAAAGTTATTTTAGGATTATGTTTCTGGTCAAAGGAACAAGCCTATGACCGATCTGCATAATCCCATTTTTGCCGATTTGGACAAAGCCCGCGAAGCGCTGGAGGCCGCCCGCTGGCCGAATGGCCCTTACTGCCCGCATTGTGGAAACTCGGATGAGGAACGCATTGCCAAGATCCAAGGCAAGAAGAGGTCGCATCGTCCAGGCCTGTACTACTGCAACGAATGCAAAGGCCAGTTTACCGTTACGGTTGGCACCGTCTTTGAACGTTCCAAGGTTCCACTTACCAAGTGGTGGCTGGCTACTCACCTTATGTCGTCCAGCAAGAAGGGCATTTCAGCCCATCAGCTTCACCGTATGCTCGGCGTCACCTACAAAACCGCGTGGTTCATGTGCCATCGCATCCGTGAGGCCATGAAAGACATGGAACCTCCCACCATGGGAGGCGAAGGGAAGATCATTGAGGCTGACGAAACGCTCTACGGCAAGCGAGAGACGCCTCACGAACTTTCTCCCCGCTCAATCCCTGGCAAAACCCGCAAGAAGCATCCTTCTACCAAGAAGCGCATCATCTTCGGCCTTGTGGAGCGCGGCGGGCATGTCCGTACCTTCCACATTCAAAGCGCCACCGCTTGGGAAGTCCGCAAGATCATCGTCAAGAATGTCAGCCGCAAGTCTGGCCTGCATACCGACGAATCGCTGATCTACAAGGAACTCGGCAAGGAATTTGCACTGCACAAGACTGTCAATCATTCGCAGCAGGAATACGTTCGCGGCAACACCCATACGAATACGATTGAGAACGTCTGGTCCGTATTCAAGCGCGGGATGCGCGGTGTATATCAGCACTGTGGCGAAGCCCATTTGCACCGCTATTTGGCCGAATTCACCTTCCGCTATAACAACCGTACCGCCCTCAAGGTGTCAGATCGTGCGCGTACCGATAAGATCATGGAAGGCATCTTCGGTAAGCGCCTCACATATCGGCGGACTTACGAAGGCCAAAACGCGTAAGCAGTTGATTAATCGACTGCTTTGGAAGCAAAAGAAGAAAGACTCCAAAACCTGACCTAGAGTCGGTTATTATTCGCCCGCTATGATTCTCTGATCCGTCCGTGGTGACCTTGCCCCCGCATCTTAAT
>JAGRLX010000277.1 GCA_020441605.1 Alphaproteobacteria bacterium
CTCGGTGCGCATCTGCACGCGCAGTTTGGCGTCGAGGTTGGAGAGCGGTTCGTCGAAGAGGAACACGTCCGGACGCCGCACGATGGCGCGGCCCATGGCCACGCGCTGGCGCTGGCCGCCCGACAACTCACGTGGATAGCGGTCGAGATAGGGATCAAGATTGAGGATCTTGGCGGCCCAGGCCACCTTCTCATCGATCTCGCTCTGCGGCCGCTTGGCCAGGGTGAGCGCGAAGCTCATGTTGTCGCGCACCTTCATGTGGGCGTAGAGCGCGTAGTTCTGGAACACCATGGCGATGTTGCGATCCTTGGGATGCACATCGTTGACGCGCCGGCCGGCAATCTCGATGTCTCCCTTGGTGACCGATTCCAGCCCTGCGATCATGCGCAGCAGCGTGGACTTGCCGCAGCCCGAGGGCCCGAGCAGCACCACGAACGAACCATCGTCGATATCGAGGTCGATGCCATGGACGACTTCGACGTCGCCATACTTCTTGAAGACCTTCTTGACTGTAACTGATGACATCGTCTCTCTCGTCTATTGTTGGTCGCGGTCGAGGAAATCGTCGAGCAATCCGGCATCGTCGGCGAGATCCAGAAAGGACCAGCGGTTGCGGACATCGCGGGCAAATTTCATGGCATCGCGCCAGAGCTTGCGCGGCAGGCCCAGTTCGGTCGCCGTGGTCGGGCCGCCGGCGGAAGCCAGCGCCTTCGCCATATCGGCTGGGTCCATCAGCATGGGCCTCAGTTCGTCGCGCAGTTGCGGCCACAGGTCGGCGAGCTTGCGGTTGAAGGCCTCGGCGCCGGGTCGGTCGAAGGCCTTCTTCTTCGCTTCGGCAAAGCACATGCGGCCAATATCGGCGCCATAACGCCCAATGAACTCGCGCTCCTCGATATGGGTCGCCTTGATGAGTGGCGGGCTGTCCAGGGCGAGAAGCGCGTGATGCAGGCGGGCAAGGGCAACGGATGCCACTCCCACCTGCTGGCCATGGGTGGTGCCCGGATGGGCCTTGCCGGCGAACATGTCGATCCAGTGAGAGACCTGGTGTTCGCCCATGGAGCCGGAATGTGACGAGCCGACGATGCAATTGCCGAAACCCGTCAGCACCAGAACGCGGTGGAGGTGGCCATTGGCCGCGATGTCGTGGTTCTTGAGGCCAGCGGCAGCGTCGATCATCTTCCCTTCGTCTTCGCGCAGGAGGATGAAGGGCGATTCCGTGTAGCTGGTGCCGAGCAAGCGATGGGATGCCCACCATTCGACCTGGGCCGTGGGTCGGCAAAGCGAATCGCCGAGGCCCGCCGCCGAAAGCCAGTGGGGTGCTGCCGCATTGACCTTCAGGTCGATGAAGATGCCACGCGGCGCATGGGCCGGAAGCGATGTCTTGTAACCGTTACCGAGCGTCACCGATGCAGTCGCCGCGGCGTAGCCGTTCATCGAGGCCGCAGTGCCGAAGCAGGCGTATCCGCGGCCGTCCTTGAAGGTCGCGTATTTGCATGTGTCGGACAGCGAGCCCGAGCCGACGGCGACCAGCGCGTCGGCGTGGCGGGTCTTGTCGCGGACCATGGCGATGGTCGGCTCGTCACAATGGGTATCGCCGGGCAGCACCAGTTCGTCGATGGTGCCAAGCGCCTTCACGTGTTTGGCGACACGGCGTCCCATCGCTTCCTGGGTGTTGACGTCCGAGACGACAGCGATGCGCTTTCCGAGCTTGAGCGGCGCCAGGAGATCGGCCTCGCCGCCATCGAGGTCTTCCTCGATCCGGATCACGTCGAAGGGCACCTTGACCGGCTTGCCCGATTCCGGGTCCTGCCAGCGGCCTGCGATGACATCGCGGATGAGTTCGTTCCAGTCGGTCATTCCGTGCCTCCCTGCGCGAAGGCAACGAGCCGGCGGTTCCACTCCGATAGCTGTGGCCACAGGTCGACATAGATCGACATGAGTTCCTGATAGCGCCGGTTCTCTTTCGTCCGTGGGCGGAAGGTCTTTGATGGCTTGCCGGACATGGCCCGCGACGCCACGGCGATGGTCCGGTACCAGCCGCCGCCCTTGCTGGCGGCCATGGCGGCACCGAGGGCCGAGGCTTCGGCGGTCTCGAGGCGCTGCACGTCGCGACCCGACGCATCGGCCAGGATCTGGCACCAGAGGTCGGACTTGGAGCCGCCGCCCACCGCCGCGTAATGGGTAATGGGCGTGGTGGCATTGTCGACCTTGTCCGTCATCATCGCTTGCTCGAGGGCGACGCCTTCCAACAGGGCGCGATAGATGTCGCCGCGATTGTGGTTGCCGGAAAGGCCGGCGATCACGCCGCGGGCGGAAGAGTCCCAATAGGGCGTCATGCAGCCCGACCAATAGGGTACCAGCGCCAGGCCGTTGGCGCCGACAGGCGCGGCCTTGGCTTCTGCCTCGAGGGCAGCAAAGATGCCAGGGTTCTTGGCCGGGTTGACGTTGAACAGGCGCTCGACCATCCAGTTCACGAGAAAGGTGCCGGTGCGGATGGCGGTCTCGAAACTATATCCCTCCTCGCCGACGGCCGTCATGGCGCGGAAGGCACGGTCGGTGGCATAGGTCTTGCCGAAGCTGCCCGAGACGGTGGCGGTGCCAAGATTGACGTAGGCGCGGCCCGGCTTGAAGATATTGGCGCCGGTCCCAGCGCATTGGCCGTCGCCCCCGCCGGCCACCACGGGCGTTCCCGGCTTCAATCCGGTGGCTTTGGCTGCAGCGGCGCTCACCGCGCCCATCACTTCGCCGGGGCGATGGAGGCGCGGAAGCTGTGCGCGGTCAAGGCCGACTGCCGCCAGCAGCGTGTCGGCCCAGTCTGAGGCCTCGGCATCGATAAGACCCATGGGATCGGCCGAGGCCAGTGACGTGACCCATTCGTCGGTGAGGAAATGGCTGAGCACGCCATGAACCTCGGCGGCCTTGGCGGTCTTCCGCCAGAGCTTCGGCATGTGGGTGGAAAACCAGCGGCAGCGGTACAGGCAGGGCGTGACGTCCGGCGGCTTGCCGGAAATGCGGTGGATCGTCTCGCCGCCCAATTCGGCGGAGAGGTCCAGCACCTCCTGGTGGGCCCGTTCATCGAGCCACAAGGTGCCTGGCCGCAGTGCCGCGCCCTTGGCGTCGAACTGGGCGAAGCTTTCGCGCTGATTGGAAATGGCGAGGGCGGCGACGCGGCCGGTGTCGATCTTGCGGGAGAGTTGCTTCAGGCTCTTGGTGAGTGCGCCCGTCCAGTCGGCGACGTCCTGTTCGAACCATCCTGGCTTGGGGTTGGCGAGGGGCACGGCGGCGCGGCCTTCGGCGACGGCGCGCCCGTCCTTGTCGAAGGCGATGGCCTTGGTCGCGGTAGTCGATGAATCAATACCGATGACGAGATCGCCGCGCATGTTGCAAAGCATTCGAAAGACGGAGGTGGCTTTCGCCACCTCCGCAAGTTGACAGGGAGAGTCTTAGAGCAGGCCAGCGTCGGCCACGGCCGCGTCGATCTGCTTGGCCACGTCGTCCATGCAGGCCTTGGCGTCGCCGTTGTAGTCCTGGCCGGTGAGCAGCTTGCCGAGGGCAACCGGAATCTCGTTGTTCGAGAAGCCGGCCCACAGCGGCATGTCGGGCTCGGAGGCGATGTCGTTGTTGATGGTCTCGAGCACGACCGGCAGATGGCGGGTGGTGCCCGGGCCGACAACGGCCTTGGCCTTCACGCGCTCGTCGTTGAACGACGAGATGCGCATCGGCGCGAAGCCACCGCCCAGCGTGCAGCGGGTCATGATGTCCTTGGAGCAGGCCCACTGCATGAAGATCCAGGCTGCGTCGATGTTCTTGGAGTACTTCGACAGGCCGAGGATCGAGCCGCCCTGGTGGCCGGCGTTCGGAACTTCGCCAAAGCCGGCTTCGGCGATCGTGGCGTATTTCGGACCGCGGATCGGGCGCTTGCACTCCCACAGGCCCTGCACCTTCGAGCCGTCGGCGTCGAGGCCGGGGAAGAACTCGTCCCAAGAGTTGACGAGGGCGCATTGTCCGGAGGCCATCATCTGGAACTGGCCGTCCCAGGTGGAGTTGGTGGATTCCGGCGGAGCGTTCTTGAGCAGTTCCTGGTAGATCTTCAGGCCGCCGACGGCCGCTTCGCTGTTGCCGGCGAACTTCTTGTCGGCGCCGAAGATGGTGCCGCCGTTGTTCCAGACGACCTGGGTCCAGTCGCATTCCAGCGAGTAGTGGCCGGACTTGGCCTGAAGGCCGGTGCCGTACATGCCGTTGGCCTTCTCGGCCTCGGTGATCATCTTGACCGCCGCGACGAACTCATCGACCGTGTTCGGCGGGGCGATGCCATGCTTCTCGAGGATGTCCTTCCGGTACATGGTGGTCATGATCGGGATGTCGAAGGGAATGCCGCCCCAACGGCCTTCATAAAGGGCGAGGCCTTCGACCAGCGGCTTGGAGAAGTCGTCCCAGTCCATGCCGGGCATGGCGAGGTCGGGCTTCTGCTTGTAGTAGTCGATGGGGTCGATGCAGTCCTGGGCAAATGTCGCCACCCACGACTGGTCGAGATAGTAGAGATCGTAGGTACCGAGCTGGCCCTGTACGTCCTGGGTCGCCTTGGCGAGCACCTGCTCGAGCGGCACGATCTCGATCTCGACCTCGATGCCGGTGGCTTCGGTGAACTCGCCCTTCAGCTGGTCGAGCACCACGGTCGGCGGCGTCGCTTCAGAGGTGTAGCGGATCTTGGCGCCCTTGAACGGGCCCGAGACGTCCTTCAGCCACTTGTTCACTTCGGCGTCCTGCGCCATCGCTTCCTGGCCGAGGGTGAAGCCGCGGTTGCGGCGGGTGTTGCCGAGAAGGGCGACGTTGAAGGCGGAGAAGCCGATGCCGGCCATGCCCATCTTCTTCAGGAAGGCGCGCTTGGAGATGCGCCGGTTGGCGAAGTCCTTTGCCGTGTCGACGATATAGGTCTTCTTGTCGTAGTCTTTAAAGCTCATGAAAATCCTCCCATGGGTTTGAGCTCAGGTTCTCGTGCGCCACCTTACTCCTTCAGGGAGCCAAGGGTCAGGCCACGCACCAGATGGCGTTGAACGAGCAGAATGAAAATGAAGCTCGGAATCACGGCTGCGGTTCCCAGCGCCGCGATGAAGCCCCATTCATTGCCCGTCGAAGTCACGAAGGTCTGGATCTTGACCGGCACCGTGCGGATGTTGGTCGTCAGGAACAACGCCAGCAGGAATTCGGTCCAGGAAAATATGAAGACGAGAACCGCCGAAGCAGCGACACCGCCGCGCACCATCGGCAGAACGATCTTGCGGAAGGTCTGGGCGCGGGTTGCCCCGTCGATCATGGCGGCTTCGTCGACATCCTTCGGCACATCGTCGAAGAACGACTTCATCAGCAGCACCGCAATCGGTAGGTTCATCAGCGCATAGATCAGCATCAGGCCGAGATAGCCCATGAAGATGCTCTCCCGGTCGAGCAGGCCGACATTGTTGTAGATGCCGACGAGCGGGATCAGAATGGCGATGGGCGGCATGAAGCGCTGGCCCAACACCCAGTTGAGGAAGCCGGTGCGGCCGCCGAACGACATGCGTGACAAGGCGTAGGATGCGAGCACCGCGACCAGCATGGTGATGACGGTGGAGCCGACGGAAATGTTGATCGAATCGAGGATCGACTGGCGCGAGTCATAGGCGCCGCCGCCAGCCACGCCCATGCCGAGGCCTTCGTCGATCGCCAGCTGCGAACGCGACTGCCCGAGCATGGTCACGCCATAATTGACCCAGGTGGGGACAAAGTCGAAGAAGTTGATCCGGTCCTTGTCGAAGATCGCCGAGATCGGCTTGATCGAGGTCAGCGCCCACCAGAAGATCGGGAACATGAAGAGGCCGGTCACCAGGACGGCGGCGATGTCGCGCAGGATGCGGATGGGGCGGGACTGTTCCATCACAGCTTGACCTTGAAGATCTTCATGAACAGGGTCGATACGATGATGACGATAATCAGGGTCAGGATCGCAATGGTCGAGGCATAGGGGAAATCGGCGTTGCCGAAATAGATGCGGCCGGCGTAGGAGGTGAGCGTCTCGGTGGCCGTTCCGGGTCCTGAGTCGGTCATCACCTTCACGTAGTCGAAGGCGCGGAACAGGTCGATACCCCGAATCAGCACTGCGATGGCGATCACCTTGGACATCATGGGCAAGGTAAGCTTGAAGAAGGCCTGCACGTTGCTGGCCCCATCGATGGCCGCAGCCTCGAAGGGTTCCTTGGGGAGCGAGCGCAGACCGGCCAGCATGATCAGCACCATGAAGGGGGTCCATTGCCAGATCTCGGCGAGTAGAACACCGGGCAGCGCCGTCCGCGCGTCGCCGAGGATGGAGAAGCCAGTCGGCAGCAAACCGGTGGCGATGATGCCGCGGCTCAGGACCCCGAAAGAGCCATTGAGCATGAGCAGGAACATCATGGCGGTCACGGCCGGCGGGATCACCAGCGGCAAGGTCATGAGCGCCCGCAGAAGGGCGTAGCCGCGCCGGTCGGAATCAAGCAGCAGGGCGATCAGCATGCCGAACACCAACTGGAACACCAGGGCCACGCCGGTGTAGACCAAGGTGTTGAACAGGGCATTGAGCACCCGATCGTCGGCCAGCAGCTTGCTCCAGTTGTAGCCCGGGGCGAAGGCCAGCTTGCGGGTGACGGGATGCTTGCGTTGCAGCGTCAGCCAGATCGCATAGACCAGGGGATAGATGCCGAAGACGATCATCAGGGCGCTGGCTGGCAGCAGCCAGGGCAACGGATGTTCGGAAGTCAACCACCGCGGCAGCCAGGCATGGCGTGGCGTGAAGCTGGCCGAAGACATGCCTTTGATTTCCCTCCCAAGCAGGATCCGTTTGGCGGTTCCGCAACTTTTGTCATTCTGAAATTGCAAAAGTGCAGCAACACTAGTTCGGGGACTCGTCGGGAGTCAATCGGCAAGCATGCGCCCAAATGAAATTCGCAGCGCAGCAAGAAATGCTGCGTTGCGATAGGCTTGGGAATTCGCCTTACAGGCGATGGAAGCGGGCGTCGCTTTGGTCCAGCCGCTGACGTATCTGGGTGATCATCAGGCTGTCGTCGGGAACGCAGTTGTCATAGGTGAGATAGCTGCCGGCCTTGACCGGCTTGATCACCCGCGCGCCTTCAGCGAGGCCGAGCGGCACGGCATTGGCGTTGTGGGCCTCGGCGTGGGTCATGGCCCAGGCCCGATACTGGGTCTCGCCGATCTTGCCCAGGGTCTCGCCCGCTGCGAGATCACGCTTGGCGATGGTAATGGCCTCGGCCACCGGCTGATCGAGGGGAACCATGTCGGCATGCTGGTGCAGCACGGCGCGAGCAGCCGACAAGGGCACCTCCAGACTGGTCAGGTGATAGGGGCGGAACAGGGTGAAATAGGGGCCCTTGCCCACCTTGAGGTCGATCAGGCGCTCCATGACGCGGGGGTGATCGGTGGTCACCACGCAGAACACGCCCGGCGCCACGCCCTTGCCGATGGAATAGTCGACGCAGCCGGACTTCGAGAGAACCCCACCGGCCGATCTTGGCACCAGCACCGAGGCCAGTTCGTCGCGGCCGGCCGCAGGCCCATGCATGCCGGGCACGTCGGGAACGAGGCCGGTGCAATTGGCGATGGCCACCATTTCGATCATGGTCTTGGAGCCGTCGACGAATTCCACCAGCATCCGGGCATTCATGTCGCGACGGCGGGCCTCTTCCTCGTAGTCGGCCGGGACGGCGTCGAACTTCAGCGGATTGTTCTTGCCCTTGCCAGCGCAGACGATGTCGAGGCCGATCGATTGGGCAAAACCAATCAGTTCCAGGGTCGCCGCCGGTTCGTCGCCGGCTGCGCCCGTGTAGACGACGCCCGCCTTGCGCGCTTCGGCATGGAGGTGGCGGCCGATGGTGATGTCGGCTTCGACATTGAGCATGACCACGTGCTTGCCGTTGGCGATCGCATCGAGGGCAAATCGCGTGCCGACACTGGGATTGCCGGTGGCATCGATCACGACATCGATCCGGCCGGCCCGGGCCAATGCCTCAAGGCTGTCGGTGATGGCCAGGCGTCCGGCTTCGATGGCCGTGTCGATGGCCGCCGCCGTCTTCTCCTCGGACACGGCCGCATCGGGAAATCCGGCGAGCCTGGCGGCCGCGACCGCGGCAGGAACCCGCATTTCGGCGATGGCGCCGAGACGCAGTCCCGGCATGCGGTTGAGTTGCACCACGATGTCGGTGCCCATCTGGCCGCAGCCAGCGAGCCCGATCGTGACTGGCCGTCCGGCTTCGGCGCGGGCGTTCAGTTCGGCAACGAGCGGCGATACACCGGTGATCATCAGCGGTCCTTCTTGTGTTTCTTCTTCTTGTGCTTTTCCTTCGGCTCGTCGCGGCGCGTGGGCGCGACGACAGCGCGGGCCTCGTCCTTGCCCATCTCGCCGGCCTGCTTGCCATAGGTCTTGAAGCGGGCCAGCACGGTTTCCATCTGGGTCTCGTTCAGGATCACCGGCTTGCCGGCCTGAAGTGCTGCCCAATACTGATGGCAGAGGGTTTCGACTTCGCCGGCCCGCCACAACGCCTTGTCGAGGTTGGGGCCGAAGACGATCTGGCCATGGTTGCCGAGCAGGCAGGCGGAGCGGTCCTCGAGGGCCTTGAGCATGACGTCGGATAGTTCCTGGGTGCCGAATTCGGCATAGTCGGAACAACGGATCGTGGTGCCGCCGCCGATGCCAATCATGTAGTGGAAGGGCGGGATGTCCTTGCGCAGACAAGCGAGTGCGGTGGCGTAGATCGAATGGGTGTGGACAATGGCGCCGGCCTCGGGGCGGTGCTTGAAGATATCCATGTGCATGCGCCATTCCGTCGAAGGCAGATAGTCGCCAATATAACCGCCTTCGAGATCCATTTCCACCACGTGCTCCGGCTTCATCACATCATAGGGGATACCAGAGGCGGTGATGAGGAAACCCTCATCCGTCCGTACACTGACATTACCGGAAGTGCCCTGGTTGATGCCCTCCTCGTTCATGCGGAGGCAGGTTTCGATGACCTTCTTGCGCAGGTCGAGATATTTGAGCTTTGCCATGTCGAACTCCAGTCGAGACGATGATTGAGGGATGCTGGCCGGGAGCTATAGTCTCACCCCATTGTCATATACAAGCTCCGGGTGACGATTGACGGCCATGCAATCCATGCGCAGACTGACCGAAAAAACGAGTCTTCACCATGTCACTTGAACGCCCGCGCGGCATCGCGGTTGCCGATGTCGGATTTACCAACACCAAGATCGCATTGTTTTCGCCGGAACTGGAACAGGTGGCGGAGCACAAGGTCGCGAGCCGCCATGTCGAGGGGCCACCTTATCGCCATATCGACCCCGAGCCGATGGTTGCCCTGTGCCGCGATGTCCTGACCGAGCTTGACCGCATTCTGCCGGTCGATGCCGTGGTGCCGACGGCCCATGGCGCGGCCCTCGCCTGTCTGGATGCCGCAGGCAATCTTGCTCTACCGGTCATGGATTATACCAGCGAGCCTCCACCGGACATTGTCGCCGGCTACCGTCAGATCGCGCCAGGCTTCGGTGAAACCTTCTGTACCCTTCTGCCCATGGCCTTGACCCATGGCCTGCAGCTCTACTGGCAGCAGCAGGCCTTCCCGGACGACTTCGCCCGGATCCGTACCGTCATTCCCTGGATCCAGTACGTGGGCTTCCGGCTCAGTGGAACCGCGGTCACCGAGATCTCGAGCATGTCATGCCAGACCCATCTGATGGATACCCGCGCCCAGACGCTCTCGTCGCTCGTCAGGCGCCAGGGCTGGACGCCGCTGTTTCCCCCGATGGCTAAGGCGTGGGAGACCATCGGCTCGTTGAAGGCAGATCTTCGCCGACCGGGTTTCCGCGGCCGTGGCGCGGTGCTGGGCGGCGTTCATGATTCGACGGCCAATTTCATGCGTTATGTCGCTGCCGGGCTCAAGGCCTTCAGCCTGGTCTCGACGGGAACCTGGAGCATCGCCTTCGATACCTCGACGCCGCTCGATCATCTGGTGGAGGACCGCGACACCAATACCAACACCGATGTCTTGGGCCGCACCGTGGCCTGCAGCAGGTTCTTCGGCGGCAGGGAGTTCGAACTGGTGGGCCAGGGCGCGCCGGCCGAGGCCGCGACCCTCGCCATGGTGCAGGGGCTCGTGGCGGCGGGCGTGATGGCGCTGCCGTCCTTCACCGATTCAGGCGGGCCGGTGCCGCGTTCGGCGGGCTACGGCCGGATCGAGGGGGCGCTGCCGCCGGGCGCTGAGGCCAGGGCGTCGCTGGCCGCACTCTACTGCGCTCTGATGGTGTCCGAGCAGCTCGACGCCATTTCGTCGCGTCATGACATCGTGGTCGATGGGCCGTTCGGGCAGAATCCGGTGCTGATGGCGATCCTTGCCCAGCTCAGGCGGGGTCAGAAACTCATGGTGTCGGATCTGCGCGACGGCACAACGGCAGGCGCGGCGGTTATGGCCCTGGTCGACGACGGGCGGCTGCCGACCATCGCGCTCCAGCTCGCTTCGGTGCCGCCGGCCGGTATCGATGGCCTTCAGGCCTATCAGCAGACGTGGAAGGAGAGAGCCTATGCGCATCTGGCCTAGTGTCCTGATCGTGGCGGCCCTGGCTGCGCCGGCCCAGGCCTTCGATTGCGGCGAGGCCGCGACCCCGGTGGAAAAGGCCATCTGCGCCGACGACGGTCTCATGGCCCTCGATGGGCAGATGGCCGCTGCCTATGGAGAGGTCCGGAAGCTTTCGACCGACGACGAACGCCGCATGCTGGCCCTGTCCCAGAAGGCCTGGATTGACGGCCGCGAGGCCGGCTGCGGCGGTCAGGTTGCCGACCTTGCCGCCTGCATACGTTCGACGACCGAGGAGCGGCTGCGGCTCCTGTCCGGCGCGGCCGAAAGCGGTCCGGGGATTCCGGGCCGGGTCATTCCGGTGTTCATCCTCCAGGAAGGCGATGCCGAGCGCTACGATCTTGACATCACCCTGCTGCGCCTCGCCGCGGCTGCGACCCCCGGCGCCGGGCGCTTCAATGCCATCGCGGAGGAGATCGGCAGGCGGGTCAAGCTTGGACCTCATGACGAAGACACGGCGGGCCATACCTATGCCCTGCAGGAGGCGATGACGATCAGCTATGCCTCGTCGCGGCTCGTTTCGGTCGAGCACAGTTTCTGGTCCGACCTTGGCGGCGCCCACGGCAATGGCGGGGTGCAGAATTTCAATTTTGACATGGCGTCGGGCCGCGACCTGACGATCGGCGATTTCTTCGGCGAGGACGCCTTCGCCTGGCTTTCCGGCGCGTGCAAGGCGCAGATCGTGGCCGCGAAGGCCACGCGCCTCGGCGGTGAAACCTATGATGCCGCGAGCGACAGCTTCCTCTCCGACGAGGTGATCGGCGAGCATGTCGCGACGCTGTCGCGCTGGCGGTTTGGCGAAAGCGAGGCTCGGGTCAGCTTCGATGCCTATGCCATCGGATCCTATGCCGAGGGGAGCTACGATTGCCGATTCGCGATGGACGATCTGAGGGCGCGGGCCCTGCCCGGCGCGCCGCTGCCGTAAGGAATTGCGGCAAGCCGTTAACCTCCTGTCAATCCGCCGGGGGCAGCATGGACGGGCAACATCGGAGGTCCAGGATGCGTTCAGATCCCCATGACGACGGAACCGTACCGGTCTTCACGCTCAGCTGTCCCGGTTACAAGCCGCAACGGACCCGCGGCAAATCGGCGAAGAAGGGCGCTACGGCGGCGGGCGCCGGCAATCTCACCTTCGCCATCGGCAGCGAGGTGGTGGCCGAGATCGCCCATGCCGATCTTCTCGAAAGCTGGCAGGCGGCGGAAGAGCTGACCCCGGCCGAGACCGTCAAGATGGCCAAGGTCGCCGCCGATCATCTGGGCGCGATCCTCGACAGCGGGTTGCAGTCGGCCGACCTCACCGAAGCGGTCACCGACGCCGCCGTGGTGCTGCTCCTGGCTCTCAAGCGCCAGGGGATTTCCGATCCGAAGCGGATTCCTCCGTGCACCGTGATGTGGAATGGACAGGAGGGCCAGGAGCGTGTTCTTCTCGGCGCATGAAGAAGCGCCCGCCTGAGCAATCTCCCCCCGTGTCCCCGCCCGACTATGGCCGCAGCCTGCGCGGCCTGGGCTTCAACCTGCTGGTCGCCGACGTGCCCCGGGCCGTGAGGTTCGCCACCGGCGTGCTGGGCGCCACCAGCTTCTATGATGATGTCGATTTCGCGGCGCTGAAGCTCAATGGCGGCGACTTCATGTTCCATGCCGACCATACCTATGCCGACCATCCGCTGTCGGGCATCGTCCGGGGGGTGGAGGCGCGCGGCATCGGCGTCGAACTCCGGCTCTATGGCGCTGATCCGGATGCCTGCGAGGCGCGGGCGCGGGCGCTGGGCTACACGGTGCTGGCCGGGTCGATGGACAAGCCGCACGGGCTTCGCGAATGCATGATCCTCGACGACGAGGGCTATGTCTGGGTGCCGTCGCTGGCGATCTAGGCTGCCAGCAGCCGCTTCACTTCGGCCTTGTCGTCTGGCAGGGCGCCGGCTCTTCCCCAGGGGCCGGTGATCGCGTAGCGTAAGTCTCCGCGGATTCGGAGGATCATGAGCCAGCATCTCGTCAACGCCTATCTCAACGAGCTCGACCGCCTGAAGAAGATTTCCGGCTCGCTCAATGAGCAGGTGGTGCGCGAGGCCTTCAAGGACCTGCTCAAGGCCTGGTCCCGGCAGCAGGGCCTCGTCTTCGTGGCCGAGCACGACTACCAGACGAAACTCAAGACCACGGTCTATCCGGACGGCACCATCCTGCACGATATCCGCGTGCCGCTGGGCTATTGGGAGGCGAAGGACACCAAGGACGATCTCGACGCGGAAATCGCCAGGAAGACCGCCAGGGGCTACCCGCAAGACAACATCATCTACGAGAACGGCGCAACCGCCGTGCTCATCCAGAACAGGCAAGAGGTCGTGCGTTGCGACATGACGGAGGCGAAGGACCTGCTCCGCCTGGTCAGCCTGTTCTTTTCCTACGAGCGGCCGGAAATCGCCGAGTTCCGCAAGGCGGTGGAGCAATTCAAGGCCGATTTGCCCGCCGTGCTGGCGGCGCTGCGCGAGAAGATCGACGCGGCCTATGACGGCAACACGCCGTTCCAGAAGGCGGCACGCAAATTCCTCAAGCACGCCAGGGACACGATCAACCCGTCGGTCTCCGAGGCCGATGTGCGCGAAATGCTCATCCAGCACATCCTCACCGAGGAAATCTTCGCCCATGTCTTCAACGATGGCGCCTTCCACCGCGAGAACAACATCGCGAAGGAGCTCTACGCGCTGGAGGGCGAGTTCTTCACCGGGGCCACCAAACGCAACACGCTGAAGGCGCTGGAACCCTATTATGCGGCGATCCGCGCCAACGCGGCCGTCATCACCTCGCACCACGAGAAGCAGGGCTTCCTCAAGGCGATCTACGAGAATTTCTACAAGGTCTACAACCCCAAGGCGGCCGACCGGCTGGGCGTGGTCTACACGCCGAACGAGATCGTCAGGTTCATGATCGAGGGGGCGGACTGGCTCTGCCACACGCATTTCGGCAAGAACCTCATCGATGGCGATGTGGAAATCCTCGATCCCGCCACCGGGACCGGCACCTTCATCTGCGAGCTGCTGGAACATTTCAGGGGCCAGCCGCAGAAGCTGGCGCATAAGTACAAGAACGAGCTTCACGCCAACGAAGTGGCGATCCTGCCTTACTATGTGGCGAACCTGAACATCGAGGCGACCTATGCGGCGATCACCGGCCAGTTCGCCGAGTTTCCCAACCTGTGCTTCGTGGATACGCTGGACAATGTGGCGGGGCT
>JAGRLX010000278.1 GCA_020441605.1 Alphaproteobacteria bacterium
TCGGAGTTGCCAGAGATGGCGCAGGTGGGCGCGGTCGACATCGTTGTGGTGCCGCTCCAGGTGTTCAACCGGGTGGAAACACAGGCCCTGAAACAGCCTTTTCTTGCGGACGGTGCGCTTGAGTTTCGGCAGGTGCTGAATTCCGAGGTCGGCGCCTATGCCCGCTACGGGCTGGAAGAGGAGGGCTTCCGGGTGTTGGCCTTTTGGCAGACCGGGGCGCGGACCTACGCTTCTAGGACACCGATAGAAAGCTTGGCGAGCTTGGATGGAAAACAGGTCGTCACGCGGCCGAACGATCCGTCAGCGGGTGTTCTGGCTGCGGTTGGGGCGAGGCCTGCCAATGTTGGCTTCGCGGAAGTTTTTACCGCACTGGAAACCGGCGCGTTCGATGCCACGACACTTGCACCCTATAGCGAAACGTCGATTTCCATGGGATTTAACAGGGTTGTCTCCTATGTCGTGGATCGTCCGTTCAGCGCCGATGTTTCGGTTGTCCTAGTGCCGATTGCGACTTGGGACGGCCTCGACATCGTCAGCCAGACCGCGCTGGTCAAGGCCGCGGAGGCTGTTGCCACAGAGTGGGACGACCGCGTTCAGGCAGACATCGGCGAATTCCGCAGGACCGCCGCGGAAAATGGCATCCGTCTTTCGGCCTGGAACAATGACGATTTCGGTACGATTCAGAACGTCGCGGCTTCGCAGGCCAACGAGATCTTTGGCTCCGACATAGGTGGCGAGATCGTCCTGACCGCATATGCCGCCGGGTCGTACAGAACGCCTGCTCCCGTCCCGGGTGCCCAGAATCTGCGTCCGGCGGAAACGCAGGAGGTGTACTTCGTAACCGATCGTGCGCGGTCTTCCCGTGGCACATTGGGTCAGATGTTCTCGGGACACCGCAGTGGGTCCAGCCTGACCTTTGGCGAGGCGACGGTTGAGATGAGGGGCTCCCGGCGGCTGGATGACGATATGGAGGACGCGACCGAGTTCCGAACCGTCAACCTAATCCAGCAGGCTGACTTCAGCGACCGAGTACTGAGGGAGATCGCCGCTTCAGACAAGCCAGTCGTGATCTTCGTTCATGGCTACAACACCAGCTTTGCGGAGGGACTCGCCCGGTCAGCGACGATGCGGGCAGATATCGCGCGGGACGCGGTGGTCATCCTGTTCAGCTGGGCGAGCGAGGGGACGGTTCTGGCCTATGCCTATGACGAGTCATCGTGGGAGATCGGAAAGACCAATTTCAAGGACTTCATGCGGCTTGTTGTGGCCAAGGTTCCGACCGACCGGATCAGCCTTGTCGCGCACAGCATGGGCTCGCGGCTGCTTCTCGATTTCATTGAGAGCCTGCAAGATCGTGATCTCGACCCGGATGCCGCGCGTTTCGCAGATTTCGTCTTTGCTGCGTCGGACGTATCAAAGGACAGGTTCCTGCAAATCGAAAACCGCACCGGACAGCGTCCGCTCTCAGCCTTCGCTGAAGAAGTGACGGTCTACGTGTCACAGTTCGACCGTGCCCTTTATCTGTCGTACATGGTTCACCGCGATGAGCGACTGGGGCGTTCGCCGCCAAAGGATATGGTGGACGATCCAGACATTGTTGCTATTGACGCCGCAGACATCGACCCGCGCAAGCTGTACCAGGCCGCGACCATGATCACGCGGCACTCCTATGTTTTCGACAAGGTTGAGGGGGTGACAGACTTGGCCGAGACCTTGGCCGAAGCCATGTCCCCCGGCACCGGACGTGAGAGGCGCAATGCCGGAACGCGTGTGTATCTCGGCTTGAAGAAAAGGTGAACCCGGCCAAGAAACAGATGTCAACACTTCCAGTCGGCATCCAAACTGGTACCAGGGAGCCGTTGGATTGACCTGCGCTGTCCGACCGGTGCAGGGCCACGCTAAGGGCGTCAACTACCTGCGATGAGCTACTATTTGCGTGAAGCGCAGCAAGGGCCTACCTTCCACCCATATTAGACTTCCGGTGCGAGGTGCAGCGAAGATCAGCTTCCTATTGTACGCAAACCCGGAACGTCACGCCATATCTACCAGTCGGCCGTCATCGCTCCCAATCATTCTGCCGCAACGGCCGACCATTTCCAGCAAGCTTCGCTTCCGAGTCCGCCGCCTCCCGCAGAGTAAGCCCAATAGCCACATGGGTCTTCGCTGCAGACACGACCGCGCGCGCGATCCACATCCGTTGGCCAGCATCTTCGACATCCCCCGCCAGCCCATCCGTTCGCCCGGCTGCGAGGTCACTCACAATCCCATCGCCATATCGCTGCCGCAGTTCCTGGGCGAAGCGCTCGGCATGAATGTCGTTCCGGAATTCGACCTTACCATCGTCCAACATGGTGCGCGCCATCGCCTTAAGGGTTTTGACGAGGCGGACATTCTCCGGCACGGCCTCGTGCGATACGGAATGTTCGATCAGGCCAGCTGCCGCGTCGTAGAAGCCCTGTAAGTGTCCGGCCACCTTGTGGCTTTCTTCCGGATTTCGCAGATCAGCGCGTCGCCGTCCCGCAACCGCCAGGAGATCGCTCCGCACCCAGTCGCGTTCTTCCCAGGCATTGGCCGCACCGATACCGAGGCGCTCCTGCAGGCGCGCGCCGCTCAGGCCAATCGCTTCCGCCCTTTCAATGATCCCCGAACGAAGCTGGTCTGCAGCACCGGGGCGCAGAGGCGCCACCTCCCTGCCCCGCACCAGATGGTCCCCATCGAGCGCGGTTGCGTAGAGCTTGGACTGCGGCTGCATATGCAGCAGGCCTGCCCCTCTCGCGTCGCCTAGCCCCCGCGCAATGTCGATGGCATACCCATAGAACTCGTCGCGCAGCGCCTTGGGCGCGGGGTGTGGCGCGGACCGGATGCGGTCCGCGGTCTCGGCCATCCAGCCACTGAAGTGCCGGTCGAGATCGGCCCGCTCCGCCGTCGCCGCCCCAGCCGGAAAGGGATGCACCACCCCGCCCCGGCGCAGGGCCTCTTCGGCCTGGGAAATCTTTCCGGCGATCTCCGGCAGCCCGGTGAGCGTGGCGACATGGGCGAGGCTCTTCATCGCGTCGCTCGACCGAGACAGAGTTGCCAATGCCTCCTCCAGTGCCCGACCCTCCCGGGGACGCTCCTCGGGCGCCCGTCCCTCGGCCCGCGCCCGTTCGATCTCGCCCCGCGAGGGTCCGTAGCTCAGGATGCCGCGCTCGGCACGAGAGGTGGCGTCAAGGAAGACCCCCTCCTCGGCGGCGATCGCGACCATGCACGCCTTCATCGTATCCAGATTGAAGACATGCTCGCGCGCCATGTAGAACCAGGCGTCATTCACCAGCCCCCGGTTGTTGACGACAATATGGGCATGGGGGTGAGCCCGGTCGGTGTGCAGCGCCGCGACATAGGCCCATTCCTCCGCCTGATGTTCGCCCGACTGGAACATCTCGAAGGCCCAGGCCTCGGCGATGAGTTTCGCCTTGTCGGGGCGGACATGCGACGGGAAGCTCAGCAGCAGATGCGTGGTGTGGCCGTTCTTCGGCGATCCGCGCCAGTCCTGCGGCCAGATGTCGGCGATCTCCCTGCGCTCATCCGCCGTCAGACCCCGCGCGTTCGGATCATGCGCCACCGCATTGCCAAAGAGCGCCGCCGACTTCGAGAACAGGTAGTCCATCTGGGCCTTGAGTTCCTTCGCGCTCGAGGTCCCGCCCCGACCGATCTTCTTCAGTACCGCAGCGTTCGAGCCGAGCGCAAAGCGCCAGAGCTGCCCGGCGCGCGGCGAGAACCGGAACGAGGCTCCCTGCTGTCCAGACCGCATCCGGCCACGCTGCGGGCGCAGCAGATCGATCTCGCCGAGCACCGCTTCCGCGATCCCGGAGCTAGGCGCCGCCTTCCGCCTAGCCATTCTGTTGCCCCTCACCCTCAGCAACGAACTGCCGGAACAGCGCCGTGCCGCGCCTACGGCGCTCGCTGATCACCTGCGCAAGCGCGGTGCGCAACAACGGCAACTCCCGCCGCAATGCCTCGATCGCCACCCATTGCGAGCGGACCATCGCGCTTCGGCCCCGGTTCGCCGCCAGCGCGATCTGGTTCACGTTCACCCCG
>JAGRLX010000279.1 GCA_020441605.1 Alphaproteobacteria bacterium
GAAATCGTGCGGCGCTTTCAGGAAAGTCTTCCAGCTGTCCGGGTCGTGACCGGTCACGACCATGGCGCCGGTGTCATCGGCGATCCGCCTGAGCTTGGCGACCGAATCGGCTGCATCCGCCGATGAAACGACGAGGCCGGGAAGCGCCCTGTTCTCCCAGTGGTCCAGCGTGTAGGCCGCGTCGATGGTCAGCAGCACCGGGCCAGTCTTGGGCAGCGTGATAAGGAACGACTGGTGCCCCGGCGCGTGGCCGGGGGTAAAGATCATCCGGATCACGCCGTCGCCGAACAAATCGTAGTTGTCGGTGTATTCGCCGCCGAGGAATTTCCAGTTCAGCCCCGGGCGATCGAAGTCCGCGCGGATGTAGGCGCCTGCCGAAAACCAGTGCGGATTGAAGGCGTATTCGTACTCGCTGCGCTGCACGATGATTTGCGCATTGGGGAAATGTCCGATGGCGCCGGTGTGATCGAGATGCAGGTGAGACTGCAGGACATAGCGTACCGAATGCGGATCGACACCGACGAGCTTGCACTGGTCGACGCAATTGTCGGCGACGTTCATGATCGGGTCGTATGCGTCGACGACCGAGCCCCAGTGACCGCGCTTGTCGATGGCGGCTTCGATGGCATTGCCACCATCGATGACCACATTGCCCATCGGGTGCTTGATGAGAAACCACGGAACCGGGATCTCGAAATCGCTCTCTCCCTGGTTCATCTTGATGTACTTGAGCTTGGTTCTCAGCGTCCCCGTCTGGAACATGTGGAGCTCGATGCCGGAAGAATTGCGGCCCCGCCGTCGTGGTTCGGGAGCGCGGTGCGACGGCGTGGGACGCGGCGCAAGGCTGCTCGATCCCATCTTCGTGGACACCGTACCCGCATCGGTTTCGACGCGCCGGCCCTTCTCGTCGAATTCCACGATCTTCATGAAGTCATTCCCCGGAAGCCGTGACTGCTGCCGTTCCCAGTGCGCGTGTTCACGTCCTCTCCATGATGAGGCGCAGCGCCTCCTTCAGGTAGATCGCGAACAATGGATAGTTCTCCGACATGGGGAAGTGCCCGATGTCTTCCATCTCGATGTAGATGCCGCCGGGGATCTGCCGAGCCGTCGCTTCGGTGGCTTCCGGCGGCGTCAGGTAGTCATAGGTTCCGGTCATCATGACGACCGGGCAGCGCTTGGTGTCTATGCCGCCGAGCTTGCCGCGCAGGTCGTGGTCGACCGAATAGAAGTAGAGATCGCCTTTGAAGACCTCGGAGCCCTGGGTGTAGTAGTGCCAGGTCAGCCAGCGGTCCTTGTCCGGGCTTTGCGGGGCCATCAGGTCCCAGACCCCCGACGCACAGACCTGGGCGGCGTTGGCATGCGGATGGCGCCACCAGTCGAGAAAGAAGCCCGGCGCATATTCGGCCGCCTCGACCGGAATGACCGCGCGGAAACGATCGGGATGATGCAGGGCGAGCTGGATGGCGACATTGCCGCCAAAGGACGATCCCATGAAGATCGGATCGTCCAGTTCCAGAGCGTCACAGAATGCGACGATGAAGTTCATGTAGTGCTCGGCGGTAAGCCGGTATTCTTCCTTCCACCACTCCTTGTTGTGCGGAGGGTCGGACTTGCCATGCCGGGCGAGGTCATAGGCGATGACGTCGTAGTCGCACGTGACTTCGGGATCCTCGAGAAGATCGCGCCACTGGTGATTGTGACAGCCTGCCGTGTGCTGGCACACCAGCGGGATGCCCGAGCCGTTGCGCAGGTAGAAAACCTTGTACTCGTAGCCGTCGACCTCGATGGTCACATAGCGTCCGACTACGGGCGAATGCTTGGCCATGCGGAACTCCCTGAAGCTTCGGCAAAGCAGCCCATGTCCACGTGATGTCCGCAGCAAATCATACCGGCACACCGACCTTGCGCAGCAGTTCGAACTGGACCGTGAAATTGCGCAGGTTCTGCATCAGAACGAGAATGTTGCCCTCGATCTTCAGATCTCGGCGAAAGCTGGCGGACCAGATGCCGTGGTACATCGGCTCGGGAACCGGGCGGGCGAATTCGCGCCAAGTTTGCGGACTAGCGCGCAGCGCGAAATCGTATGCGTCCATCGGGGCGGGATCGATGTTGATCTCCTCCACCCTGCCGTCGATCATACGCACGATGACCTTGGCGGTGCCCATGTCCCAGAGGTACGTGCAGGTGAAGTAGCGCGCCATGGCGCCGATCGTCTGATCGCGATCGGAGGCTTCTGTGAAGCGGACGGCCCAATCCCTAACTGTCATCGCCATGTGCCTTCCTCCCAAAAGCCACATATGCCGACTTCCCCAGGCCGCCCCGGAGCGATCATGAGGTTTTGTCGCCCATATCAACCATGACCGCTGTTCAATATATTGAACAGAATTCAGTAGACAGAACGGTAGGCAGTGAGCCAGATTGCTGTCAAGGGTGAATTCGGAGCCGGTGATGAACCGACACGAAGGGAAACCGAACCTTGTGCCCGCCGTTGAGCGAGCCTCCCGGATTCTCGATCTGGTGGCGCGGACTCGGTCTTATCTCAGCCTATCGGAACTCTCTCGCGATCTCGGCATCGCAAAGAGTTCCGTGCATATGCTGTGCAACACGCTGGTCAGGCTCGAACTGCTGATCCGTCGACCGGACCAGACCTTCCAACTCGGTCCGCACATCATGCGTTGGTCTAACGCATTTACACAACAATCTGATGTTGCAGCAGAATTTGCA
>JAGRLX010000280.1 GCA_020441605.1 Alphaproteobacteria bacterium
CCGGGCTGCTCCATCCCGCGTCATAAACGCGAGGGCTATGTAGCAATCGCCATAGGGTTTGTGAACCCCCTAGAAACAGGTTTCTTGAAATGATTGTCGGTTTTCCGGAAAGTCATTGATATTTCCCGAAAGTTATTGATTGTGACGAGATTTGAGGCCAGTCATTTGCCATTGGGATGGTCCAATGGTTGACCTGAAGCGACGGATAGAGCGGCAAGGCGAACAACTGGCGATTCTGCGTCGCGCGAGGTCCCTTCTGGATGGATTGTTCACCGACCTGGCTGCAGCGGCTGTTGGCGCGGAGGTCCATGGTGCGCGCCGTCGCATAAAACGGTTGCGGAGCCTCGTCCGGCTACTGAAAACAGCCATTGGTAAGTCGCAGTCGGATAGCGCGGATCGGGCACTCAAGAAAGCGGCTGACGCTCTGGCTGCTCCGCGCCGTGCGGAGGCCCTGTCGGCAGCTCTGGCAAAGATCGAGGCCGGCCTACCAAAAAACCATGGTTTGAAAGTGCTGTTGAATGCCTACCTTACGCGGCACGCGGATCAGGACGCGCTGGCCGTATCGATAGAACGAGCCCTGGCTGCCGTTGAGGGGATAAGGGCCGAGTTCGATAGCTGGAGACTGAATGATGACGCGGCGCGTCCGATTGCCAAGGCGTTTGCCAACACCTACCGGAAAGCGAGGAAGGATCTGAGGGCGGCGGCGAAAAGCGGGAAGGCGGAGGCATTGCACGACGCCCGCAAGCTTGTGATACACCATCTGCATCATCTTGAACTGCTTGGAAACATATTGAACCGCGAACCAACCGATCGGATCGATGCGCTCAATCGACTGCGCGAGTTATTGGGTGACATCAACGATCTGGACGAGCTCGAGGCCTTGGCCAAGAGTCAGAATCTCGCTTTGCCGCCCCAGGTAACGCAGGCTCTCCGACAGCGGAAAGCAGCTTTGGTCCGAAAGGTGCGAAAAGCCTGGCGGCCCCTGTTCGAGACCCGGACCAAACCATTCGTGAAATGCATCGTGGCCATGTGATCGCCCTGTGGCAAAGTGAATTGCTGCACTGCAATATCGCGTCTAATGTCCGCAACCCATGTCGAATCCCTCCGCCATCCTCAGCCCCCGGGCGGCAATCATGCTGGTATTCGCCAGCTTTGGCGTGGCCATCGGCACCCTCGCTGGTTCCATGCCTTCGGTCTTGCGCGCGGCCCACGTGGACAGCCAGTCCTTCGGCTTGGGGTTGACATTGTCGACCTTCGCGACCGTTGCGGCCATGTCAATGGGCGGGGTGGTGGCTCGCAAGGCAAGCAATCGGGCTGTGCTCCTCCTCGCCTTGCCGCTCCTCGCCACTTTCCTTTTCGCCTTCCTCACCAGCCAGTCGCCCGTGTGGTTCTTCCCCGCCATCATTGCTATGGGTACCCTGTTCGGTCTGCTCGACCTGTTCATGAATGCCGAAGCTACAGCCATCGAGCATGATATGCGGCGCCCGGTCTTCACGGCCTTCCATGGGGCAGCGTCAGCCGCAGTCGCAATTTCCGCGATTCTCTCGAGTTTCGCGTCGGTCGAGTATGGCCCCTGGGCGGCGGCTTTGGGAAGCTGTCTGAGCTTTGGTCTGGCTTGGCTCACGGTGTGGCGGGCCGTCCCTGCACGTCCGCTCGCCAGTGGTCGTGCCGCACGGATCATGGCTCTGCCAAACAAGACGCCGCTTGTGTTGCTCGGCGTATCGGCGGGATTGATCATTGCCGGGGAAACCGCAGCACTTTTGTGGTCGGCGAAGTTGCTGGATGAGATTGCCCCGTCTCTGGCCGCAATCGCAGGACTAGGGGCAGCCTTCTTCGGTCTCTGCAATGCGGCAGTGCGATTCCCGGGAGATTCCCTTAGGGCGCGCTTCGGTGACCTGCCCTTGATGATCGGTTCGTTGCTGATTGCGATCGCGGGATTTGCCGTCATGGGCTTATCCGGCAATTTCGCGATGAATGTCGCAGCCTTCGCCGCAGTGGGCCTTGGGACGGCTGTGCTGGTGCCATGCATATTCGCGGTGGCCGCCCGCTTCGTTCCGGCCAACAGAGCCGGTGGCCTGGGATTTGTTTCGCTTATATCGGGCTTGCCCAGGGCGCTTGCACCCTGGGCTTTTGGCCTGGTAGCGGCAAACTTTGGCATTGACCGGGCTTTTAGCCTTTTGGCGGTGGCAATGGTCGTGGCGCTTGCCCTGGTCGTTGTCTTGATGCGCTCGCGCGATGGCTGACCCGATAGCGCCGGTGGATTATTTTTGAAAACCGTTTGAGCTAATCCTGCTTCCGTGCAATTCTCATGCGTTGGAGGTGGCCGAATGGGTCTCAGGGGCACCAATCAGGAGTTTGGCAGGCCGTATAATCGCCGTCTCGTGCTCGAAACCATCCGGCTTCATGGGCCGATCGCCCGCGCCGAAATCGCCCGCCGGGTGGGCCTCACGGTGCAGACCGTTTCCAATATCATTCGCGAGTTGGATGAACTGGACTTCGTGATTGGTGCCCGGGCCGAGCCGCGGGGCAGGGGATATCCCGCCACCAATTTGACCATCAATCCGCAAGGAGGGCTTGCCATCGGCGTCCATGTCACGCCGTGGGGGGTCGAACTGGCTTTGGTCAATCTGGCCGGAGAAATTGTCCGGCGCGACGCGCGACGCAAGCAGCGCCTCGATCCTGAGGCCGCATTCGGGACGATCAGTGAAATGCTCGACCGGCGCCCGAGCCATATCAAGGGCCGAGTCCTCGGTGCGGGCCTGGCCATGCCCGGGCCCTTTGATGTTGAGTCCATGAGTTTCGTCGGGCCGACGACCCTTGAGGGCTGGAAAGGTGTTCCTGTCCAGCGGCGACTGGCGGAACTCATCGGCCGTCCATCCTTCATCGAGATGGATCACGCGGCCGCCGCGCTTGGCGAAAGGCTCTATGGCGAAGGCCGGCGTTTCCGTGACTTCTACTATCTGTATTTTGGCGTGGGTCTGGGCGGTTGCATGGTGCAGGATGGCCAGACACTGCGCGGAAGTTTTGGTAATGCCGGTGAGATCGGCCATCTGCCACTGGTACCAGATGGTGAACCTTGTCCCTGTGGCAACCGGGGCTGCCTTGAGCGCTATGTCTCACTTGAAGCTTACGAGCGCCGCGCAAGATCCACGGGTCTCGATGGATGGTGTTTGGAGGCGGTGCCTCTGCTGAGGTCGGCGATTGCCATCATCGAGAATTTGTTCGATCCCGAAACCGTCATCGTCGGCGGCGGGACCGACACGAACGCGCTGGCCCAGGTCTTGGCGCGCCTGGAGCCGTTGCCGAACTCAATCTCCCAGCGCAGACACCGCACGGCCCCACGTGTCATTCCCTCCGCAAGTGGGCCCGATGCGGTCTTGCGCGGCGCGGCCGCCCTGGCGATCGCAGGGGTGCTCTCGCCGCGCAGCGGTACCATGTTTGGTTCTGGCGAAGCGGGTTCAATACAGCGCCCCGTGGAGGCGGCATGACCTCGGAACATCCGCTCCTGCGCCTCGATAACATTACCCGGAACTTTGGCGCTATCGAAGCACTCCGCGGCGTCAGCTTCGACATTCGCCGCGGCGAGGTTGTCGCCTTGCTGGGCGACAACGGCGCCGGCAAGTCAACACTCGTTAAAATCATCGCCGGCGGCTTGCAGCCGACCTCGGGCCGCATGGTGTTCGAGGGCCGGGAAATACGCTTCAACTCTCCGGCCGAGGCCAAGGCGGCAGGCATCGAGACGGTCTACCAGGACCTGTCGCTTTGCACCAACGTCGACGTCGTGGCCAATTTCTTCATGGGCCGCGAGATCGTGAAGCGTTACTTCGGTATTCCCGTGCTGCAGGAAAAGGCCATGGAAGAAGCCGTGGGCAAGGCCATGGCAAGTGCTGGTACGAAGATCCCCAGTCTGCGCACCAATGTCGAATATCTTTCGGGTGGCCAGCGCCAGGCGATCGAACTCAACCGCTTCGTCCATTGGGGTGGCAAGCTCGTGTTGCTCGATGAACCATTTGCGGCTCTTGGCGTAGAACAAACCAGGCGCGGGCTCGACATGATCCGGCGTATTGCGGCCCAGGGGATCGGCATCATCGTCATAACTCACATTATGGCGCAGGCCTTACAGGTTGCGGATCGGATCGTGGTCATTCGCCAAGGCGTTGTGGCCGGCGATGTGGCGCGAAAGGATACAAACCTCGATGAGGTCGTTGCGATGATTACCGGCGGTTCGCTCGACGGACCAGCCCAATAAACGAGGCCGAATGGCCCATGAGTCACAACAGCAAAGGAGACGTCTACATGAACCGCCTTCGCCGACTACTGACCATGTCGATCGCGCTTGCCGCGATGGGTGTCGTAACTCCAGCCTTCGCCGAGATGAAAGGCAAGATCTACTACATGGTCCCGACCCTGCTTGACGAGTTCCAGACCGAGTCAGTTTCCTCGATCACCAAATTCATGGCTGACGTAGGCTACGAGGTCGTCACGCTCAACGCCGACAACAAGACCGACCTGCAGCAGAGCCAGATGAACGACACCATCCTGCAGAAGCCGGCGGCGATCATCCTTGCCGCCGTCGACTTCAATGCGCTCCAGCCGTCAATCGAGAAAGCGCGTGCCGCCGGAATACCGGTCATGGAATTCGATCGCCAGATCACCTCGACGCCGTCGGACTTCACGTCCGTGGCCGGCACGGTGGAAATCGGATACGTGGCCGCCGGCGAAGCCCAGCGCCTGCTCAAGGAGCGCAAGGGCGATGTGAAGGGCAAGATCCTTCAGGTGCTGGGCGATCCGGCTGACCCCTACACCCTCGACATCCAGAAGGGCTTCGAGGAAAAGATGAAGGAGTTCGCCGGCGTCCAGATCATCACCCTGCCTGCCATGCAGTGGGAGGCATCCAACGCCGGTACCATCGTCTCGGATCAGATCGTGGCCAACCCTGACATCGACCTGATCTTCCTGCACGCCGCCCATCTTTCGGTGGCAGCCGTCGCTGCTCTCGAAGCCAAGGGTAAAAAGCCGGGCGATGTCATGTTGATGTCATCCAACGGCGCACCCGTTGGCCTCGATCTCATCCGCAAGGGCTGGCTCAACGTCGAGGTCGAACAACCACTCTATGCTCAGGCAGCGGCTCTCGCCATGTTTGCCGACAAGGTGGTGAACAAGCAGGAGATCAAGCCTGGCACCTATAATGTGTTGGGGCTTGAATCGACACTGACCATCGAAAGCTGGGGTCCGAACATCAAGATTCCCGGTGCCGCGATCACCAAGGACAATGTCGATGAGGCGCGTTTCTGGGGCAACCTCAAGGCACCGACCGACCCGATCAAACCGGTGGAATAGGACACAAGTGAGAAACATTGCCCGGCTGCATGGTGGCCGGGCACCTCATCCGTACACGGAACGGTCATGACTACATCCCGCCAGCGGGCTATTGCCGAATTCGTCCTCGATCACCTCGCCTGGTTCATGCTCGCGGTGATGTTGATCGCCTTTTCGATCTTCGTGCCGAACTTTTTCCAGGCCGGCATTTTCGTAAACATTATCGAAAGTTCTACCATGACTGGTGTCATGGCAATCGGTCTCGCGATCGTCATCATTGCCGGGCACATGGACTTGTCGGTGGAATCGGTCGCAGCCCTCGCCGCCATGGTCACCGGCGTTCTTTTCTGCTCGCGTGGCATCGGTCTCGGCATCACATTGACGCCAGAATGGCTTGCGTTGCCCGTTTCGCTGCTGATCGCCTTCGCTGTAGGCGGCATCATCGGCATGCTGAATGGCGTTCTGGTCGTCAAGCTGCGCCTCGAGGCCTTCATCGTGACACTCGCCTCCTACATTTGGGTGCGCGGATTGGTGGTCGCCATATCCGGCGGCCGATCGGCGCAGGACCTGTCCCCCTCGATCCGATTCATTGGTATCGATACCGTCTTCGGCATCCCGCTGATTGCATGGATCGCCATCCTGTGCTTCGCCGTATTCAGTTTCATCATGGCCAAGACGCCCTTTGGCCGCCATGTGACGCTGGTGGGCGGCAATGCAGTGGCTGCCTTTCGCGCCGGCATAAGGGTTGACCGACTGATGCTTACGAGCTTCGTCCTCGCCGGTGCCATTGCCGGACTTGCGGGATGGCTCTTGGCCATTCGCACCAGCGGCGCCACTGCGAATCTTGGCGTAGGCATGGTCTTCCAGGCTTTCGCTGCTGTTGTTATCGGTGGTGTCAGTCTGAAGGGCGGCGTCGGCCAGCTTCCCGGCGTATATGCCGGCGTTCTGCTTCTTCATTCGATCCAGACGGCAATCAACCTGATGGGGCTTCCCGCCCACTACACGCAGGTGATCCTGGGTCTCTTGGTGCTGGCCGCCGTGCTGCTCGACACCCTCAAGATCCAGATTCGACAGAGGTTCGCATGACAGGTCGCCTTGAAGGCAGAGTAGCTCTCGTGATCGGCGGCGCCCGCGGGATCGGCGAGGGGATTGCCGAGCGCTTCGTAGAGGAGGGCGCGCGCGTGGTGATAGCAGACACCGAAGTTGACGCCGGTCAAGCCACGGCCAGGCGCCTCGACGGTCGCTTCATCGGCACCGACATCTCCAGGGCGGACGATGCGGAACGTGCTGTCGGCACGGCTGTTTCGGCCTACGGCGGGCTTGACATCCTGGTGCAGAATGCCGGCGTCTATCCTTGGACACTGATCGAGAATATCTCGCCAGCGGAGTGGGACCAGGTTCTCGGCGTCAACTTGAGGGGCACTTTTCTTGCAGCACGTGCTGCGTTGCCGCACATGAGGGCCAGAAGATACGGCCGCATGGTCTTTACATCGTCGATAACCGGTCCCCGTGTCACAAGTCCCGGCCATGGCCATTATTCCGCCAGCAAGGCGGGCATCAATGGATTCATCAAGGCGGCCGCATTGGAGTTTTCGGGTTACGGCATCACTGTAAATGGTGTCGAGCCCGGCAACATTCTGACCGAAGGGATGAAGACGCATCGCTCGTCGGCCTTCATCAAGACGATGGAGGACGCCGTGCCGCTCGGCCGCCTCGGCACGCCGCGCGATATCGCCAATGCCGTATTGTTCCTGGCCTCCGACGAAGCAGACTACATCACGGGCACAACGATCGTCGTGGATGGCGGTCAGACGCTGCCCGAGGGCGCGGACTTTCGGCTCAGCCCGCCGGTCTGATCAACCAAGTCCCGGGCCATCCAGCACCAATTCGGTGCTCCGATAAGCGTCATCCAGGTGTTCGGCCATTGCATGCCGTGCCGCTTCGGGATTGTGAGTATTCAGAGCGCGGATGATTTTTCGATGCTGTTCGAGCGTGGCCTCGGCCTGACCTGCGCGGGGAACCATAAGATGCCGGCAACGATCGAGCTGCGCCTTTGAAATCTCGATCATCTGCCAGAGGCGCGTCAAACCACTGATCTCAGCGATGCAACGATGGAACTGGTCATCATGCTCGATTGCTTCGACGAAGTTGCGGCGCTCGACTGCGCGGGCATGCTGGGCGAGAATATCAGAGAGTTGATCAGCATGAATTTGGTTCATTCTCGGAGCGGCTTGCGCAGCGCTCTCCATCTCGAGCGCCCGCCTTATGATATAGGACTGATGAATTTCGCCTCGGTCAATACGCATGGCGCGCGTTGCCGACTGCGCGATGACCTCGACAAGATGTTCGTCACTGAGCTTCTTCACCGCCTCGCGCACGGGTGTGCGTGATACGCTGAGCTGTGCAGCGATGTCCTTTTCATCGATGATCTCACCCGGTTTGATCGCCCCTGTCAGAATGAGCGTACGGATCAGCGGGTATATTTGGTCGCGTAAGGGCCGAGAGCGGTCAAGACGGGCGGTGGACAGATCACAGGACATACTGTCATACTAATATAACAGTTCTGGACAGCAAGCCCGAATTCCGTTTAACATCGCGAAATCAGCAAACCGCGCGGGAGGTCGTGATGGCGGGTAAGAACAATTTTCCCAAACTTCACAATGCCATGTGGCCCGGTCTGGTGGGCCGCGGATCGCCTGAAATTCCGGCTATCGACCTTGACACCATGATCAAGCTGACGGTCGATGCCGAAGTTGACGGAGTGAAATTCGACGGCATCGACATCTTTCATGCAGCCCCCCACACCAATATCGACTTCACCGACGATGAGGTGAAAAAGTTTGCTGCCAAGGCGAAGAAACACAATCTCTCGATCGGTTCGATCGTGGCGCCGGTATGGCCGCCCGTAGGGGGCGGTTCAGCCATGGGCTCGGCCAGCGACCGCAAGAGGTTCGTAGCCAATGTGGAGAAGTCGTGCAAGCTCGGCAAGCGCCTGCGTGAACTGGGCGTCAGGCACTATGGCGTCATCCGTATCGATTCGGCCACCAGCACGGCCGATTGGGCCGAAGATCCGGTGGCCAATACTAAGAAGATCGCCAGGACCTTCAGGGAAGCCTGCAGCGTTGCGGCTGACTATGGCGAACGACTTGCGTGTGAGGGTGAAATCTGCTGGGGCGGGATGAACTCGTGGAAGGACATGGTCAACACGCTCGAGGAAACGAACCGGCCACAAACCATCGGCTTCCAGGCCGACATGGCCCACACCTTGCTTTTCACAATGGGCTACAATGCTTCGAAGTCACGCCTTCTTCCGAACAAGTATGACTGGAAGGACAAGGCCGTTCTCGATGAGGCCTTGCTGAAGATGACCGATGCGCTGAGACCCTGGACCATCGATTTCCATGTCGCTCAGAATGACGGCACGGTAAAGGGACTGGGCTACCACGACAAGACTGGACATCACTGCGAGGTCGACGATCGGAACGGCAAGCTGAATATCACCAAACACGCGGGCTATTGGTTGCGTGACCGTGACGGCGATCTGATCAAGGCTTTCCGGCATATATGCTGGGACGGCTGCATGTTCCCGCCGGAAGTGATGATGAACCCGAAGACCTGGAACAATATTCTCGCTGCCATGATCAAAGTGCGCGAGAAGCATGGATGGGTGGCCTGAGATGGCAAAGAAGAAGCTCAATGTCGGCATGGTGGGTTATGGCTTCATGGGCCGCACCCACTCGAACGCCTTCTCACAAGTGGGGCATTTCTTCGATTTGCCCTGTCAGCCAGTGCTCAAGACCATTTGCGCCCGCAGCGGAGACAAGGCCAAGGCATTCGCCGATCAATGGGGCTATGAAAGCAGCGCAACCGATTGGCGCAAGCTGATCGACGACAAGTCCATCGACCTTATCGATATCGCGAGTCCGAACGATACCCATATGGAGATCGCCATCGCTGCCGCCGAAGCCGGCAAGATGGTCATGTGCGAGAAGCCTCTTGGGCGGTCGGCGGCCGAGTCGCGGCAGATGGTCGATGCAGTCGAAAAGGCCGGTGTGGCCAACATGGTCTGGTACAACTAC
>JAGRLX010000281.1 GCA_020441605.1 Alphaproteobacteria bacterium
CCATCGGCCCCCGGCGCACCACCGGCACCGGCCGGACCCTGCGGACCTTGCGGACCGGTTGCACCATCAGCGCCCGGCGCACCATCGGCACCGGCCGGACCCTGCGGACCTTGCGGACCGGTTGCACCATCGGCACCCGCCGGACCTGCCGGACCCTGGTCACCCTGCGGACCGGTGGCACCATCAGCACCGGCCGGACCTGCCGGACCCTGGTCACCCTGCGGACCTGTTGCACCATCGGCACCGGCCGGACCTTGCGGACCTGTTGCGCCATCAGCACCCGGCGCACCATCGGCACCGGCCGGACCCTGCGGACCTGCGGGACCGGTTGCACCATCGGCACCCGGTGCACCATCGGCACCGGCCGGACCCTGCGGGCCGGTGGCTCCCTGGATGCCCTGGGCACCACGGGCTACGAACTTCTCCCAGAAGTCGGGGTTGCTGAACGGCTGCTTGTTCAAGTTGACGTTTGCATTGGCCTTGGCCCGCCAGGCATTGCCGCCGCCGGTGACGACATCATTCTCGACATAGGTTCGGGTCGAGTTCCATTCACCGCGTGGATTGATGCCGGCCGGTCCGCAATTGGCGATCACCACGTCGAGAGCTTCACGCACCCCGCCATCGGTCCTGATGGCTTCCAGAGTGGCGACGCAGTCGCGGGGAACATAGACCAGGTTGAAACTGAAGGCGCCGGTGCCGCTGGCGATGGGAGTCAGAAACTGACCGTCCAGGCGCATCTGCGGCGGAGTGCCGATGCCGGTGCGGGTGCCGTTGACCACCAGCTGCCCGCCGGAAATCTCGGCGGTGGTGACCGTGATCTCTGCCGAGGCGCTGCCGGCAGCGCACAAGGCAAGAATACTACTTGTTGCCAGTACTCGACCCAATTTCATGAGAGCCTTCCCCTAGAATTACGTTAAGTCAAGTTACAATCTACCTCAAAGTCAGCATAAGTCTGACTTTTCCATGTGTCAAATCTAGCGTTGTGTGAGGTTGCGCCACGATTCACTTAACCATCCGTTAATTATTTCTTCGACCCGCCGTCCTGAACCGGCGTCCGTTTCTCGACGCCGCTTCTCTTCCAGGGGTGACCCGCGACCGGAACACCCATTGACCTCCGTCAACATGGCGCCCCATGGAATGTGTCAAATGACCCCCATGCGATTCGCCACGAGTATCGTTGCCTTCGGCCTGTTCCTCGCCGCGCCCGCCGTGGCGCAGGAAAGCACCTTGGCCGAAGGCAAGCGTCTGTCCGAAATCAATTGCACCCGCTGCCACAACATCGAGGCCGCGGGCGAGAGCCCGCTCACCGATGCGCCGCCTTTCCGCGAATTGGCCAAGAACTACAGTCCCGAAGAATTGACTGACGGCTTCATGGACGGCCTCGCCGTCCGTCATCCGCTGATGCCCGACTGGGAGGTGACCGAGCCCCAGGCCGATGCGCTGACCGCCTATATCATGAGCCTCAAGGGCCAGGATCAGGAGAAGACCGGCGACAGCCCGATCCTGATCGGCCACGATATCCTGCGCGCAAACTGCGCCCGCTGCCATGCAATCGACGCGGACAGCGCCAGCCCCGAGCCCAAGGCCCCACCGTTTCGCGTCATCGTCGGCAGATACGATCCCGAAAATCTCGAGGAGGCGCTGGCCGAGGGCATCGTGACCGGGCACAAGGACATGCCCGAATTTGTCTTTGAGCCGGACGAGATCATGGCCATCATCGCCTATCTCGACACGCTCAAGGCCGAATAGGCGAGGCACTCGGATCACGATCCCGCGATCGACGGTGATCCGGACACCGTATCTCTTTTCACATCACTGATGTATTTGGATTTTTATATCAAGCAACGGTGCTCCGGCTTGACTCGCCGCTGATCCGCAGCGTGCTATGTTCCGTATCAGGTTCAACGCTTGTAGCTGGATGGAAAGATGTCAAAGGCCGTCATTCTCGTACTTGCCATCGCTCTGATGATGGCATCGGGTTTCAGAACGTCTCCCGGCCATTCCCCGGAGCGTGGGATGGCGATGGGGACCAAACTGACAAACGAGCCGGTCATGACGGAGTCCCAGAGGCCATTGAAATCCGACCGTCTCAACCTACCTCTTACCTGAGTCTGCGGCTTCCCCCCCCCTGCCCCTGCAGACTCCTTTGCGAGGCCCGGGTCCCCCCACCCGGGCCTCAACTTATTCACATCACGTTTCAGCGTCCGGTCGCTTTACAATCCGGTGCCGGAGTGCTGGAGTTCGCGTGCCCGCTCCGGCTCACGCCGCAGCCACCTAAACCGGAAGGACACGCCCATGGCCCATCTTTATGCCAATATCCTCGAAACCGTCGGGAACACCCCTGTTGTCAGGATCAACCGTCTTGCTCCGGAACACGTCAATCTCTTTGTAAAAATTGAGGCCTTCAATCCGCTGGGATCGGTCAAGGATCGCCTCGCCCTGGGGGTGATCGAGGCGGCCGAGAAAAGCGGTGAGCTGAAGCCAGGCCAGACGGTCATCGAGGCAACCAGCGGCAACACCGGCATCGGACTTGCCATGGTCTGCGCCCAGAAGGGTTACCCGCTGGTGGTCACGATGGTCGAGACCTTCAGCGTCGAGCGTCGCAAGCTGATGCGCTTTCTCGGAGCCAAGGTAGTGCTGACGCCGGCTGCCGAACGCGCCGTCGGCATGGTGCGAAAGGCCACTGAGTTGGCCAAGGCCCATGGCTGGTTCCTGACCCGGCAATTCGAAAACGATGCCAACCCCGACATGCATTCCCGCACCACAGCGCGTGAGATCATTGACGATTTCGACGGCGAAAGGCTGGACTACTGGGTCACGGGATTTGGCACTGGCGGAACGCTGAAAGGTGTTGCGCGCGTTCTGCGCAAGGAGCGGCCCGATACCCGTATCGTCGTATGCGAACCGGCGGATGCGCCCATGCTCACGTCGAAGTCGCCCCAGGCGCGCAATGCCGATGGCACAGCCGCCACACCCAATGCCGCCTGGAAGCCCCATCCGATGCAGGGCTGGAGCCCGGACTTCGTACCGAAGATCACCGGAGATGCTGTCGAACAGGGACTTTTCGACGAGGTATTGACCGTCACCGGCCCGGAAGCGATGGCCTGCAGCAAGGATCTCGCCCAGAAGGAAGGCATTTTCGTCGGCATCACCGCGGGTGGCACTTTTGCGGCCGCACTCAAGGTGGCGCAGGGTGCGCCCGCAGGGTCCAACATTCTTTGCATGTTGCCAGACACCGGCGAACGCTACCTGTCGACCCCCCTCTTCGGCGATATCCTGCCCGACATGAACGATGAGGAACTGGCGATCTCGCAATCGACGCCCGGCGCCCAGTTTCCCCCGAAGGCCTGAGCCAAAACGAAAACGGCCGGAGAAAACTCCGGCCGTCCGCACGAATACTTGTAGTGAAGCCTAGCGCTTCGAGAACTGGAAGCTGCGGCGGGCTTTCGCACGGCCGTACTTCTTGCGCTCCACTGCGCGGCTGTCACGGGTGAGGAACCCAGCCTTCTTGAGAACCGAACGAAGCTCGGGCTCGAAATAGGTCATGGCGCGCGAAAGACCATGGCGCACTGCACCAGCCTGGCCCGAGAGCCCACCACCGGTCACGGTGCATTCCACATCGAACTGGGTGGCGCGATTGGCCAATACCAGCGGCTGCTGAACCAGCATGCGCAGAACCGGGCGGGCGAAATAGGTTTCGATGGTCTTGCCGTTGACGGTGATCTTGCCCGAGCCACGCTTCACCCAGACGCGGGAAATCGCATCCTTCCGGCGGCCAGTGGCATAGGCACGGCCTTTCGCGTCAAGTTTGGGCTTGGCCGGTGCAGCTGCCTGGGCGGCAGGCGCCATTCCCAGGGCCTTGCCGAGGTCGGCGAGTGTTGTCTGTTCAGCCATGTCTTAGCCTCTCACCGCGTTCTTTGGGTTCATCGCCCGAATATCGAGTTTCTTGGGATTCTGGGCCTCATGGGGATGGGCCGAACCGGCATAGATGCGCAGATGGGTCATCTGCTGGCGCTTCAGCGGGCCGCCTGGCAGCATGCGCTTGACGGCTGCTTCGAGCACACGCTCGGGATGCTTGCCCTCAAGGATCTTGCCAGCCTTGCGCTCCTTGATGCCGCCTGGGAAACCGGTGTGCCAATAATAGGTCTTCTGCTCGTTCTTGCGACCGGTGAGAACGATCTTTTCCGCGTTGATCACGATGATGTTGTCGCCGCAATCCATGTGTGGCGTGAAGGTCGGCTTGTGCTTGCCGCGCAGACGATTGGCGATGATGGCGGCCGCACGGCCGACGATCAGACCTTCCGCGTCGATCAGCACCCAGTCCTTCACGATGTCCTTGGCTTTCGCCGTGTAGGTTTTCATCCGAGTGTCTCTGGTCCTGAGGGTGATATACAGTCTATCTATTGCATTTGCTGGACGCCGGGGCGGTTTAACCGCCTGCCGCCCAATGTGCGTCGGTCGTTACCGAATGACGGCTGATCTGTCAAGAAATACCCCTGAAACACTATGTGTTTTTAATGTGGTATCATATTACCTCGCTTTGCATGGGGTGCACGGCCCTGCAGCGCCATGCCGCCGCCAAAATCATTCCCCTTTGCTGCGGCATGGATTAGTGTACCGGTGCTTTGGGGGAAGGAGAACCATGCGCGGCATCATACTCCTCGTGTTGATCGGACTTTGCAGCAGTGGCCCGGCCTGGGCCGTCTCGCATGTCCAGGACGAGAAAGCCATCAGGCTGGCTCAGGTGGATGGCGCGGAGGACCCGGTGCCACTTCCGCCGGCAAACCCCGATGGCTCCGATGAAGGCGTGGCCCCGGACGAGCCGGGTGCACCCTCCGCCGACCTCCCCGATTCCGGCCAGTCCTCGTCCCAGGACGATGACATGCCGCCCGGCGACATCAGTCTCGGCGAGATCCCGGTCATCGAAGTCATGGAACTGACCACCGACATCGCCAAGCGGGCACTCGATTCGTACTTGCTGGTGCGCACGAAATACGAGAACGCCGATCTCGAATCTTACGAGAACCTCCAGGATTTCGTCGACCAGAATCCGGAAGGCCAGGCTTTCGAGGCTGACATCAAGGCCGCGGGGTTCGCCAATGTGAATGACTGGAACCTGGCGATCACCACGCTGGGCTTTGCCTATACAGGCGTGGTGGACGACCAGAGCGCCGACATTCAGCAGCAGATATCGGAACTGGAAGCCGATCCTGAACTCGCGCGGGACATGAAGGACCGGATGATCGCGTCGCTGAAGGCCATGATCCCCTCGGAGAATAATCGCAAGGTCGTGGAAGAGCTCATGGCCGATGCTGATTATGGCGAAAAGCTGAAGCAGATCGATATCGTCGAAGAATGAGTCCGCTTCTCCTCCACGACCGCGCAGATGGTATTTTCCGCCTGACGCTCAATGATGAAAGCAGCCGCAACAGCCTCTCCGAGGCAATGATGACGGAACTCCAGGCGGCGCTGGACGCCGCCGCGTTGAATCGCGAGGTGCGAGTGATCGTGCTGGCGGCCACGGGCCCAGTGTTCTCGTCGGGCCACAACCTGAAGGAGATCACAGCCCGCCGTGCCGATGCCGATCGGGGCGCTGCCTATTTCACCAAGCTCTTTGCAACCTGCGCAAAACTGATGACCTCGATCGTGCGGCATCCGAAACCGGTGATCGCCCAGGTGCAGGGCCTCGCCAGCGCGGCGGGCTGTCAACTCGTGGCCTCCTGCGATCTGGCCTATGCATCCGAGACTGCCCGCTTCTGCACGCCGGGCGTCAACATCGGCCTGTTCTGTTCCACGCCCATGGTGGCCCTGTCCCGAAATGTCAGCCAAAAGCATGCGATGGAAATGCTGCTGTCTGGCGATCTCATTTCGGCCGAGGACGCGGTGCGGATCGGACTCGTCAACCGGTCAGTCGCACCCGGCGACCTTGCTGCCAAGGTCGATGCAATGGCACGGAAGATCGCTTCGAAATCCATGGTCACGGTGAAGACCGGCAAGGAGGCCTTCTACCGCCAGCTCGATCTGCCGCTCGAAGAGGCCTATGCCTATACGGCCCGGGTTATGGCCGATAATCTGCTGACGCGGGATGCCACGGAAGGCATCGCGGCCTTCATCGGAAAGCGGGAACCTGTGTGGAGCGACGAGGAGTGAACCCCCGGATCAACCTGGTGACGCTTGGTGTTATCGACATGGCACGCGCCCGCGCCTTCTACGAACGGCTCGGACTCCAGGCTTCCAGCGCCAGCAATCGGCATGTCACCTTCTTTGATGCCAACGGCGTCGTGCTCGGCTTGTTCGGGCACGAGGCCCTTGCCGAGGATGCCCATTTGGAGACGTCCGGCGCCCCTGGGTTTCGCGGCGTGTCCCTCGCTTGGAATGCCGAGAGCGAAGCGGCCGTCGACGCCATTATGGACCACGCGGAAGCCGCTGGCGCCCGCATCGTCAAGCCTGCCCAGAGCGTATTCTGGGGAGGTTATTCCGGCTATTTTGCCGATCCCGACGGCCATCTCTGGGAGGTGGCACACAATCCATTCTTTCCGCTCGATGACACAGGTCACATCCAACTGCCATGAATCACGACGACTATCCTGCCGACTACATCCGTTCCATCCTGCAATCCGTGAAGACCATCGCCCTGGTGGGTGCTTCCAGCAATGAGGTGCGGCCATCCTACTTCGTGCTGAAATACCTTCTGGACAAGGGTTACGACGTCATTCCGGTAAACCCCGGTCTTGCAGGCCAGACCTTGCTCGGACAGACTGTCTATCCCTCGCTGAAGGATATCCCGAAGCCCATCGACATGGTCGACATATTCCGCAACTCCGAAATGGCCGCCCAAATCACCGAAGAGGCACTGGCCCTTGTCCCCCCGCCCAAGGTGATCTGGATGCAGCTCGGTGTCCGGAACGATGACGCCGCGGCCAGGGCGGAAGCCGCCGGACTGCAGGTGGTGATGAACCGCTGCCCCAAGATGGAATATGGAAAGTTGTCGGGCGAATGGGCCTGGGTGGGGGGGAATTCGGGCATCATTTCGTCACGAAAGCAGACACTTCACGCGAGCGGTAAGGTGCAGAGCCTGGGCATCGGCGCCAAGGTATATTGACGTCGGCCAAATTGACACAAAGCAAGGTGGAGATGCGCACATGCGCCGATTGTCACCCAGACTGCAAGGTGCCGAGCGTAGACCGCCGCACAAATAACAAAGGCTATCATCCATGACATCAGTATCACTCCCGTCCCAGACGAAATACGATCGTGTCGCCATTGCCATTCACTGGATAACGGCTGCGTTGATGATCTTCATGGTGTTCTTCGGCGAAGAACTGATGGAGACGGGCGAGCGCGGCGAGAACGAGGGTATTGCCAGTACGTTCCTCCCTTCACTCCATGTCAATATCGGCATCATCATTCTGCTGCTCACCGTGGTTCGGGTGCTCTGGCGGGTGATCAATCCGCCGCCGCCCCTGCCCGCGACCATGGCGCCGTGGGAAGTGATGATCACCAAGATTGTCCATGCGGCATTCTACGTCCTGATGATTGGTCTGCCGCTCACGGGTTGGTTCGCTTTCGGTGAATTCGTCGAAGAGCATTCGGCAATGGCCGGCGTCCGTCTCCTCGGTCTGGTGGATATGCCAGCCTCGCCCGGCGGCGGTGACTTCGCGGGCGATATCCATGAGGTCGGCAGCAAGATCGCCATGGTGCTCATCATCCTTCATGTAGTTGCGGCCCTGAAACACCAGTTCATCAATCGCGATGGCCTGCTGAGGCGGATGAGTCCGCACTGACGGGCGGCTTACTTACATTACGGCGATTGTCGTTTGGGTCCGGCCGGGCTAAGTTTCGATCTTCAACAGCTTGATGGGAGACGAAAATGGCCGACAGACAACCTGGTTTCGACACGCTGGCGCTGCATGCAGGCGGTTCGCCGGATCCGGCAACAGGGGCGCGGATCACGCCGATCTACCAGACCACGGCCTACGTCTTCCAGGACGTGAAACACGCCGCAGACCTGTTCGCGTTGCGGGCCTTCGGCAATATCTACACCCGCATC
>JAGRLX010000282.1 GCA_020441605.1 Alphaproteobacteria bacterium
ATAGCGGTCCTGGTCGGTGACGATGTTCTGGTTGAGCGTCGATATCCAGTCGGCGAGCCGTGCCTTCTGGTCATCGGTCTGAATGCCGGGGCCGGGATAACTGGCGCAGTCCACGTCGATGTGGCGGCGGAACCTGATCGGATCGCCCAGGGCCGCCATGGCCATGGCCGTACCTTCCTCTCCATCCTTCAGGCCAAGTGCCTCCGTTACGACCCGCGTCCACATCCATCCGATCGAAAAGGCTTTGAGCTGGTGCTTGAGGCTGATGTTATTGTCCCGACAGACGAAGACCGAACCATAGACCTGTTGTTCGGGGATCTTCCTGGAAAGCGGGATGACATTGACGGCTTCGGACTGGGGTACGAAGTCAAATCCGACGCCGTCGAGCGTTACCACCAAGGCATCACGGAAACTGGATGAATAATAGGCATTAGCGGCGTGACAGGCGTGATGACCGCAAATGTGAATGGTGACGTCCTCACGCAGCAGATGCTTGACGAGGGCGCGTGCGGCGGGCGTGTCATTGCGGCTCGCAGGTAATCCAAAGTTCTTGACGAGATAGGGATGGCCGAGAGGCAAAGGCGGAAAGTTTGCCGGGTCTATCTTCGGGTCTCTCTCTCTGATGCGCATCAGCTGCCGGAGGTAGGGCGCGACGGGCCCTCCCGTGACGATGGCGATATCTTGGAATTCTTCGATGAGTTCACGATGTAGATCGCAGAACACAAGCATCGGATTGACATAGTCGTACTTGCGACGCGAGTATCGCTCACTCTCACCGTGTACCATGCCCTGAAATGTGCCGAAGAAGAACGAAGTGTCATGGAAGGTGTCGCTGAAGGCCAGAATCGGCCGTGTCCAGGCCGTGTCTGACGTAGAGGCGAAATTCGTTGTCATCGTGCGGCCATTGTGGCTTTTGGCTGTTTGGTGGCGATCAGGTTGTGATCTGCGAAGTAGACGGCATCGATGGGTGTACGGGCAAAGGTTGCGAGTGCGTCGTCCGGTGTTTCGACGATTGGCTCGCGATCATTGAACGAGGTGTTGAGCAGCACCGGTATTCCGCTGCGCTGGTGCCACAGGCTGAGCAGGCCGTGAAGTGCCGGGCTCAGGCCTCGATGCACGGTCTGCAGCCGCGCCGTACCATCGAGATGGACCACATTGGCGATCAGATCGCGCCGGGCTGCCTTTACCGGAACCGCAAACGACATGTAGGGCGAGGTGAAACCTGGCGGGCAGTCGAACCAGTCATGAACCTCTTCGGCCAGAACCATCGGTGCAAAAGGCCTGAACCACTGCCGGTGCTTGATGGCGCTGTTGAGCCGGTCCTTTAGGCCGGCGATCCCCGGGTGGGCGATGATGCTTCGGTGCCCTAGGGCTCGCCTGCCAGATTCGGCTCCGCCCTGGAAAAGACCCACAGCCTCGCCCGCTGCGACCCGTTCGATGAAGGCTTCCGGACCTGCTTCGCTCAAGCGAAGACCGTGGCGCGCGGCTGCAGCAACCACATCGGCCCGGTCGTAGCTGCGGCCCAGCGCGAAGGGTGCGAGGCCGCTGCCCGAGATCCGGTCGCGGGCTCCGAGGACCTCGTGGTGGACGAGTTGCGCGGCGCCGATCGACAGGCCACCATCATAGGGCGCAGGGGGAATGAAGATATCATCGAGCCATGGGAACCAGTCCCGGATCTTGCCGGTGATCTGGCAATTGAGAAATGTTCCGCCGGAGAGGCACAAGCGGCTGACATCACGCGTGACATGCTGCGTCAGAAACGCCCGCACCCGCGCCTCGGTTCCTGCCTGCAGCGCCGCCGCAACGTCATAGCGGTCCTGGTCGGTGACGATCTGGCGACGCGCCTCTTCGAGCCAGCTGGCGATTTCGGCATGTTGGGCAGGTTCCAGCGCATAGTTCTGGCGGTAGACTGCGCATGGTCGATCAATCCAGATCCTGAATCTCGCGGGATCGCCCAGGGCCGCCATGGCCATGGCCGTACCCTCCTCACCTTCTTTCAATTCTAGCAGGCCGGTGACGACTCTGTGCCACATGGTTCCAATCGACGTCTTCATCAACTGGAAGAGGGGGGTGCAACGATTGTCGCGGCAATTGTAGACGGAACCGTAGAGTTGCCGGCGATTCACCGAGGGATGATTGACGAGGTCTTCGCGAATTGCATTCGTTCCGACCCTCGTCATGTCGAGATCAAGACCACCGCCATCCAGGGTGACGCTCAGTGCCGAGTCGAAGTTTGACGAATAGAAGGCGTTGGCGGCATGTGCGCCATGATGACCGCAGAAATATATCGAGACCGGCGCCTTCATTAAGTGCCTGATGAAACGGTGTGTGTTGTCGGTGTCGTTGCGGAAAGATGCCGGGCCAAAATTCTGAACGAGCCAGTCCTCACCCATTGGCATCGGCGGGAGATCCGCAGCAGTGCCCCCTTCGGCCTTCACGCGAACCAGATGTCGCAGATATTGCGTGACTACGCCCCCTTCGTGGACGGCGATGTGTTCAAAGGATTCGATCAGGTCTGGATAGAGATCGCAGAACGCCAATATCGGGTTGATGTAGTCATGCTTTCGCCGCGAACGGCGCTCGCACTCCACATGCACTACAGATCCTCTGCCGCTGAAGAAGAAAGAAGAATCGTGCCAGGGATCATTGAACGCAAGGATCGGAGCCGCGTAATGCATCATCGAGTTCTCATCAGCGGTCCGCTAGCTGTCGACTCGGTTGTGCGCCCATCCGAAAGACAACCATGCTAACCTTCCGTCCAATGTGAAAGTGTAAGGCCTTGATCATATGTATGGTTTATTAATCACTCTTGAAGGAATGCGGTCTGGGTGGTGAGGGCAAATCAATATGCCCGCAGAGTGAGTGGTTGGCCACGAGATATATGCAACTGCCACCGTTCGCGACCGTTGTCTCATGGCCTCGCTTTGTTCTTTGGCGGATCGGAATCTTGCTCTCAAAATCCGAAACAAATCAATGAGATAATTTAATTGTTGCAAATCGAACAAAATTAGAACATTATACAAACACCGGTGAACGATATGTGCCGGCCGCGTCTGGTAGACCCTTGTGAAATTAAGGAGTAGAGCAATGGGGCAATCGAATCTTCGGGTCGTCGAGAATTCTTCCATGGACAAGAACAAGGCATTGGATGCGGCTTTGAGCCAGATCGAGCGAGCGTTCGGCAAGGGCTCGATCATGAAACTCGGCGCCAACACGGCGCTGGAAATCGAAGCGATTTCAACCGGTTCCCTGGGGCTTGATATCGCCCTGGGAATTGGTGGATTGCCCAAGGGCCGTATTGTCGAGATTTACGGACCGGAGTCGTCCGGCAAGACCACGCTGGCCTTGCAGACTATCGCCGAAGCTCAGAAGCGGGGCGGCATTTGCGCCTTTATCGACGCCGAGCATGCCATGGATCCGATCTACGCCAGAAAGCTTGGCGTGAATGTCGATGATCTGCTGGTGTCGCAGCCCGATACGGGCGAGCAGGCGCTGGAGATCGCCGATACGCTGGTGCGCTCTGGCGCGGTCGAGGTGCTGGTCATCGATTCGGTCGCGGCTTTGACGCCACGGGCGGAGATCGAGGGGGAGATGGGTGATCAGTTGCCGGGCCTGCAGGCCCGCCTGATGAGCCAGGCTTTGCGCAAGCTGACCGGTTCGATCTCGCGAACAAATTGCATGGTCATTTTCATCAACCAG
>JAGRLX010000283.1 GCA_020441605.1 Alphaproteobacteria bacterium
GCATTCCGGCGCGCTCGGCTGGGTTGGCATGGTCTCCATGGGCGCCATGTACTACCTGTTCCCCAAGCTGTGGGGCCGTAAGGAGGTCTACTCCCTGCGCCTGGTCAGCTGGCACGTCTGGCTCTCCACGCTCGGTATTGTGGTCTATGCGTCTGCCATGTGGGTTTCGGGCATCATGCAGGGCCTGATGTGGCGCGAGTATTCGGATCAGGGCTTCCTCGTCTACTCCTTCGCGGAAACCGTCGAGGCGATGCATCCCTACTATGTCATCCGTGCTTTCGGCGGACTGCTGTTCCTGCTGGGCGCGCTGATCATGATCTACAACCTCTATCGCACGGTGCGTGGCGACACGCGCGCTGAAGCGCCCACGGGCGTTCCGGCTGCGGCATAAGACATCAAGGACATATGTGCCATGAACCATCAAACAATTGAAAAGAATGCCACGCTGCTGCTGATCCTCAGCTTCATCGTGGTCACCATCGGTGGCCTGGTCCAGATCACCCCTCTCTTCTATCTCGAAAACACCATCGAGAAGGTCGAGGGCATGCGGCCATACACGCCGCTGGAACTGGCCGGCCGCAACATCTACATCCGCGAAGGCTGTTATGTCTGTCACAGCCAGATGATCCGTCCGTTCCGCGACGAGGTCGAACGCTATGGCCACTACAGCCTTGCCGCCGAGTCGATGTACGACCACCCCTTCCAATGGGGCTCGAAGCGGACGGGGCCTGACCTCGCCCGCGTCGGTGGCCGCTACTCGGACGACTGGCAACGCGAGCACCTGATGAACCCGCGCAACGTGGTGCCGGAATCGGTCATGCCCGGCTACGCCTTCCTCATGCACAAGGAAGTCAAGGTGAAGGGCTTCGGCGACCACCTCAAGACCCTGTCGCTCGTCGGTGTTCCCTATACCGAGGAGATGATCGCCAACGCCGAGGCCGACATGAGGGCCCAGGCCAGCGGCGAGGGCGCTGACGACGTCGTGGCCCGTTATCCGAAGGCCCAGGCCCGCAACTTCGATGGGCAGGCTGGAGAGCCGACGGAAATGGACGCGCTGATCGCCTATCTGCAGGTGCTCGGCACGCTGGTCGACTTCTCGACCTTCAAGGCCGAGTTGGAATCGAGGTGACGCCATGAGCTATGACACAATACGTCACTTCGCGGACAGCTGGGCCCTGGTTGCCATGTTCGTCTTCTTCGTCGGCGTGACCCTCTTCGTTTTCCGTCCGGGCTCCCGGAAGCAATATGAAGAGGCTGCGCGCATTCCCCTCAAGAACGGTTCCGAGGACTGATTCCCATGTCGAAAATTGAACACGATGAAATCACCGGCACAGCGACGACCGGTCATGAATGGGACGGCATCAAGGAATTGAACACGCCGCTCCCCAAGTGGTGGCTCTGGACCTTCTACGGTACGGTGATCTGGGGTCTGGCCTATACTGTTGCCTACCCTGCCTGGCCGCTGATCAACGGCGCCACGCCCGGCATCCTCGGCTACAGTTCGCGGGCTGATGTCGCGGCCGAGATCGCGGTCGCCAAGACCGCCCAGAAGGCCGACCTCGACAAGATCGCGGCGGCCAGCGTTGATGACATCATCAAGGATGACGCCATGCGCGACTTCGCCATTGCCGGCGGTGCTGCCGCCTTCAAGGTGAACTGCGTGCAATGCCACGGTTCGGGTGCCGCGGGTTCACCGGGCTATCCAAACCTCAACGATGACGACTGGCTGTGGGGCGGTACGGCGGACGCCATCCACACCACCCTCCAGAACGGCATCCGCTACACGTCCAATTCCGATACCCGCGACTCGCAGATGCCGGCCTTCGGCGCTGACGGCATCCTCAATGCCGAACAGATCGGCGACGTCGCCAACTATGTGGTGTCCATGTCTGGCGGTGAGGCGGACGCTGGCGCGGCGGAGCGCGGCAAGACGGTCTTCGCGGAAAATTGCGCCGCCTGCCACGGCGACGACGGCAAGGGCAACCGCGACCTCGGCGCCCCGAACCTGACCGATGCGATCTCGCTGTTCGGCGGGACCGTCGATGCGGTCAAGGCCCAGGTGAACAAGCCACGCCATGGTGTCATGCCGGCCTGGAGCGGCCGTCTCGATGAGACCACGATCAAGCAGCTCGCGGTCTATATTCACAGCCTCGGTGGCGGTGAGGCCACACAGTAATAGCGACAGAGGTGGCCGCAGGTGCCTGACAGCACCGCCTGCGGCCACCAGCCACACGGCAAAGAACGGATGCCACGCTATATTAGACAACACGAATATAGCTTGAGCTTCCCGAGGGAACGATGGTTCAGATAATCAATACAGTCGACGACAAGCAGCCAGTCGACCGCCATGACGTCGAAGCGGTCAACAAGGCCGAGAACCGCTCGCTCTACGCGTCGCGCGTCAAGATCCAACCGAAAGATGTTTCCGGCACCTTTCGCCGCCTGAAATGGGCGCTGCTGACTGTCCTGCTCGGTATCTACTATATTTCGCCATGGCTGCGCTGGGACCGGGGGCCGGGCGCGCCGGATCAGGCCATCCTGATCGATCTCGCCAACCGGCGCTTCTATTTCTTCTTCATCGAAATCTGGCCG
>JAGRLX010000284.1 GCA_020441605.1 Alphaproteobacteria bacterium
TTCCAGGGCGGTCACAATGCCGGCCATACGCTGGTCATTGACGGCGTGACCTACAAGCTTTCGCTGTTACCCTCGGGTATCGTGCGGCCGGGCAAGCTTTCGGTGATCGGCAACGGGGTGGTGATCGACCCCTGGGCGCTCGCCGCCGAGATCGACAAGTTGCGGGACCAGGGCGTGTCGGTTGGCCCGGAAAACCTGCGCATTGCAGGCAATGCCACGCTGATCTTGCCGCTTCATCGCGAGCTCGACCAGTTGCGCGAGGCGGCCGCGGGTTCGGCCAAGATTGGCACCACCGGTCGCGGCATCGGGCCCGCCTATGAGGACAAGGTCGGCCGCCGCGCTATCCGCGTCAACGATCTTGCCGATCTTTCGACCATCGGCGCCAAGATCGAACGTCTGCTGGCCCATCACAATGCCCTGCGCCGCGGTCTGGAACAGCCGGAGCTCAAGGCGCAAGACCTGGTGGCGCAGCTGGCCGACATCGCGCCCCGCATCCTGACCTTCGCGGATGCCGTCTGGGCGCTGCTGGACGATGCCAAGCGCGAGGGAAAGCGTATTCTCTTCGAGGGTGCACAAGGCATCCTCCTCGACATCGATCATGGTACCTATCCCTATGTCACGTCGTCGAACACAGTGGCGGGGCAGGCTGCGGCGGGTTCTGGACTAGGCCCCAACTCCGTCGACTATGTCCTGGGGATCGCCAAGGCCTATACGACGCGGGTGGGCTCGGGGCCTTTTCCCACCGAGCAGGAGAACGACATCGGCGAATACATCGGCCAGCGCGGCCGCGAGTTTGGCACGGTCACCGGCCGAAAGCGGCGCTGCGGATGGTTCGACGCCGTTCTGGTGCGGCAGGCGATCAAGACCTCGGGAATCGACGGCATTGCTCTCACCAAGCTCGACGTTCTCGACGGGCTTGACGAAATCAAGGTTTGTGTGGGCTACACGCTCGACGGCAAGCGCATTGACCGCTTTCCGGAAGCCGAGGAGGCGCAGAAGCGCGTGGTGCCGGTCTACGAGAGTTTCGAGGGCTGGAAGGGCACCACGGCGGGTGCCCGCAGCTGGGCCCAACTGCCGGCGCAAGCCATCAAATACGTGAAGTACCTCGAAGAGCTGATCGAATGTCCGGTGGCTTTGCTTTCGACATCGCCAGAGCGGGAGGACACGATCCTGATGAAGGACCCGTTTGAAGACTGAGTGTGCTATGGTCCGCGGCCAGTGTCCCATCAGGAGGAACGGCCATGGATGCCCAACAACTCAAGGATCTTCAGGCGCCGCTCAAGACAGCCTATCGCGAAACGCCGGACCGTGCGCTGATTACGCTTCGGGCCCAGGGCCGCACTGGCGAGAATGTCAGCTGTTCGGTTGCGACGGGCCGGGCCCTGGTGGAAGCGGGCCTGCATCCGGCAACCGGGGGGAGCGGGCTTCAGGCCTGTTCTGGCGACATGCTGCTTGAGGCGCTGGTCGCCTGCGCCGGCGTGACACTCAATGCCGTCGCAACGGCCCTGGCCCTGCCACTGACCGGTGCCACAATCCACGCCGAGGGCGATCTCGATTTCCGGGGCACGCTCGGCGTCGACAAGGCGGTTCCCGTCGGGTTCCAGTCGGTGCGGCTTCGGTTCGATCTCGAAGGCGATCTGACGGCGGAGCAGAAGGCGCAACTGCAGAAGCTCACCGAGCGCTACTGCGTGGTCTATCAGACCCTCAGGTCACCGCCGCAGATCGACGTGAATTTCGACTGACCGCTACCGGGCCTCCTTCTTCTTGTTGTTGCCGGGGCGCAGGGACTTGCCGAGAATGTGTTCGTCGCGCCCGATGACGTGTGCGGTCGAGCCCACGATCAGCGGATCGGGACCGGACACCACCTTCTTGTTCTTGTTGGGGTAGGGCAGCGACGACAGGAAGTACTGCATGCAGTTGAGGCGCGCGCGCTTCTTGTCGTCGGACTTGATGATGGTCCAGGGCGCATCGGCCGTGTCGGTATAGAAAAACATTGCCTCCTTGGCTTCGGTGTAGTCGTCCCACTTGTCGAGTGAAGCCTTGTCGATGGGGGATAGCTTCCACTGCTTAAGCGGATCATTCTGACGCGAGTTGAAGCGGTGCAATTGCTCCTCGCGCGTTACCGAGAACCAAAATTTGTAAAGGCGGATACCAGACCGGACGAACATCCGCTCCAGTTCCGGACACTGGCGCATGAATTCCAGGTAGTCATTTGGCGAGCAGAACCCCATGACCCGCTCGACCCCGGC
>JAGRLX010000285.1 GCA_020441605.1 Alphaproteobacteria bacterium
CATCGAACAGGGCTACGAGAAGCGATTTGACCATTACGATCTGATGATCGACAGGCCGGTGCCGCTGGTGCCGCGCACCCTGCGCCTCACCGTGGCCGAGCGGCTTTCCGCCGATGGCGAGATCTTGGTTCCGCTGGACGAAAAGGCAGTTGTGTCCGCTGCCAAAGAGATCAAGGCACAGGGCGTCAAGGCCGTAGCGGTGGGATTCCTCCATGCCTATGCCCATGATGCTCACGAGCGGCGGGTACGGGACATCCTGTCCAATCATCTGCCCGACGATGTGACCATCTGCATTTCCAGCGAGGTGGCACCGGAAATCCGCGAGTACGAGCGATTTTCCACCACGGTGGCCAACGCCTATGTGCGGCCGCTGATGGCGAGCTATCTTTATCGGCTGCGCGACCAGTTGCTGGAGATGAAGATGACGGCCCCGCTGTTCCTGATGATGTCAGGCGGCGGGCTGACGACACTGGAGACAGCGGCGCGGTTCCCCATTCGCCTGGTGGAATCCGGTCCCGCAGGTGGTGCCATCCTGGCCAGCCAGATTGCGGCGGAATGCTCGCTGCCGGAAGTCCTTTCCTTCGACATGGGCGGCACGACCGCCAAGATCTGCCTCCTCTCGGATGGCGAGCCGGAGCGGGCCCGCAAGTTCGAAATCGCACGCGCCTACCGCGACATGAAGGGGTCCGGCATCCCGGTGCGCATCCCCGTCATCGAGATGGTTGAGATTGGCGCCGGAGGTGGCTCGATCGCCCGCGTGGACAAGCTCTCGCGCATTACCGTCGGACCGGACAGCGCCGGTTCGACCCCTGGTCCGGTGTGCTATGGCCGCGGCGGCACGGAGCCCGCGGTGACGGATGCCAACGTGGCTTTGGGCAAGATCGATCCCGCCTATTTCGCCGGTGGCAAGATTGCGCTCGATGAAGCCGGTGCCCGAAAGGCGCTGCAAGCCAACATCGGCAACAAGCTCGGCCTCAAGGACTTCTGGCCGGCAGCGGGCGTGGCCGAGATCGTCGAAGAAAACATGGCGAATGCCGCTCGCGTCCACGCCATCGAGTTGGGCCATGACATCGCCGCCTGCACCATGATCGCCTTCGGCGGCGGTGCTCCGCTTCACGCCTGCAGACTGGCCGAGAAGGTGGGCGTTTCGACCATCATCGTGCCGAAGGGAGCTGGCGTTGGCTCGGCGATCGGCTTCCTCAGAGCACCTGTTGCCTATGAGATCACCAAGAGCGCCGTCGTCTCGCTTGAAGATTTCAACGCCATGAAGGTGAATGCGCTGATTGCAGAGATGACCAGAGATGCCCGCGCCGTGGTCGAGCCCGCCCTCGGCAAGGCCAAGGCTACAGTGCAGATCATTGCGGATTGCCGCTACATCGGCCAGGGCCACGAGATCCGCGTGCCGGTTCCGGTCAAGAAACTGGTGAAGGCCGATGGCGCCAGACTCAAGGCGGAGTTCGAGACGCTTTACGAGCAGGTCTACGGGCTTCGCATTCCAAACCAGGAGGCCGAAGCGATCACCTGGTCGGTCACGGTGTCATCTCAACCCGTGAAGCCGAAGCGCGCGGCCAAAGCGACCAAGAAGGCCGCTCCAAAGCCCCGCGCCAAACGCATGATATATGATGCCGCACTCGGCAAGCAGGTACAGGCTCCGGTATACTGGCGCTTCGACATGAAGCCGGGAAGCACCATCAAGGGCCCAGCAATCATCGCAGAAGACGAGACCTCCACCATCGTCGGCGCCCGTTTCAAGGCGGCGATCAATTCTCTCGGCTATATCATTCTGGAGCGCGTGTCATGAGCAAGGACGCACTCGCCGCCATCCGCACACAGGTCATGTGGAACCGCCTGATCGCGGTCGTCGAAGAACAGGCGCAATCGCTGCTGCGCACCGCCTTCGGCACCATCACGCGCGAGGCCGGCGATCTCTCTGCCGGCGTCTATGATGTGCAAGGCAACATGATCGCCCAGGCGATGACCGGCACACCCGGCCACGTCAACACCATGGCAACGGCGGTGGCACATTTCTTCAAGAAGTACCCGCAGTCCTCGATGATGCCGGGTGACGTCTATATCACCAACGACCCGTGGCTGGGCACTGGCCACCTCTTCGACTACGTGATGATGACGCCGGTATTCCTGGGAAAGACGCTGGTCGCCTTCTTCGCCTCCACCTGCCATGTCATCGATGTTGGCGGTGTCGGCATGTCGGCCAAGGCCAATTCTTCCTACGAAGAGGGAACGCTGATCCCGCATCTCAAGATCCGCAAGGAAGGCAAACTCAACGAAGAATTGCTCTCCGTCATCCTTGCCAATTCGCGCAGCCCCGTGGAAGTGAGGGGCGACATCCTCTCCCTCGTCAGCGCCAACGACACAGGTGCGCGCCGCCTCGTCGACATGATGAAGGAGTTCAAGCTCTCCTCGCTCGACGCGCTGGCCAAGCACATCCTCACCCAGTCCGAGAAGGGTGCGCGCGAGGCGATCAAGGCGCTGCCCGACGGAGAATGGTCCTACGAAATGCCGCTCGATGGCTACGAACGTCAGCTGGTGCTGAAGTCGAAGATGACGATCAGGAACGGCAAGATTACCGTCGATTTCTCGGGGTCATCGCCGGCGTCCCTCTTCGGCATCAATTCTCCGCGCACCTATACCCATGCCTATGCGGTATTCGGCCTCAAGGCGGTGATCGCGCCGCATGTGCCCAACAACATCGGCTCGCTCTCCTGCTTCGATCTCGTCACCGAGCCCGGCACCATCGTCGATCCGATCCGGCCATCGCCAGTGACGGCCCGGCACGTCATCGGCCAAATGCTGGCGGACAGTGTGTTCGGCTGTCTCGCGCAGGCATTGCCGGGAACGGTTCAGGCGGAAAGCGCTGGACCAATCTGGATTCTGTCGCTTTATTCCGCGCACGGACGAGTTGCTCCAGAACTCACGGCAAAAGCCAAGAACTTCGCGGTCATCAACATGGGACTCGGCGGTATCGGTGGCAGGCCCGGCAAGGATGGGCTCGCCACCACGGCCTTCCCCTCTGGCGTCGGCACGATTCCAGTCGAGGTGACCGAAACCCAATGCCCGCTTTATTTCAAGCGCAAGCAATATCTGCCGGACTCGGGCGGTGCCGGTGAATGGCGAGGCGGTGTCTCCCAGGTGATCGAGATCGCCAACCGCGAAAGCGCACCTTTCACCATCTCGGCCGCCACCTTCGACCGCATCCACAATGCCGCCCAGGGCCGTGAAGGCGGCAAGCCAGGCTGCGTGGGCGCAGCAAGAAAAGGCTCTGGCCCGGCGCTTCCCGACAAGGGCATCCACATCATTGAAACTGGAGACAGCCTGCTGATCCACACCCCTGGTGGCGGCGGCCTCGGCAACCCGAAGAAGCGGGATCGCGCCCTTGTTGAGGCCGACATTGCCGCCGGGCTGGTGACGAAGAAGGCCGCCAAGCGCGACTACGGCTACGAGGGCTAAAGAGTCCGAAGAATCGCCCGTACCGGCGAAGCATCAAGATTGTCGAACTTCAGCGGCAAGGCGATCAGCTCGTAGTCGCCCGGCGCGACATGCGAGAGCACGAGGTTCTCGAGGATGCACATGCTGGCCCTTCGGCAGGCCATGTGCGAGGGCAGGTCCTTCGACGTCTCGGGATCGACTGACGGCGTATCAATGCCCACGAGCACCACGCCGCGCGATGCCAGCAGTTCCACCGTTTCGTGCGCTAGGGCGCGGAAGCCAGTTGGCCAGAGCTGCGGATTGCTGCGATCGGCAAGACGCAGCAGGATGCGCGGCGGCGCATTGTTGAGCGCCGCATCGATCTCCGCAGGCAAACACAATGGCCCCTCACCCCGCGCATCGATAACGCGGCAAGGACCGAGGTAGGGTTCCAGCGACGCGGCGCCGATGGACGCGCCATCCGCATCATAGTGCAGCGGCGCATCGGCATGGGTTCCGCAGTGGACCGACATGGTGACGCGCGAGACATTCACCGGACAGCGAGGACCGATACGGAACGTCCACTGCTCGTCGTAGGCTGCATCGCCCGGAAAGCCCGCCATGCCCGGTGACAGGCCCTGCGAGATGTCGATGATCATGTCACCGCTTTCTTCGCCAGGAATTGCGGCTGGTTCCACTCTTCCTGGTCGAGGATACGCGCGAGAATATCGACGGCGTCCCACACATCTACAAAGCTCGTGTAGAGCGGCGTGAAGCCGAAGCGCATCATGTCGGGCGCGCGGAAGTCGCCGATCAC
>JAGRLX010000030.1 GCA_020441605.1 Alphaproteobacteria bacterium
GACGAGGGCGGCCAGCTCACCGAACGGGTGCGCCGCAAGCCCTATTCGGTGGTGCTGCTGGACGAGATCGAGAAGGCGCATGGCGACGTCGCCAACGTGCTCTTGCAGGTCTTTGACGATGGGCGGCTGACCGACGGCAAGGGGCGGGTGATCGACTTCACCAACACGATCATCATCGCGACCTCGAATCTCGGCGCCGATCTGATCCAGGCCGAGCTGAAACGACGCGGCACGGCGGAGGCCGACGATGAGCGGCTGAAGCGTGATCTGATGGACGTGCTGCGCGGGCATTTCCGCCCCGAGTTCATCAACCGGATCGACGAGATTATCGTCTTCCACGCGCTCGATCGGAAGCAAATCCGAACGATCGTCGAATTGCAGCTCGAACGGGTCAAGCGCATGGCGCTCGGCCAGGGCGTGACACTGAAATTCGATGACCGTGCCATCGAGCGGCTGTCGAATGAAGGCTACAAGCCGGAGTTCGGCGCCCGTGAGCTGCGCCGGCTGATCCGCTCCTCGGTCGAAACCGATCTCGCCCGCAAGATGCTGGGCGGTGAGGTGAGCGAAGGCGACACGGTGACGGCAACCGTCGTCAACGGCGAATTACGGCTTGAGGTGACCAGGGCTCGGGAGGCCGAACCCGCGGCGCCAAAGGCTACCAAACCGAAGAAGGAGAAGAACATGGCAAAGGAGACGCCGGCAGAGACCGCCGAAGATAAAGCCCTCGAGGCGGCAGACGATGCGGCCGCCGCCGAGGAAGGGGCCGAAGAGGCCGCCAGCGATGCGGACGCGGCGGCCGATGCCGAGGCGGGCGCGACGCCCAAGGCCTGACCGGCGCACGACACGGGGGGTGCGGCCCCGCAGCGACAGGAATACGAGATGGACCAGACCGATCTGATCAAGGCCTTCGGCGCCTTCTTCGCGATCATGAACCCCTTCGTGAACCTGCCGATCTTCCTCGCGCTGACGGCGGGATTCACCGTCGGGCAGCAAAGGGTTCTGGCCGGCAAGATCGCGCTCTTCTCGGCAATCATGTGTGCGGTCATCCTGGTCGCGGGACAGCAGATTATCGGTTTCTTCGGGATCACCATCGATCAGTTCCGCATCGCCGGCGGCATCGTGCTGGCCCACATCGCCTGGTCCATGCTGAACGGAAGGGAGGCGGCCTCGCATCATGGTACGGCGCAGGAACAGGGCCAGATGCAGGACCTGACAGGACTGGCCTTCTACCCGGTCACCTTCCCGATGATCGTCGGACCCGGAACCATCGCGACGATCATCATCTATGCCGGCCACGCCTCAACGCTGGCGGAGACCGGCGCCGTCGCGGTGGTGATCGGAGCGATGTTACTCATCCTCTTCGCCGTCCTGTTCTTCGCCTCGGCATTCGGAAAGGTGCTGACCCAGACCATGCGGGTCATCACCACCCGGCTGATGGGCATGATCCTGCTGGCGATCGCGGTCGGCATGGTCGTGGCCGGCGTGACTGCCGTCCTGCCCGGTCTCACACAAGGAGGATAAGATGTCGTTGTTCGACCCGCAAAACCATACGCGCAGCGAGGCGCACCGGAAGATCTATGCCTGGTCGACGATGGCCTACACCGCCGTCGATTTCACGGCGGCGGTGCTGTTCATAATCGGCAGCATCCTCTTCTTCCAAGCCAGCACCGCCTACGCGGCGACCTGGCTGTTCCTGATCGGTTCGATCTTCTTTGGCCTCCGCCCGACGATCACGCTGCTGCGCGAAATCGCCTACATGCGTGTGGGCGACTATCGCGATGTGGCTTCGGGATGAGCTACGGACCGCCCAATGCAAGTGGAAATGCCATGAAACACGGCTCGGAATTGGCTGCGCCGTCCTCGATTGACATCACGCTCCGTCCGGCGCCGACCCCCGAACAATGGGGACCCGCGCGCGAATTGCCGGACGAGGTCGCGGTGGCAATCACGGTGAACGGGAGCACCCACGCCGTGTTGATGGCAACGCCGGCCTCTCTCGAGGACTTCGCGACCGGCTTCGCGCGAACCGAAGGCATCGTCGGCGCTGTCGAGGACATCGAACACGTGGAGGTCGTCTCCTTCGAGAATGGCCTCGAAGCCCGTCTCTGGATTTCGGAAGATCGTGCCAATACGGCGGCTGCCCGGCGCCGGGCGATGGCCGGCCCGGTCGGATGCGGTTTGTGTGGAATTGAAAGCCTGGAGGAGGCAATGCGGCGAGTGCCGCGGGTGCCGGCGACAGGCCCAATGCTTTCCCGGTCGTTGGCCGCCCAGGCAACCGCACTTCTGCGCTCTCAGCAAAGGCTGCACATACGGACTGGATCGATGCATGCCGCAGGCTTCCTCGTTCCGGACAGAGGGATCGTTGCGGCATGCGAGGATGTCGGGCGGCACAACGCTCTCGATAAGGTGGTCGGGCATGTCGAGAGGATGGGCCTCACACCGGAAAGCGGAGCACTTGTCCTGACCTCACGCGTCTCGGTGGAACTGGTGCAGAAGGCCGCCATGGTCGGTTGCGGCGTGATCATCGCCGTCTCGGGGCCGACCGCCCTGGCCATCCGGGTCGCGGACGAGGCCGGGATCACCGTTCTCGGCTTCGCGCGGAACGACAGCTACCAATGCTACAGCCATCCACAGAGAATATCGGGGCACTAGGCGGTCGAACTATGTCTTCGTCAGCTCGGCCCGCTGCTCGAGGAGTGGCTGAAGGTCGAACCTGCCGGCGATCTTCCAGGCCGCCTCCGACAGTGCCGTCTGGGCGCCGCGACGGAGGCGGACCAGGCAGACCTCCTCCGCGTGCTCCGGTTCGATAGGGTGTGCGATCAGCCCGGCCTCGGCTATCGGCTCGGAGATCGCGCTGAGCGGCATGATACTGAACGCCCGTCCGCTCCGCGCCTCGGCGAGAAGAACACGCAGCGCATTCGTCTCGAGCACGATGTTCGGCGTCACCTGATGCTGTTCGAACAGATCGTCCAGCACGCGGCGATTCCACATGCCGCGTGACAGCAGGCAGAGGGGAAGGTCGCAGACCTCGCCCCAGCTCAGCTTCCGAGGCAGCGCCGTCTGCTCCGATGCGATCAGAACGTATCGCTCGGTGAACAGAGGAAGGATGTCGTAGGTCTCGTCCGTCACCGAACTCCTGTAGAGCATGGCCAGGTTGAGGCTCTGGTCATCGAGGGCATGCAGGATCTCGGGTGTGCTGAGCGATTGTACGTCGAGGGTGATCCGCGTGGTGATTTCCCGGTACTCCGCGGTGAGCTGCGATGCGGCGTGGATCGCGGTCGGGACGACGCCGATGGCCAGATGGCCGCTTGGCACGCTGCGTACGAGTTCGGCTTCCTGCCGCAGCGCCTCGAGCGATTCTAGCGTGCGCCGCGCCCAGACGATGACCCGTTCGCCTTCCGGCGTAATCCCCTGGAAGGTGCGGTTGCGCTTGACGATCGTGATCCCGAGTTCCCTCTCCAGCTCCTTGATGCCGTTCGACAAGGCCGGCTGCGAGACATGACAACTTTCGGCAGCGTGGCCGAAATGCTGGTGCTTGTTCAGGGCAAGCAGATAGTGAAGCTGTCGGATGAACATCAGGTCGACTCTGGCGCGCTTTCTGTTCGGGCTACAATGACAGCAGATGCGGAACGCATCGACCCATCATCTGTCACTTGCATCCCGGCCACTGTCAGGACTTGCGCCGTCGCGTCGATCGGCGGCGGAAGCGTTTTTGCCACCGACGCCGGTGGCGGGCGCGCTCCCGTGCTCCCGCCCGGGCTCCTGTTGCCGCTGCGCAGCCAGGCTCCTGCGTTCGTCGGTGCGATGGTAGAAGAACGCCCCGAACATCCCTGCGAGCGTCGACACCACGGTGATCGCATAGATGTCCATGAAAAGGACGACGACCTGCCCCACTCTGGTGACCGGGTTTTCCATGGTCGAAGACAGGGTCGTCATCTGCGACACGGTGAAATAGAAGGCGTCCCACAACGAATGGATGTCGCTGTCGGGATGATGTCGTTCCGCCGCCAGCATGGCCAGGGTCATCACGATGGAGACGCAGAAGGTCAGGGCCACCATGCTGCTAAGGCGCCTGCGCAGGTCGGCATGGGGAAGGCTGGCCGCCGAGAGCAGGTCTCGAAGCCCTTGAACGATGTGCGCTATGATGGACATAGACTTCAATCTCAGCTTCTTGTGCGAACCGGCACTACGATAGCTGGAACTGATCGGCAGACAAAATGGGCCGCGGCAATCGGCCCCCGGAAAGCGTTTCAGCGGTACGCTGAGCTAGGATAATCGTCCTCGCGGATCCGCTTGCAAGAGATGGGACGCGACCCTGTTTCGGGATCGTGTGTTGCTTCAACTTAGTTATCTCCCGCAGCCGCGCACAGCCACAGGGAAACATGGACAATGTCAGTGGGAAATCGAGGAAATGTCAGCTGCAGCGCGGCAGGCTCAGCAGGTTGTTCGGCTCATCGCCGTCCGCTTCGGTCTTCAGGTATTTCTTTCCGTTGCGGCGCGCGACGACTACCCAGACGGATTTGCCATTGGCCGTGGTCCAGAAACGCCATCTCCCGTCCTCGATGCCCTTGATGGCCACATCGAGCTGAATGCACCAGGCTCCCCCGGTATTCTCCGCACCCTCGGCCCCGCCAATGCTGTCGATCCGGCGGTCGGCATCGGCGCCGTCCGGAATGATGCAGGTAACCTGATGATCCTGTGGCATCCTCTACTCCCCGTCTATCAGGCCGCTTGCCGCAGCGGCTGCGGAATGATGTGCCAGAGAAAGGTGACCGCGCCCTCGACACGTTTCTTAATCGCCACGAGCTGGGCGTGGGTGAAGCGACCGGATGAGCCATGGGTGCCGTCATTGAAGGTCCGGAACAGCTGCACGACATTCTCCAGGTCTTCCTCGACAAAGTCTTCCAGAGCCTCATCGGCCAGCTCGCGCCGGTGCAGGAAGTACCGGATTTTCGCACGTCGCGAGGGAGCACCAGAGGGAATAGTGTCGCAATCCGGCATGGCCTCAAGCACGCGCTGGTTCGGGGCAAATGTATCAAGGATTGTCGTCAGAAGCTCGCGGGCGCTGGTACAGAAGTGACGCGCTGCGTCTGGGTTGCGAGGATTCAACGAGAACAGTGCACCATGCCAGCGGTCGAGCGCATCCCCGGAGAGCTCTGAAAGGATGGGATCGAGTTCGCTCGCGGTCAGGTCCTCATCCGTTCCGGCGTCCTCCGGATTGTCGAGCAGCGCGTTCATCACACCCGCGCTGTTCGCAGCCTCGCGCTCGGACAGGTCGAGAAATTCGTTATAGCGCTCGGAGTAGATGCCGGTTTCCGCACGGGCCTCCAGCCGGGAATAGGATTGCTGGACGCTGTTCACTGACGTGCGCAGGGTAACGTAGGTAGGGCGGGAAGCGGCGCTCTCCAGCTTAGCCAGCTCACGCCGCAGGCGTTCGCGGTTCGCACGCACCCGTACATTGTGCGCCCTTGCCGCCGAGTTGTAGCTGTTCACCGCCTGATTGTACTTGCTGACCGCTGAGCGAACCTTCTGGTTATGCGCCCGGACGGCCGAGTTATAGCGGTTGACCGCCTGATTGTACTTCGACTGCGCCTGGCGCAGTTTGCTGCGGACTTCGGATGGTGACATTCGGCGGGGCATAGCCAACCTCCTACCAAATAGGTGAGATTGAATTCATAGCAGCACAACATCTTGGAGTCACGTAGCGTTTGGCTATAGTAAGGTTTCCCTACAGCAGCCGCGGCAGCGCCGAGGGCGTGCACCCGCCGCACGGCCTCGGTACTCACCCGGAACAGGGCGGCGATGTCTCGTCGAGGCGCTGATTTACGCCCCGCGTTCGCCAATCAGCCCCACGATCTCCAGGAGGTCGCGCAAAGACCGCGCCAAGCGGTCATCCGTTCGAGATCGTATCCTTTCGCCGGGGCCGGATCGAATGTGCGGCGACCGGGCACGGTTACCCGAACGCTACTCTGTCATCTCACTCGAACTCGATACGCATTACGACCCGGCGCTTGCTTGGGCGGGAAACCTCGGTGAAGCCGGCGGCCGCGAAGATGCTGCGGCTTCCCACATGTAGCTCGCCCCATGTGATTTCTGTTCCAGGCGTCGTGATCATCGGGTAGCCCTCAAGTGCCCGTGCACCATGCCGCCGCGCATGATCCACCGCAGCGCGCGCCAGCGCGTAGGTGATACGTTGCCGTCGGAATTTCTTGTGGACGACGAAACAGGTCGCGGCCCAGACGGCATCGTCTGCCTTGTCCTCCTTGCGACCCTTCCAAGGAGTCTGGCCAAGCCGGATATAGGCGCTTCGAGGTTCGACGGCGCACCATCCCACGACAGCGCCGGAGTGGTAGGCGACCAGACCGCTCGTTGCCGTAGCACCGGGGGTGTCGCACTGTGCCTGTGCCCGGAACCGATCTGGCCGGGCCTCGGCGGAGAGAGGATCCTTGTACCACTCCTGGCAGGGTGTCTTGAAACGCTGGCACCAGCAGTTTCGATGATAGCCGCGCGCCGCAAAGAAAGCCCGCATGTCGTCGAAGGACGCTTCGCTGGCCGGAACGATCTGAAGGGTCTGGGATTTGGTCATGGCGCGCTGATCCCGGTTGGCTGGTCTCTTGGTCGGTCCCCTTGCCCTGTCGTCTCAGCCTCGTACCAAACGCAGGGCTTGTAAGGCAAACGGTTGATGCCGCCGGTCATTTGACAGGTCCGGGGGAAAGCTTGGACGGTGTCGTTCGGTCCTCTTCTGGCCGACGATATCGACAGGATCAATGTCGACGACGATCCCAAGATCGACCGTGGCGTCGGGGCTGGCACCCGCGCTTGCCTGCGGATCTTCCGAGCTTGGCTCGCGCGGCAAAGGCAGACGAGGATCCTTGCTGCAACCTCGGCGCATGGCGGCGGGCCGCAATCGGCAGCGTATTATGCCTATGGTGCATTGCCGCATTGCAGAAAAAACATGCCCCAGAGATTGTGCAGACGCAGCATAGACCGCATCATTTGATTGTGTTCGGTTCTCTCCTCCTCCCTGAATCGAGCCAGAATATATGGCGGCATCCACCTCCTCCCGGATGCCGCCTTTTGATTTTGGGTTCCAGTTCGGTCAGCCAGGCACAACCAAACGGCAGTCCCCACGTTACGGTTCGGTGATCGGACGAACGGTAAGTCCGTAGGATATCCGATTTCGAGATTGCGGTAGTTCTTCTGCCTGCAGAGCGGAAAGCTGGCCGTAGCGGGTGTTGTGCTTGGCACCTTTCCTTGCCCAATCCTCGGCACCGAACCGCCGATAGCTCCCTCACAGTTCCTGATACGGGTGCGGGCGATCTGGGAGAATTGCCGGATCATCGCGGGGAGTTCAACTCGACGATCAGCGGCATACCAGATATAGTATCATGACTAGGTACTTTTTCTATTTGTTGCCTTTGTTCTTGTAATGTTCTAAATTGGCAGCAATCATCTGGAGGATGCCTGCATGGCCACGATCACCCTGCCCGCAACGCCCAAGCAGATCGCCTATGCGCGTCAGATTGCGTCGTGTCAGAACGTCTTGCTGCCTTGGGACGTCCAATCGAACCGGGCAAAAATCAGTGCCTGGATCTCGACGAATGCCGGACTGAAACCAGTTCTTGATCCGCGGCCGTCGTCGAAGCAGGTTGCCTTCGCTGAGCGTTTGGCGCGGCGTCGCCGCGTGTCGGTTCCCGACGAATGCTTCAAGGATCGCGGATTGATGTCGCGCTGGATCGATCACAACAGAGTCTAGTTTCGGGCTGACGCTTGCAGACGGCAACGAAAGTATCAGCCGAAAGCCCATTCCGATAAGGTGGGGCACTGTCCCGGCTGATACCGAGGTTGACAGAGCGGGCCGATCGAATGCGCGGCCTTTGCGGCCCTCGTCAGGCAACTTTGTCTTATCAGACGGATCGGCCCCGGCCAAAGGCCGGGGCCGTCGTTGTCCGATCAGAGCGACTTCTGGAAGAAGGGTGTCAGAACCTTGACCGCCTCGTCGACGAACGGCGCGCCGTCATAGAGGTCCATGTGATTGGCGCCGTCCACCACATGGAAGTTCTTGTCGGCGCTGGCGGCGCGCTCATAGAGATCGTCGCTCATCCACTTGCTGCCGGCGACGCTCCCCGCAACGATCTGCAGGGGCTGGGTGAGGTAGGCCTCCGCGAAATTGTAGGCGTCGTAGGTGATGAGCTGCGTCAGGCTGCGGGCCGTGCCGTAGCCGGGCGCCGTCGGATGTTGAGCACGCTGCGTGTGGTAATATTCCCAGGCTTGGCGCAGTTCCTCGTTCGGCGCGTCCGCTTCGTTCAGCGGAGCCATCGGGATCTGCGCAAGGTCTCCGCCCTGCGCATCCGCGGTGCGCGCACCGGATCCCGCCTCGAGATAGGGCAGCGCATCGGCATCGGCCACGTCGTTGTCCCAGCCGTTGCGGAACATCGCTCCGATGTTCACTGCGCTCACGGTGCCGACGGCCTTGATCCGGCGGTCGTTGATCGCGGCGTTGGCGGTGTATCCGCCCCCTGCGCAGATGCCCATGGCACCGATCCGGTCGGCATCGACATAGTCGAGCGTGGTCAGGTGGTCGATGACCGCACTGACATCCTCGGTCCGGATGTAGGGGTTCTCGAGCTGGCGCAGGTCGCCTCCGGACTCGCCCTGGTACGAGGCGTCATAGGCGATGGTCACAAAGCCCCGCTTCGCCAGTTCCGCGGCGTAGGTGCCGGCAGTCTGCTCCTTCACGCCGCCGCCGGGATGGCTGACGACGATCGCGGGATAGCGCGTGCCCTCCTCGAAGCCCTCCGGAAGGTTGATCACGGCCGACATCTCGACGCCGGGGTTGTTGGTGTTGGTGAAGCTGATCTTGGTCATCTCGGTCTCCATGCAGCGCGGGATGCGCTTTCGATGGGGCCAATATGCATGTTGGCCAGCTTAGTGATTAGACGGTATATTCTTTATGAGCCTATCAATCTGGTGATCAATGCGCCGCGAAGACATTGCCGATCTGACCGCCTTCGTGATCGTTTCCGAAGAGGGTAGCTTTACCGCAGCCGCCCGGCGTCTCGGGATCACGCAATCGGCGCTCAGCCAGATCGTCAGGCGGCTGGAGGATCGTTTGGGCCTGCGCCTGCTGACGCGTACGACGCGCAGCGTCGCGGCAACGGCCGCCGGCGAACGGATCGTTCAGCGTCTCGGACCGCTCGTTCGCGAGATCGACAACGACCTGGCGGAACTCAGCAGCCTGCGCGACACGCCATCGGGCCACATCCGCATCACATCCGTCGAGCATGCCGCCAGAACCGTACTGCTGCCAAGTCTCAAGGATGTGCTACGCGGCAATCCCGACATCAACGTCGAGATCGTGGTCGACTACGGGCTTGTCGATGTGGTGGCAGAGCGCTTCGACGCGGGCGTGCGGCTGGGCGAACACGTCGAGAAAGACATGATTTCCGTCAGGATCAGCCCGGACATCCCAATGGCTCTTGTCGGCTCGCCGGAATACCTGGGCGGACGAAAAACACCAAAAGCTCCCGAAGACCTCACCGAGCATCGCGCCATCCACCTTCGCCTGTCCGACGCAAGTGGAGTGAACGCATGGCGGCTGTCGAAGGCGGGCGTAACCAAGCGCGCCCGGGTCGATGGGCAACTGACCCTGAACAGGATTGACCTCATCCTGGAGGCTGCTCTCGCCGGGCATGGCCTGGCCTATTTGCCAATCGATCAGGTACAGGATCATATCGTGGTTGGGTCGCTGGTGCAGGTCTTGGAAGATTGGACCACTGCTCTGCCGGGCTACCACATCTACTACCCGAACCGGCACCACAATGTCCCTGCGTTCCGCATGGTGATCGACGCGCTGAAAGCTTACGCGAAGCAGAAGACCCGAGGCCGATCATCGGGCGGCGGAAAAGCGAAGAAGTGACGCCGTTAACCCGACGCCTGGCGCGATTGACATGGAATGCACGATATAAGCGGTGCCATTATCGTTACCGGAGCGGAAGCGGATTTAGAGAAGCTGACAAACCTGTGCCAAACTGACTGAACGCCAGCATAGAAATTCAGCATGCCCAATGTGTGTCAAACGTTTAGTCTTTCTGCCCGGGTCACTCAAGACGGTCCCGTAGCCTAGGATCCGTCGCTCTTTCCAGCCGCCACATGTTCTGGCATTGTTCTCAATCGAAGCCCTGTTCCGATTCCCGAGCGTACCGCAGATGTGCAATCTCTATTCCCAGACCAAGAGCCAGGACGCGATGCGCCACCTGTTCGACGACATGGTCGAGGGGGATGAGGAACTTGTAGACAGCACCGGGAACCTGCCGCCTCAACCTGGCATCTGGCCCGATTATCCGGCACCG
>JAGRLX010000286.1:0-3341 GCA_020441605.1 Alphaproteobacteria bacterium
TTCAAGGAAAAGGCCGGAAAGGACAAGGAAGCTGCTTCTGTCGGTCTCTATATCTATCCGAATCTCATGGCCGCAGACATTCTGGCCTATCACGCTACCCATGTGCCGGTGGGGGAGGACCAGAAGCAGCATCTGGAACTGGCCCGAGACATCGCCAACAAGTTCAACATCGACTATGCCGACTCGATTGTCCAGGCCGGCATCGAGGGCGGATTCTTCCCGCCGCCCGAACCCTTCATCACCGGCCCCGCGACCCGGGTCATGTCGCTGCGCGATGGTACCAAGAAGATGTCGAAATCCGATCCTTCGGACCTCTCACGCATCAATCTGACGGACGATGCCGACACCATCGCCAGGAAGATCCGCAAGGCCAAGACCGACGCCGAGCCCCTGCCATCGGAGGATGCCGGCTTGAAGGGCCGGCCCGAAGCCGAAAATCTGGTCGGGATCTATGCTGCCCTGTCGGGAGAATCCGTGCCGCTGGTCCTCTCGCAATATGGCGGCGGACAGTTCTCGACCTTCAAGAATGCTTTGGCCGATCTTGCAGTGGCAAAGCTTGGTGGCGTAGGCGGTGAGACCAAGCGGCTGCAGGCCGATGCCGGATTCGTCGATGCAGTTCTGAAGGACGGTTCCGAGCGGGCCCAGGCGATTGCCGCTCCCATCGTTCGCAAGGCCCGCGAGATCGTCGGTTTCGTGGTGTCTTGATCCAGGCTGCGGCACATTGGCCACGTTGAATTGGATTGAGCACTTTGAAATAGTTCTAAACTGACCTATATTATATCCGACTAGAGGGATCGGACATGTTTATCCAGACCGAAGCGACTCCCAATCCTGCCACACTCAAGTTTCTGCCGGGAAAGCCGGTGCTTCCCGGGGGCACACGCGATTACCGCAGTGCTGAGGAGGCCTCGGAATCCCCGCTCGCTCAGAAGCTCTTCGCGGTTTCCGGCGTCTCGGGCGTGTTTCTGGGACAAGACTTCATCACCGTCACCAAACGCGATGCCGAATGGCAGCACATGAAGCCCGCCATCCTCGGCCTCATCATGGATCATTACCTGTCCGGAGCCCCGGTGCTGGTCGGTGCTGGCGCTGGCGAACCGGCTCCCTCTGAGGAGTTCTTTGATGAGGCTGACGGCGAGATCGTTGAGACAATCAAGCAGCTTCTCGATACGCGCGTGCGTCCGGCGGTCGCCCAGGATGGCGGCGACATCACTTTCCATGGCTTCCGCCAGGGCGTGGTCTATCTGAACATGCAAGGGTCCTGTGCCGGTTGCCCGAGTTCGACCGCTACGCTGAAACACGGAATTGAGAACCTCCTCCGTCACTTCGTACCCGAAGTGAGCGAAGTACGCGCCGTTTGACGGCCATGCCGAAGGCGGCCTATCTAGCCGCGCCATGAAGCTCCTCGCACTCGATACGGCCATGGCGTCCTGTTCGGTTGCCGTTGCCGACACGGATCGTGGCCTGCTGCTGGCCGCTGACTGCGTTGCCATGGAACGTGGCCATGCCGAGGCGCTGGCACCGATGGTCAAGACAGTCATTGATCAGGCTGGCCTGGCCTTCGCCGATCTGGACCGCATAGCTGTCACCACCGGCCCCGGCACCTTCACCGGTATCAGGATCGGTCTTGCCATGGCGCGTGGCTTGGGCCTCGCGCTGGCGCGCCCGGTGGTCGGATTGGACACGCTAACTGCAATTGCCTGCAACCATTTCCCAGCTGGCGCTCCCCTTTATGTTGCCACGGATGCCCGCCGTGGCGAGGCCTATGCCGCCCTTTTCGACGCCGATGGACATCGGGTCCACGGTCCGGCTCTGGTCAGAATCGACGAGACGGGCGCCACACTCCCGGTCGGAACAATCATCGTCGGGTCCGCCGCCGAGCAAGTTCGCGCCACATCCGGGCGCAACGACCTTTCCATCTTATCGCATGGCCGACTTCCGGTGGCGGCGAATTTCGTAGCCAGGGCGGCAACCCTTCCGGAGCTTCACACCTTTCCATTGCCCATCTACATTCGCGCGCCCGACGCCAAGCCGCAGATTGCCGCCGCCGCAGGGGTCAGCAGCGTCGCCTGCGAGGCCGCACGTCAATTCCATGCGGGCGTCTTGGCGGCTGTGCATAGCGAGTGTTTCAATGATCCGTGGTCGGAGGAGGATTTCGCGCGGCTCCTGGCCACGCCCGGCACCGCAGCCGTGGTCGCCCGCGAAGGGGTCGAACCTCTGGCATTCGTCATGACCCGCAGCGCAGCCGACGAAGCGGAAATCATCACTATTGCCACGCGACCGGCGGCCCGCCGCCGGGGTGTCGCCCGGACGCTCCTTGATCACCATTGTGAGGCGTTGCGCCGGCAGGGTATCGCCAGGGTCTTTCTAGAGGTTGCCAGAACCAACGACCCGGCTTTGGCTCTCTATGCCGCCGGTGGGTTTTCCGAAGCCGGCCTCCGCCCACGGTACTATGCGACTCACGCCGGCCCACCCGTCGATGCCATCATCATGAGACGGGACCTCGCGCCGTGAGCCGCCTGCGGCCGGCTGTGGTTCTTGCGGCCTTTGCTCTCGTCACGCTTCCGCTCATGCCGCTGCAGCAACTCTTCGTCTGGGTCTGGCCGGCGATGGCCCGGGTCTTCCCCATGCATTATCACCGCCTGGTCTGCCGTATCCTCGGCATTCGGCTGAAGGTTATTGGCGAACCGCCGCGCGAAGGGCCGGTGCTGATCGTCAGCAACCACGTGAGCTGGCTGGACATCATGGTGCTCAGTGCTGTCGCGCCACTCTCTTTCGTGGCCAAGCGCGAAGTCAACGGCTGGCCGTTCTTCGGCAGTCTGGCGCGGTTGCAGCGCACTGTGTTTGTCGACCGTGACCGGCGGCACGCGACTGGCAGTTCCCGGGATGAAATGCGCGACCGTCTCGGCGCAGGTGATATTCTGGTGCTCTTTCCGGAAGGCACGTCCAGCGATGGCAGCCGCGTTCTACCTTTCAAGAGCGCCTTCTTCGGCGCCGCCGAATATCCGGGCGTCCTCGTGCAACCTGTCGCCCTGGCCTATGGCGGCCATCGCAACCTGCCCATGACCAGGCGCTTGCGGCCCTTCTATGCATGGTATGGCGACATGGATTTGCCGCCCCATCTGTGGGCGGCGATTGCCATGGGCCCGATCGAAGTGACGGTTATCTGTCATCCGCCCCTTTCGCTGTCTGGCGAAGTGACCCGCAAGCATCTCGCCGCCCATGCCGAGGAGGTGGTGCGCCGCAGCCTTGCCGAAGCGCTTCACCATCCCGGTGAAATCGGCTAGACCCACGCACATGATGAGCCCCCCCAAGACGGTCTTCGTCAAGACCTATGGCTG
>JAGRLX010000286.1:3470-7223 GCA_020441605.1 Alphaproteobacteria bacterium
GAGAAGGTCTATTCCGAACTCGGCAAGATCCGCCGCATGAAGCAGGAGCGGGCCGACCGGGGTCATGACATGCTGATCGCCGTTGCAGGTTGTGTGGCGCAGGCGGAAGGCGAGGAGATCGTTCGCCGCGCCCGTGCCGTCGATCTGGTCTTTGGCCCCCAGACCTACCATCGCCTACCTGACCTTCTGGCCCGCCGCGCCGAGACCGGTGCCGCAGTGGTCGAAACCGAATTTCCGGCTGAAGACAAGTTTGATGGGCTCGCGGGCAGAAGGCCGACGGGCCATGGCGTTACTGCGTTTCTCACCGTGCAGGAGGGCTGTGACAAGTTCTGCAGCTTCTGCGTGGTACCCTATACCCGGGGTGCCGAATATTCCCGCCCCGTGAACGACATTGTTGCCGAAGCCCGCAAGCTGGCTGAAAGGGGCGTGCGCGAGGTCACCCTGCTTGGACAGAATGTCAATGCCTACCGGGGCGCATCCGCTGCAGGCGCCCTGCTGTCCCTGTCCGGCCTCGTCTCCGAATTGTCATGTATCAAGGGTATCGAGCGCCTGCGCTACACGACAAGCCATCCCCGCGACATGACTGATGACCTGATCTCCGCTCATGCCGAGAATGCGAAGCTGATGCCCTATCTGCATCTGCCGGTTCAGTCCGGCAGTGACCGCATTCTCAAGGCGATGAATCGAGGCCACGATGCGGCCTCCTACATCCGACTGATCGAGCGTATCCGCGCAGCCTGTCCCGGCATTGCCATCTCGGGTGATTTCATCGTCGGCTTTCCCGGCGAAACCGATGCAGACTTCCACGCGACGCTGCAATTGGTGCGCGACGTCGGCTATGCCTCGGCCTATTCGTTCAAATATTCCGCAAGACCCGGAACGCCGGCGGCCGAAGCCGAGGACCAGGTCTCGGAAGCGGAGAAACATGACCGCCTTCAGGAACTCCAGGCGCTGCTCCGCGACCAGCAGGACAATTTCAACCGCAACACGGTCGGAACTACGCTTCCGGTTTTGGTCGAGCGGCCCGGCCGTGACACTGGCCAGCTTGCCGGCCGTTCACCCTATCTGCAGCCGGTCCATTTCACCGGCAACCCGGGCTTGATAGGTTCGATCGTGAACACCCATATAACGGGTGTTGGAACCAATAGCCTTTCGGGCCAATATGCGGCTGCGGCCAAATGATTCTGGAGACCTGATCCCTTGAATCCGCCAGTAACTGTGGCACCGATCGCCAGCGGCAAGCCGGCTAGCCGGCCAGAAGATGCCGGCGATATCCTGACCCTTGCCTTCGACGACAACCGCTATTTTTCCGTGATGTGTGGTGGCCACGATGAAAATTTGGCTTTGATCGAGCACCGCCTGTCGGTGGAGATCACGCCCCGGGGCAATCGCCTGGCATTGCGTGGTGCGCCACGGGATCGCGAAGCGGCGCGCGACGTTCTGTCTTCGTTGTACGATAGAGCCCGGCGTGGTCTCGAAATCGCCCGCGGCGATGTCGAAGGAGCGATCCGCATGCGCGAGGCCGCCGATTCCGGAGCGCCGGGCAGCGCCATCCGTACCCGGCGCAAGCTGGTCATGCCGCGCACCCCGACCCAGGGCCGCTATGTCGAGGCCATCCGCGCCAATGAACTGGTCTTCGGCATCGGACCGGCCGGAACCGGGAAGACCTATCTGGCCGTGGCCTGCGCCGCCGAAGCCCTGATGAACGGCGAGGTTGACCGCATCGTGCTCTCCCGGCCGGCCGTCGAAGCCGGCGAGCGGCTGGGGTTCCTTCCAGGTGACATGAAGGAGAAGGTCGACCCCTATTTGCGCCCGCTCTACGATGCCCTCTACGATGTCATGCCAGCGGCCCTGGTGGCCAAGGGCATTGCCGAAAACCAGATTGAGATTGCACCGCTTGCCTTCATGCGTGGCCGCACCTTGTCATCGGCCTTCGTGATCCTCGATGAGGCACAGAACACCACCCCACAGCAAATGAAGATGTTTCTCACTCGGCTCGGCGAGGGCAGCCGCATGGTGGTGACGGGCGATCCGACCCAGGTCGATCTTCCGGCGGGCGCAACATCCGGCCTGGCCGACGCGGTTGCCACGCTCAACGGCGTTCAGAGTGTGGCCGCAGTGCAGTTCGCCAATTCCGATATTGTGCGCCACGCCCTCGTCGGCCGCATCGTGGCGGCCTACGATAGGAAGTCGGCCAAGCCGCGCGCATGACCGTCGAGATCGATGTCGAGGACGCTGGCTGGCTCGCCATCGCCGGCCTCGAGGCCCTGGTCCGTGACGCTGTCGCCGCGACATTCGCGGCAGTCGACCGGAACGATGCTGATTACGATGTCAGCATCGTCTTTGCCGGAGACGACACTGTAGCCGCGCTCAACGCCGAATGGCGCAGCAAGGCGCGGCCGACCAATGTACTCTCCTTTCCCGCCGAGCCTATGCCGGTGCCTGCGGGCGAACCACGTCCACTGGGCGACATGATCCTGGCAGCGGGTGTGGTTGCCGCCGAGGCGGCCGACCAGCACAAGTCATTGCCCGCGCATACGACACATCTTATCATCCATGGTCTTCTTCATCTGATGGGCTATGACCACGAGACCGACGAGGACGCCATGGCGATGGAGAGCCTGGAGAAACGAATTCTGAAAGGACTTGGTATTTCCGACCCCTATGAGTGACAGCGACAGTAGCAGCGCCGGCCATCAACCCGATCCACGCAGGGAGAGCATCTGGCGCAGAATCAGAAACCGGTTCGGCCGCAGCCGCGAAATGGGCCTGCGTGAAAGCCTGGAAGGCGCACTGGAAACTCACGAAGCCCAGAATCCCGGAGAAACGGTACGCGAGGAGGCCAAGTCGATGATGCTGAACATCATCGAATTCTCCAACTTGCGGGTCGATGACGTCATGGTGCCGCGGGTCGATATTGTGGCCATCGACGAGGTGGCCTCGATGCGTGATCTCCTCGAGAAATTCGTCGATGCCAATCACTCGCGGCTGCCGGTCTATCGTGAGTCTCTCGATGGCATCACCGGCATGGTCCACGTGAAGGATTTCATGCGCTGGATGACGGCCAAGGGGGCAAAACGCTCGCGCGGCAAGAGCGAGAAACAGCAGCTTGCCGGCCTTGCAATCAGCGCTGCGGCGTTGTCGACATCCGTCAAGCAGTCGGGCCTGCACCGCGATGTGCTGTTTGTACCGCCGTCCATGCCGGTCTCGGACTTGCTGGTGCGTATGCAGGCCAGCCACATTCACTTGGCAATCGTCATCGATGAATATGGTGGAACCGACGGACTGGTGTCGATCGAGGATCTGGTGGAGGTCATCGTCGGCGATATATCCGACGAGCATGACATCGACGAGAACCTTCAGATCAAGCGGAACGAGGATGGCACGTTCATCGCCGATGGCCGGGTCGATATCATTGAGCTCGAGGAACAGCTCAAGGTCGATCTCCTGTCGGACGAGGACGAGGAAGAGGCCGACACCCTCGCGGGGTTGGTGTTCAAGATTGCCGGCCGCGTGCCGACTCGCGGCGAGATCATCCGCCATGGCAGCGGGCTCGAATTCGAGATCCTGGACTCGGACCCGCGCCGGGTGAAGCGGGTCCGCATCAATGCCCGAAACGTCAGCGATTCGGCGATCGGTTCAGAAGCCGAGGCCGGCTGATCATAACATCGCCGGCAACACCCGGTCCGGCGGATTGTGGCCATCCACCCAGGTCTTGATGTTGATGATCACCTTCTCGCCCATGTCGATGCG
>JAGRLX010000031.1 GCA_020441605.1 Alphaproteobacteria bacterium
GTGAAGCCGCCCTTGACGCGGCCGAAAATGACGCCATCGACGCGCTCGTTCTTGGCCGAAAGCTCCTCGAGACGGGTCCAGGCTTCCTCGCGGCGGGCCTTGTCGCGCGACAGGACGGCCTCGCCCATGGCGTTCTCGATGCGCTCGAGATAGACTTCGACGGTGTCGCCCGCCTTGATTTCGGGGGCCTTGCCCGGCTGGGCGAATTCCTTGAGCGCGATCTTGCCTTCGGTCTTGAGACCGACATCGATGATCGCGAAGTCGTTTTCGACGGCAACGACCCTGCCCTTCACCACCGAGCCTTCGGTGGCGGGATGATCGGCATAGCTCTCGGCGAGGAGGGCTTCGAAATCGTCACGGGTGGGATTCATGGAAACGGCGGATTTCGCCATGAGGGTTCACTTTCCTTCCAAAAAAAATCGAGGCTGGCCCGGCGGAAAACCCGCTAGGACGTCCGGCGCGGTCCCTGTTGCCATTGAAAATGGGGACCGGCAGGCAAACCACGACACGTTCCAGGCTTCCGGACATCCGCCCAGGCAGCGGTTCGGGAATGGAAGACTGAAACATTGTGGGAGGGCCGGAGCCGTCCCGGTTCACGTTCGCGCGGGAAAGCGCGGCCTGGAACGGGGCGCGTATAGTGGAAAAGACGGCAGGGAGCAAGAAAAAGGCTCGACCTGGTGGCCAGCCGCACGGGACCGTCTCCGGGCATGGGTGGCCATGTCCGGAAGCGCCGGAGCCTCTGCCTCTGTCAGTCCCCGGCCATCACCACGTCCGGGATCTCGAAGCGCTCATCGCCGATGGTGACGATCGAGAGGTCGGCGTTCTGGTCCACCGTCATCTCCTTGCCCGCATCGGCTTGCGATTCATCGTAGGACGATGGGGTGTTCATCTCGAAATAGATCACGCGGCTGCCGCCATCCGGCCAGAAGACGGTGATCGACCCATTGCCATTGCCTTCGCGCATCACACCCATCTGGCATTGCCCCATCGGCTGGCCGGGATAGCGGGCGCAGGGAATAGGTCCCGTGGCATTGAAGTCGGTCCCCTCGACCTTCGCGTCACCGGTTTCCGCCGCGCCGGAATTGCCAGACGCGGAGATCTCGACGTTGAGATGGAAGTTCGCCGATTCGTTGTTCCGGGCGGCGTTGCGGTAGAGATAGACCTGGATCGTATAGTCGCCGCTGGCCGGCAGTTCACCGTTAAAGCTGTCGCCGTCCCTGTCGCTGGCGAACAGGGCGGTGCTTTCGCCCGGCTTGTCGCCAGGGGCGAAGACATTGAAATAGGTGCTGGTGCTCTTCGTGTCGAGGCTGACCGTCATGAATTGTCCAGCCTTGGCGCCGATCATGTAGAGCATGCCGTCGCGGCCCTTGATCTTTCCCCTGATCGTGGCGCCGGTGCTGCCTTTTTCGAATTTCACCCGTTCGGTCCTGTCGGCGGCGAATGTGGCCGTGCTGCCGGCATTGAATAGGACTGCGGTGCCCATTGCGGCCGCGAAGAGGAAGGACTTCAGCTTGACGATCATGGATCACTCCCAAGATAGGTGAAAGAAATCAGCATTCCGTGAGATGGCAGCCTTTGCCCCGGCCGCGGACCGAGCCGCCCGGCACCCCGGATTGCGCGGGACCGTGGCCTTGGGCACGCGCCCGGCGAAGATGGCCGCGTTGGAGCCCGGCAGGAAGGTCATGAAGCCATGGCACATGCCGGCCTCGCCGGTCAGTGGTTGACGATGAAATGCACGATCTTGTGGCCGCTGGCATTGAACGAGCACTGGAACGTCTCGTCGATGCCATTGATCATCGCCATGCCATTGACCGCATGGGTTCCGTCGGTGCGCTGGCCCTCGTACTTGGTTTCGATGTTGCCCAGCTTCGTCCGCAGGATCTCATGGGCGCGGATGCGGCATGCCGCCATCATGTCCGCCGGCGAGCCACTGCTTCCGGCGCTGCCGTCCGCCACCTTGCCGGTGATCTCGAAGCTGATCGAATACTTGCAGGTCTCGCCGCGCCGCGCCGCACTGCGCATGAGATAGACCTCGGCGCGATGCTTGCCCGATTGCCTGAGCCGGATCGACAGTTCGTTGCCCGAGACTTCGCCGATGAAGTCGGCCGAGTCGGCGCCGGGACGCGAGAAGTTGAAATAGCAGGCGCCATGGTTCGGGTTGAACAGGATATGAACCATCTGGCCGGCGCTCGCGTCGAGCACGTATCTGGCCACGTCATAGCCTTTCACGCGGCCCGAGACCGTGGCAGACGAGGCACCAGCCTTGAAACGTACCACTTCGGTCCGGTCCTTTGCCGAGGCCGTTCCCGGCATGCTCAGCAGGGCGAAGGTCAAGGCTGCGGCGATGGTTGTGGTGCGGTTCATGTGCTGTGCTCCAGTGTGATGCTTGTCTGAGGTTGTCAGTAGATGCCGTCGATGACGACGAAGTCATTCTGGGATTGGTGAAACCGGTTCGAGGATTCATTGGTCGTCACCACGGTCATGCCGTGATGCATGCGCTTGCGAAGCTCTTCCTTCATGCGCGGCTCGGCCTTGATGCGACGCAATTCCCTGGCAAGGTCCTCGCGGTCCGGCTTCTCGTGGCCGACCGAAGTCCAATGCAGTTCCTGGTTCCTTTGGTTCGATCCGACGAGCTTGTGGACGCCTTCCGCGACCGGCTTGTGGGGCGAGTCGATGTCGACCTTTCCGGAAGCGACGATCCGGTCGTTGTCCCAGATCGTCATGGTACGGTCGCGCCCGCTGACCACCACGCTGGTCGCGTGCGGGCGGGCGATCTGTCCTTCGCTGTACTGGGCGCGCTTCAGCGACACATCCACGCCGGCAAATTCCCGCCTGGCGTAGTCGCCCAGTACCATGCCCGGATGGACCACGGCGGCAGGCTGCGAGGACCGGTCGGCAATCACCACGGTCATGCCGAGCTTGGTGATTCCGAACAGAAGCTCGGAGAACTTGAGCGGCAGGCGGACGCAGCCATGGGAGGCCGGATAGCCAGGCAGATTTCCGGCATGCAGCGCCACCCCTGACCAGGTCAACCGGTTCATGTTGGGCATGGGCGCGTTGTTATAGGTCGAAGAGCGGTGGTGCTTGTCCTTCTGCAGGATCTTGAACACACCGGTCGGGGTGGAGTGCCCCGGTTTGCCGGTGGAACAGGTCGAGGCGGCGATGCGGATGCCATTGCGATAGACATGCACGAGCTGATCCGGAATCGACACGATGATCAGGAGTGGCCCACCCGGTGAACGTTCGGGAAACCAGTTGAACTCGCCGTTACCCAGCTTCTCCGCGGGTTTGTTCACCAGCTGGGCATAGGCCTGACGGCAGAATTGGCCCGACAGGACCAGTCCGCTGGCAGTGGCGTAGATAAATGCGCGTCTATTCATTGAACGATCCCCAAATAAGGGTGATCGCGGGCTCAACTCTTGTCTCGCCTGCCAACACCCGCAAGATGCCGCGCGCTTGACCGCTGGAGGCCGGACACCCTTCAAGATGTTGTGTCTGACCGAGAGCCACGTGTCGCAGCATCGGAAACCGCCGATTACCCTGGTCGCAATGGTGCTCAGATATGCAGGCCGCACCGCGGAGTCCAATGAAAAGCAGGCGGCAATCATGAGCAGGCCTCATGATTTGCCGCAGGATTATGCAGCGGACGCGATTTGTCCCTTGAACCAGCTCACCACGGCCTGCAAGGGCTGTTCGCGGCGGCGGGCATTCTTCACACACAGGTAGTAGTCTTCGTGGGTGGCGACGGCGGAATTGCCCAAGCGCTCCAGTTCGCCCTTGGAAATCAACCCTTCGGCGAGGAAATCGGGAACCAGCGCGATGCCGAGCCCGTGCCGGGCCATTTCGAGGGCCAGCACGTAATGCGTACACTGGAGCCAGCGCCCGGACCCCAGGGTTTCGATGGTCTGTCCGGTCGCTTCGCCATAGGCCTTCCAGTCGGAAGCAAAGTCGGTGTCGTCACACCAGGTTGTAATCAGTGGTAGTGGGACACCGCCGGTCCTGCTTCGGCCAGTTGCCGCACGCACCGCAATCAGCATCTCGCGGCGCAGCGGCACCGCCCAGAACCCTGGCTGGCTGGGGTAAGTAGTCACAAAGGCATCCGCCACCGTGTCGGTCAGTTCGGGATCGGCGGCATACATGCGGAGCTGCAGGTCGATCGATGGATTGGTGTCGATGAAGCTGTGCAACCTTTGAATGAGCCAGCCGGGCGCAAAGCTGCTGCATACCGCGAGCCTGACGGTGCTTCGGTCCTCGCCCACGATCCCCTGCACGTGCCGCTCGATGTCGCGGAACGAGATGTCGAGATTTTCGGCCAGCTTGCGCCCCGCCTCGGTCAGGGCCACACCCCGTCCGGCGCGTGTGACGAGCTTTTCGCCGAGATCCTCTGTCAGCTTCTGCAACTGGTGGCTGACCGCGCTCTGGGTGAGGTTGAGCTCCTCGGCCGCGCGGGTGATCGAGCCGTGTCGCGCGACCACCACGAAGGTCTGCAGGATCCGCATATTGATGTTGGGCCGGTCGGTCATGCTCGTTCCTGAATGCCGTCCCGCCTCATGTTGCTGGGGATGGCAGTCTGGTTCTTAGAGTATCTGCATGTCTTTCTGAATCAAGGCATTTCCGAGGCCCGCCGAGCGGTGACGATGGCGATGGCCCGGGCTGTCGCCTCGGCGATGTCCAGATCCGAGGTGTCGAGCACCACGGCATCCACCGCCGGCACGAGTGGCGCGATGGCCCGTGCGAGATCACGGGCGTCGCGGGCCTTGATCTCCGCCAGGACCGCCGCGGCGTCGGACGACCCCAGTTCCAGCTGCCGGCGGCGGGCCCGCACTTCGGCGCTGGCGGTGACGAAGAGTTTAATGTCCGCATCGGGGCAGATGACCGTGCCGATATCGCGGCCGTCCAGCACGGCGCCGGGCGGCCTGCGGGCGAAGGCGCGCTGCAGATCCAGCAAGGCGGCACGCACTTCGGGGATGACGGCGACTTTCGAGGCAGCCTCACCGACGGCCTCGTTGCGCAACTCGGCATCGGCGAAGCGGGCCGGGTCCAGGCCGCGGGCTGCGGCGACGGCGGCCTCCCGGTTGTCGGGCGACTGGCCCTCCCGCAGAACAGCCAAACCGACCATGCGGTATAGTGCGCCGGTGTCGAGGAACGCGAGGCCGAAATGCCTGGCAAGTGCCCGTGCGATGGTACCCTTGCCGGCCGCCGCGGGCCCGTCGACCGCGATGATCATGCCGGATCGGCGGCGGCAATCCGCCCGCCCATGCCATTCATTAGTCCGGTGAAATCCGGAAAGCTGGTGGCGATGAAGCGGCTGTCGTCCACGGTCGTATAGATTCGCGATGCAAGTCCCATGACCAGGAACGACATCGCGATACGGTGGTCCATGTGGGTGACTACGCGACCGCCGCCCGGAGCGCCACCGCCGGTCACTTCCAGCCAGTCCCGCCCCGACTGCGTCGGCACGCCATTGGCCTGGAGGCCGGCCTCAACCGCGGCCAGCCGGTCGCTCTCCTTGACCCGCAATTCCTCGAGTCCTTCCATGCGGGTGGTGCCGTCGGCGAAGGACGCGGCCACGGCCAGGATCGGATATTCGTCAATCATTGAAGGTGCCCGCGCCGCCGGAACCCGGACGCCATGGAGGCGCGAATGCCTGACATGCAGATCTCCCACGTCCTCGCCGCCGGCCACCCGCCGGTTTTCGACGGTAATGTCTGCGCCCATTTCGAGCAGCGTGTCGATCAGACCCGTGCGGGTCGGATTGAGCATGATGTTTTCGATCACGACGTCGGATCCTTCGGTGATCAGGGCCGCGACCATGGGAAAGGCGGCTGACGAGGGATCACCAGGCACGTCCAGTCTCTGGGCTACGAGCTCGTGCTGGCCCTCGATGGTGATGTGGCGGACCCCGTCCTTCACCTCGACCGAGATCCTGGCGCCAAAGCCCTTGAGCATGCGCTCCGTGTGGTCGCGCGACGGCGTGGGTTCGATCACCGTCGTCTTGCCGGGGGTATTCAGGCCCGCCAGCAGTACCGCCGACTTGACCTGGGCCGAAGCCACGGGAAGCGTATAGGTCACGGGGACCGGGTTCCGGGCGCCGTGGAGGGTGAGGGGCAGGCGCCCGCCGTCCGACGTTTCGAAATGGGCCCCGAACAGTTCCAGCGGCTTGGTCACTCGGCCCATTGGCCGCTTGGAAAGGGATGCATCGCCGATGCAGCGGGCGGTGAGCGGGGTAGACGCCATGAGCCCCATGGCCAAGCGCACACCGGTGCCCGAATTTCCGAAATCGAGAGGTGCTTCCGGCGACTGCAATCCGCCCACGCCCACACCCTGGACATGCCACATCCCGTCGGCACCCTTTTGCGCCACAGCGCCCAGTGCCGTCATCGCCCGTGCGGTGTTGATCACGTCCTCGGCCTCAAGCAGGCCGTTGATCGTGGTTTCGCCGATGGCTATGGCGCCAAACATCAGGGCGCGGTGCGACATGGATTTGTCGCCGGGCACGCGAATCCGGCCGGAGAGGCCGGCAGACTTTCGCGAGGTCAGGGGAAGGGCGGCTGCATTCTGGGTCATGGTGGCGTTCCGTTACACGACTGAACCCGCCCCTGTCATCAGGGCTTTTCATTGGCTTTTGACATTCCCGGCAAGAAATGGCATGAGCCGCCCATCACATCACAGCCGCTGTCGAAAGGATCAACCGTGGTCAAGGCTGAACTCGGAACCAAGCGCACATGTCCGTCATGTGCCGCCCGCTTTTATGATCTTCTGAAAGAGCCGATCGTGTGCCCCAAGTGCGGCGCCAACTTCATTGCGCCGTCCATCCTGCCGTCCAAGGGCGATATGCCGGCCATGGCTCCGGCACCGAAGCAGCGCGAGACGGAAACCGAAGACAGGGAGACCGCTGACGTCGAACTCGTCAGCCTCGAGGATGCCGAAGCACCGGACGAGGCCGATGATGAGACCGCCGGCATTGAGGACGTGGATCTCGGTGAAGACGCCGATGACAGCGATGAGGACGATACCTTCCTGGTCGAGGAAGAGGAGGACGGCGACAATGTTTCCGGCCTGCTCGACGGGACTCCCGGCGGAAAATCCGAAGACGAGGAGCCCTGAGCGGAATTTTGCTTGATTGTTTGCGAGAGCGGAACTAGGTTCCGCCCCGCTTCGCCGGGTTTGCCCGGCCCGGTGCTGTGGTTTCGATGGAAATCGCTGCGCCGGATCGTCCACTCCCACGTGGCCACGATGGATGGATCAAGGGGTCATAGCTCAGTTGGGAGAGCGCTTGAATGGCATTCAAGAGGTCGGCGGTTCGATTCCGCCTGGCTCCACCATCCAAATTCCTAAGATATCAAGCCGGTAGTCAAAATCACGCTCTGAGGGATCGGGGCGATTTTGTATGAGAATTTGTATGATTTCGGCCGATATCAGAGAAGTCCGCAATGGAGTCAATCACTCCAATATTTGCTGGATACTACCAAAAAGGAATGGCGACCTGACGTCAGTGCAGTTTTGCAGGTAGAGCATTCACGAAAGTGATTCTGGATGTCGCTAGAGCCACAGACAAAACGTGACCTGCTCCCCGGAATGCCCTCGTTCATAGGTTAGTTCTGTTCAGGTTTTGGTCCATGTTTGACCGGTTTGCAAACTCGATTGAGGTGAGCCCGTTGAGGCTGGTGTGCGGGCGGTTCTAATCACCGTCGCAGACCCTGTATCGGCTCTCACCGGTTGGTGAGCCGGTTTCGATCCGGCCTAACGGCGCGAGCCTCTCAGTTTCCGATTTCCCGAAAATCATGCATTCTTCGAGCAGCCATTGGCGGACAGCGCGAACTGCCTTTCTGCGCCCCGCTCGGTGATTAAGTGCAATATAGTAGCCACCAAATGGAATTGCGGTATCGGAGAGTTCAACGAGCGCACCCGACTGAAGCTCTGGCCCGCAAAGATTTTCGTCCATGAGTACCGCGCCCAGTCCGGCAACCGCTGACTGAATGGCAAGAAGTGCACTGAGTGGGTGTGGCAGCTTGAGGTCAGGGACCTCTTCAAGGCCGGCGTTGTGGAACCACTGAGGCCAGAAGCGGAATGTCGCCTCTTCGATCAGCGGGCCGGCGGCCAATGCCGCGAGATCAAGCTTTCCATCGACCATCGGAGCAAAGCCAGGAGCAGCATAGGCGCGGACGATGGAAGGTAGCAGGAGGTCGTAACCGTCGGGCGGTTTGGATCGCAGATATCTTAGTCCCATGTCAAAGTCATGCGCTTCGATATCCATGATCTGGGTCGTTATCGACAGATTAAGATCAATGTCAGGGTGACGAGACCTCAGCTTGCCAAGCCTGGCTACCAGCCACTTTTGCGCAATGGTGCCTTCGGTCGTCAGCGTAACAGTCCCGGAGGGCGGGTCCGCGAGTGCCTCGGTCGCTATTGCGATCTGGTCAAACGCCGGCGTGATTTCCGCAAGATAGGCCAGGCCTTGATCGGTCAGGGCGACGCCAGTGTTCTGGGTGCGAAAGAGGTGAACATTGAGACGTTCTTCCAGACCTCGCACATGGCGAGAGATTGCGGAATGCGACACGTTCAGTTCTGAAGCAGCCTTGGTGAAGCTGCCGAGACGCCCCGCTGCCTCAAAGGCGCGCAAGGCGTTCAAGGGGGGCAATGATCTCGGCATGTCGTATTGTGACTTTTTGGAACAATGGATGTCAAGGAACGGCGTTTGTGGGAGTGATCAACAGGGGAATAGTCTGTGTCCGGACAAACGGAGGATGCAGCTATGAACAGCATTGAAGACCTCAAGTTCGGAGAACAGAACTTAGCGCATGCCCGGAATGCCTTCACATTCTCGGCGTGGAGTGCGTGGTGCAGAAAAATACTTGGATACCTGTTCCAGCCCAGTGGCGACCTCCAGTACCTGAATGCCCATCTCCGCCGAGATGCGGGCATCGATGAGATCGAGTTGGAACGGGAGGCGGCAAGGACGGCACCGCTGATCCGCTGGTGTGGACCATAGTCGCCTTTGCAGGCCAGGTAACTTGACTGCGGCATCTATCTCTTCCGCATTTGACCTCCCGAAAGCGACGGCGTGTTTCCAGTCGCTGATTGTGGCCGCGGCAAGACGGCCAATGGCGACGGAAAGGCGAGTGATAATCCAAGTTGAGGTGGACTTCTTCGCAGATACGTTCCAACCCTGAAGCCTGATGAGAATGAGCTGACCTCTAGCATCGTGCTACTTGCCTCGAGCTATGCCGGCCTCGTCCTGTAGTCACCTCCGGGCCCGTTGGACGTCAGAGTTTCCTCAACGTGTGGTCAGCGAAACCTCAGCCGGCCTAGTGGGCTCCGCACGGGTTCGCCACCAGCCGAGTTCGCACACCGCTTCGTTCAGGACAAGCAATAGGCCCCGGGGCGCTGCGTTACAGGGCTCCGCGCCCATCGCAGTTGCATCAACTGCCCAGACGGGCAATCATGAGCCCGAGGTTCTACAAGATACGGGATCGCAATAGGGGCTCAAACCAGCTCCACAAAAGCGTGAACATGACGTTCGTCCTCTATGATACAGAGACCACTGGCAGCAATCCCGACTGGGATCAGATTCTGCAGTTCGCTGCCATCCAGACGGACGATGATCTAAACCCGTTGGACCGCTTCGAAATCCGGTGTCGGTTGCAGCCGCATATCGTACCGGCACCTGGTGCGATGGTCGTCACAGGGGTCACTGTTGCGCAGCTGACCGATCCCTCAGTCCCGTCCCACTACGACATGGTGCGGGCAATCCGCGCCAAGCTGCTGTCGTGGTCACCCGCCGTCTTTGTCGGATACAATAGCCTGGAATTCGATGAGTTCTTGCTGCGGCAGGCCCTCTATCAGACGCTCCATCCGATCTATTTGACCGTCACAGGCGGGAATTCGCGTGCCGATGTCATGCAGATGGCGTTGGCCGTGGAGCAATTCTACCCAAGCCTGTTGAAGTTTCCACAGCGGGAAGATGGCAATCCGAGCTTCAAGCTCGACCAGCTTGCTCCGGCGAACGGCTTTGCCCATGTGCATGCCCATGATGCCCTTGCAGACGTCGAGGCGACCATCTTCATCGCCAAACTCATACGCGAGAAAGCCAGAGACTTTTGGAATCACTTAATCGCAATGGGAAGCAAGGCCGGTGCGACGGCCTATGCCCTGGCCGAGCCGATGCGGCTATTTTCGGAGTTCCGATACAATCGGCCGAAGCATTGGATTGTCAGTCCCCTCACGGCTGATCCCGACCATAGCGGACGGATCATTGCCTGTGATCTGGCCATAGACCCGGCGCCGCTCGCGGCACTGAGCGACGATGAACTGGAACGGCGGGTTGCCTCCCATCCAAAGCCGATCCGGCCAATCAAGGCGGATGCTTGCCCTCTCATTCAACCCTGGCAATTGGCTTCAGGCAGGGTCGATGCATACGACCTCGGCGAACCAACCCTTCGCGAACGTGCGGCACTGGTTCGAGGCGATCATGCGCTTCGGCACCGATTGCTCAAGGCTTATGTCGCTACGAAGGAGGAATACCAACCGTCACCCTACGTGGAAGAACAGATCTATGGGGGATTTCCATCGTCAGGCGATGAGCGGTTGATGGGGGCGTTTCATGGCGCGGCTTGGACAACAAGGCTGGAGTTGGTCAAGCAACTCGAGGACAGGCGACTCCGCCAGCTGGCGTCCAGGTTGGTCTACCTGGAACAGCCAGAGACCTTCGGTAAGGAGTGTAGACCGGAAATCGACAAGATCATTGCGAAGCGACTCTTGAGCTCAGAGATGGGGTGGATGCCGCTCT
>JAGRLX010000287.1 GCA_020441605.1 Alphaproteobacteria bacterium
CTGGTGCGCATCTCGCCCTTCGACTCGGCGGCCAAGCGGCACACGTCCTTCAGCTCGGTCTGGGTTTACCCGGTGGTCGACGACAATATCGAGATCGACGTCAACCCCTCGGACATCCGCATCGACACCTACCGGTCGTCCGGAGCCGGCGGGCAGCACGTCAACACCACCGACTCGGCAGTGCGGATCACCCACTTTCCGACCGGCATCGTGGTCACCAGTTCGATGAAATCGCAGCACCAGAACCGCGAGCAGGCGATGAACACGCTGAAGGCACGGCTCTACCAACTGGAACTCGACCGCCGCAACGCCGCGATCAACGAGGCGCATGAAAGCAAGGGAGAGGCGGGCTGGGGAAACCAGATCCGCTCGTATGTGCTGCAGCCCTACCAGATGGTGAAGGATCTGCGGACCAATTACGAAACCTCCGATACCCGCGGCGTTCTCGACGGCGATCTCGACGGTTTCATGGCCGCGACCCTGGCGATGGACGTTTCCGGCAAGTCCCGTGCCGAGGCACAGGCGGGCGCCTGACCTGGAAATCCATCAATCGTTTCACGAAACGATAGAAATGTGCTAGCTGTGATCTCACTGTTTCTTTGGGGGATCATTTCATGGCAACCGTATTCCTGAATGCAGTTCTCGATGGCGTCACGGATGTTGTGCGCACACCCGGGGCAAGCAGTGTCAGCTGGAACAACCAGCGCATCAACTATTACAGCGCCTATCTGGGCGACGGCGTACAGGCGCCGGACGACGATCTGCTGGATGCCACCTACAATATCAGTGGCAGCAATTGGCGCGTCGACTACATGCAGGCCGCGGGGGACATGAACATCACCCGGATCACCGATACCGACCAGGGCGCCAATCGCCGGATCGAAATGCTGAAGGTCGGCTACAACTCCGAGATCAATCTGCAGACTACAAAGGTCAAATATCTGGAAGGCTGGGAGGGCGACAAGCACGATATTACGCTGGGCAGCGGTATCGCAAGCATGGGAATCGTCAGCCTTGGCGCCGCTCTGAATATCGTCGATACCTCGGCCGGATACGTCAGTTCGATTTCAAACTACCTGGGACGGGGCGTTTACACTGTCCGGGGGGAGGTGGGACTGATTGGAGGCGATGATCTGAACGACCGCCTTGTCGTGGATGGTGGCCGTGTTGGACTTGCTGCCTTGTGGGCAGGCGACGATACGGTGATTGTCCGCAACGGCGGGAGGATTCTGGATCTCGATATCTCGCAGGGAAACGATACGGTTACGCTGAGCGACGACAGCAGGATCATCAGCGTCTACAGCTACGGTGGCGATAAGAAGATCACGCTGAACGACACGTCGACCATCTACCAGATGAAGCTCGACAACGGAAAGCACACCATCAAGACCGGCGACAATTTTGTCGAGTCCTACGTGACGCATGACAGCGACAATAACATGACGATCGGGACCGAAATCGGGAAAGGCGGTTTCGCCCAGATCAATTTTTCCAGCGGCACCGGGGCGTTTCACAAACACACGATCGTTGCAAATGGCTATATCGGCTCGCTTCAGGCCACGGACACGTCGGCCGATGAGACCGACGATCAGAGCACGGACCTGACCCTCAACTGGTATGCCGGGGCCATTCGGCTCGGCAATGGTGACAATGTCGTCAAGACGGGCGATTTCGCAGTCGAAACGATTGTTTCGCAAAGGGGCAACGACGTCATCAGGATTGGCGACGGCGGGGTCGACCTGGTCAAGACCGGCGACGGCAACGACAAGGTGTTCACCGCCAATGGATTTACGTCCTATATCCGCACCGGCAACGGAAACGATACCGTCACCATGGGCGCGGGCGGGGGGTCGACGGTGTCGCTCGGAGACGGCAACGACACCGTCATCGTTCGCGAAATGGATCCCGGGATGGGCCTGACGGTACACGGCTACACCGGCACCGACACGATCGACTTCAAGTTCTTCACGGTCGGCGTGACCTTCTCTCTGTCGGAACAGGGTACGTTGCAGGATGTTGCTGGCGGCAAGACACCAGCCGACCCCGCCGATGAGCTTTCGGTCAAGGGCTACTTCGCCCAGACCGGCATGGACAACATCAACGGCTCCAACAAGGCCGACACGCTGACCGGCAACAAGCTCGCCAACAAGCTGCTCGGCAAGGGCGGCAACGACATCCTCAGTGGCGAGGGCGGCAAGGACACGCTGAACGGAGCGGCGGGCAAGGACAAGATGTATGGCGGCGACGGCAACGATACCCTGATCGGCGGCAAGGGGAACGACTGGCTGCAGGGCGATGCCGGCAACGACACGTTGAAAGGGCAGGCCGGCAAGGACATTTTCGTCTTCGGAGCCAACTCCGGCACCGACACGGTAGCGGACTATGTCGACGGCACCGACAAGCTGCGGATCGAGGACCATACCGGCGGCTTTGCGTCGCTCCACATCACCAAGGCCAACGGCGACAAGTTCATCGAACACGACGGCGGCACCATCATCCTCGACGGCAAGGCCGGGGTGACGCTGACCGCCGACGACTTCATCTTCGCCTGATCGCAAAAGCCTGGGCGCCGGCACATCGCGCGCCCGGGCCCGCGGCGCATTTCACCTTGTCTTCGCGCCGCCTCTGGCGGCAAATGCGGTGCCGATCCAACCGAACCGCGAGACTAGGCATGACGACGCAAACCGACAGGCCGGCCCTGCCGCACTCCTACCTGAGCCCGATGAATGTCCGCGGCCGCATCGCGCGGACCCAACCAAAGGGGCTCGAGGTGGTGAACCTCGGCTTCAACGAACTGCCCTACGGCCCCTCGCCAAAGGTCGCCGCCGCCATCGCCGCTCGCGCCACCCACGCCAATGCCTACGGCTCCCCCGGCTGCGACGAGCTGCGACTTGCACTTGGCCGGATGAACGGGCTCGACCCCGAGACGATCATCTGCGGCAACGGTTCCGAAGAACTACTCGACGTGATCGGCCGCAACTTCGCCCGGCCCGGGGACGAGGTACTGATCTCCGAATTCGGCTATATCCAGTTCGCCATGACCGCCAACCGCATCGGCGCCACGCTGGTCAAGGCGCCCGAGCACGACTACACCACCGACATCGACGCTCTGCTGGCCGCAGTGACGCCACGCACGAAACTGCTCTTCCTCGCCAACCCCAACAACCCGACCG
>JAGRLX010000288.1 GCA_020441605.1 Alphaproteobacteria bacterium
AGGTCGGCCGAGCCGCCGACCGTCTCTGGGACCGCCGCGTTGATCACGTCGAGGGTGTTCTGGGACGCATTGCGGGTGGCGATTGCCGGTGGAGACTTGGCGAGATCCTGACGGTATTCGGCCATGGCGGCGGCAAAGTCTGCCGGCAGGTTGCCGGCGGCGCGGCGCTCGAACTCGGCGCGGTCGGCGGACGCAGCAAGCCGGGCCGTCCATTCGCTCCGGGCTGCGGCGCCCCGCGATCCGGCCTTGCGCCAGGCTTCCAGCAGATCGTTCGGCACCACGAAGGGTTCATAGTCCCAGGACAGCGCCTTGCGGGTTGCTGCCACTTCCTCGGCACCGAGCGCAGCGCCGTGGGTGGCCGACGTGCCCTGCTTGTTGGGCGCGCCGAAGCCGATGATGGTCTTGCAGGCAATGAGAACCGGCTTGTCGGAAGTCTGGGCGGCGGCAAGGGCCGCGGCGATTTCGCCGGCGTTGTGGCCATCCACGCTCGACACGTTCCAGTTGGCGGACCGGAATCGCGCCAGTTGGTCGGTCGAATCGGAGATTGATATCTTGCCGTCGATCGAAATGCCGTTGTCGTCCCACAGCACGATGAGATTTTTGAGCTTCAGGTGTCCGGCCAGGGTGATGGCCTCCTGGCTGATGCCTTCCATGAGACATCCGTCGCCGGCCAGCACATAGGTCTTGTGATTCACCAGTGCGTCGCCGAATCGGGCATTGAGGTGGCGCTCGGCCATGGCGAAGCCCACGGCATTGGCAATCCCCTGGCCCAGCGGCCCGGTGGTGGTCTCGATGCCCGTGGCGTGACCGTATTCCGGGTGGCCCGCGGTCTTGGCGCCCATCTGCCGGAAGTTCCGGATCTCGTCGATGGTCATGTCCTTGTAGCCGAGCAGATAAAGAAGCGAGTACAAGAGGATCGAGCCATGTCCGGCGGACAGGATGAAGCGATCGCGATCCGGCCAGTAGGGGTCGGCGGCGTCAAACTTCAGGAACTGGGTGAACAGGACGGTGGCCACGTCGGCAGTTCCCATGGGCATGCCCGGATGGCCCGAGTTTGCTTTCTGCACGGCATCCATGCTCAGGAAACGTATGGCGTTGGCCATGGCACGGGTCTGGTCGGCGGGCATCTGCGACATTGTCAAGGGCGTCCTCGGGCGTGTGTGGAAATTGCTGTTCCTGATAACACCAGAGCCCCGAGAGTCAATTGTGGATCGTGGAGGACGACCGTGTTGCGTCGTTGCCAAGGGAACAGGTTCGCCGTATGATTCGCACGCGAAGATTCTTGGGGATTCTCCAGTCTTCACAGGGGCTTTCATGGCGGATACTCAGAGATTGGATGAGGCATTTGCGCGCTTCGACCAGGCGTTGCGGCAATTCGAAGCCGCCCTGGGGCGCAAGCAGGACGTTGAAAAGCGTGCGGAATCGCTGGAAGGCGAAGCCGAGGCCCTGCGCCGCGACCGCACACGGCTTGCCCACGAACTCGATCTGGTGCGGTCGAAGGCCGGTGAACTGGCCGATACCAGCAAACAGGCGGCCGGCAAGATCGATGCCGCCATGTCGCGCATCCGCGCCGTGCTGCATTCAAACAGCGGGGACTGATCCATGGCCCATGTGATCGTCCAGGTGAACGGCCGGCCTTATACGATGCAGTGTCCGGACGGCGAGGAAGACCACCTTCGTGAACTGGCCCATCTGCTCGACTCGGAAGTTCAGAGGGTGCGCCAGAGCGTTGGCAGCGTCGGCGACATCCGGTTGCTGGTCATGTCCGGCCTGATGGTGGCCGATCGGCTCTCGGAAGCGACGGCCAAGATCGAGGCGCTGGAGGAGCAGATCACCGGATTGCGCGAAGCCCGCAATGCCGCGCAGGCCGAAACGCGCGAAATCGAGGAGCGCTTCTCCGTGCGCCTGGATGCGGCCGCCAAGCGGCTGGAAGTTCTGGCCCGGGAACTGGCGAAGTAGGAGTGCTGGATTTTTTGCTGGCGGCGGCCTACATAGTGCGTCGGCGGGCTGCCCGGTGCGTGCGGAGACTTTATTCCCTGGGGCCTATGCGATTCTGAACGGGAGCTGTCCCTGGGCTTGGCCGTGGCCTCGTCTAAACGGCGCCCACCTACATCTGTAGGGACCCGGGATTGCACTTCTCACACGGCCCACGGTGGCTCGCCGCTCCTTCCACGAGTTGGTGAACGGGCAATGGTACTGGCAGACGAAAAAAAGGTGGCGCGGCGTGAGGCTGGTGCGCGGCGCGCGGCGGCACATGAGGTGCTCAAGGACGTAGCCGGCCTGGCACTGGCCGGCCGCGGGCTGCCCAACGGATTGGAACACCGACCCGGTGTGGTGTCGGGGTTCATTCCCTACCAGAGCGAAATCACCACCATGCCCCTGCTCAACCGGCTGCGGCGCGGTGGTTGGACGACCGCGCTTCCGGTGGTGATCGCCCAGGGGCAGCCGCTGGTGTTCCGGGCCTGGTTGCCCGGCGAACCATTGGTGCCGGGCGTCTGGGACATCCCGATTCCGCCTGAGACCGCGCCCGAAGTGTTGCCGGATGTCCTGCTTGTACCGATGCTCGCTTTCGACCGTGGTGGGTTCCGTCTTGGCTATGGCGGCGGTTTCTATGATCGCACCCTTGCCAGGTTGCGCCAAGTCAAGCCGGTGGTAGCGATCGGCGTCGCCTATCATGGGCAAATGGTCGAGCACGTGCCGGCGGGCGAACACGACGCTGCTCTCGACTATGTCATGACCGAAGAAGAGACCTTCAAATGCGGCTGATCTTCCTGGGCGACGTCGTGGGACGGGCCGGCCGGGAGGCGGTGGCCACCGAACTGCCGTTGCTGAGGCAGCGCTACAGGCCCGATCTGGTGGTGTTGAATGGCGAGAACGCCGCTCATGGGTTCGGCATCACCGAAGACATTTTCCTGGGGTTTCTCGCGGCAGGCGCCGATATCGTGACCCTCGGCAACCATGCTTTCGACCAGCGCGAGGCCCTGGTGTTCATCGAGCGCCACGCCAACCTGCTGCGGCCGGTCAATTGGCCCGAAGGCTGCCCCGGGCGTGGCACGGCCCTGGTCGAGACGCCCTCTGGCCGGCGCGTGCTGGTGATGAACGCCATGGGCCGGACGATGATGGAACCGTTGCTCAACGATCCGTTTCCCGCCGTGGCGCATGAACTCGACGCCTGCCCGATGGGCATTGCCTGCGACGCGGTTCTGATCGATTTCCATGGCGAAGCCACGTCGGAAAAAATGGCCATGGGACATTTCTGCGATGGCCGGGCCAGCCTTGTCGCAGGAACTCACACCCATGTTCCGACCGCCGATCACCAAATCTTGGCGGACGGCACCGGCTACATCACCGATGTCGGCATGTGCGGCGACTACAACTCAGTCATCGGCATGGAAAAGACAGAGCCCCTCAACCGCTTCCTACGCAAGCTGCCGGTAGAACGGATGAAGCCGGCCGAAGGTCCCGCGACAGTTGCCGGCGTGGCGGTGGAGACTGACGATGCCTCCGGCCTGGCCGTGGCGATCGCGCCGATCCGTGCCGGGGGGCGGCTTTCAGCTGCCGAAGTGCCATTCTGGTGACATGAATGGCGCCCGGTGAGCATGACGATTTGTCCCGTCAACCAGTAAAAAAACTCAGGTGACGGCACGCGAAAGCGCCGTTAGTATCAGTCCACGCTTATAAGAATACAACCGGAAGGGGTTGCGCACAGGGTTGCGTCCGGTCCTTTCAAGGTTAGTCCGAGCGTTGAATGGGGAGGAATATCAAATCGGCGCTGGGGCTCCTTGGGGCACGGGCGCCTTTTGTCCATGTCCTCCCGTGGATATTTTTCGCCGGCTTTCCGGCTATCAGGAGGAAACGACTACATGAAGAAATTCGCTACTTTGTTTGGCGCGGCCCTGCTTGCGGGCACAGCACTCGTGGCGGCCCCGGCCGCCTATGCGGGAGACGAATTGACCATCGTCTCGTGGGGTGGTTCGTATTCGATGAGCCAGCGCGAGGCCTTCTACAAGCCTTTCGATGCCGCCGGCAACAAGGTCACGGAGTCCGAGTACAATGGCGAGATCGCCAAGATCCGGGCCATGGTAGAAGCCAATGCGGTGACCTGGGATGTGGTCGACGTCGATACACAGACGGCGCTCGCAGGCTGTGCCGAGGGCACCTTCGAGACCATCGACTGGGGCAAGCTCGGTCTCGACCGTTCGAAGTTCATCGGCGGCGACGTGACCGATTGCGCCGTGCCGAATATTCTCTACTCCACCGTCGTCGCCTATGACACGTCCAAGACGGAAGCACCGAAGGACCTGTTCGAAGCTCTGTTCGACACGGCCAAGTATCCAGGCAAGCGCGGCCTGCAGAAGAGCCCCTTTGTGAATCTCGAATGGGCCCTGATGGCCGATGGCGTGGAGCCCGACAAGGTTTACGAAGTCCTGGGCACCGAGGAAGGTGTTGCGCGGGCTTTCGCCAAGCTCGATACCATCAAGAAGGACGTGATCTGGTGGGAGTCCGGCGCACAGGGACCGCAGCTCCTCGCCGATGGCCAGGTGGTCTTCACCTCGTCATGGAACGGCCGGTTCCACACCGCCATCAAGGATGACGGCAAGCCGTTCAAGATCATCTGGGACCGTCAGGCTCCGGACTGGGACTGGTGGGCGATCCCGAAGGGCACGCCAAAGCTCGACGGCGCCTATCGCTTTATTGCCTTCGCCTCCGATGCGCAGCGCATGGCTGACCAGACCAAGTACATCGCCTATGGCCCGGCAAATACCGATTCGGCCCCGATGGTCGACCCGGCCATTCTGCCCGACCTGCCGTCGGCACCGGACAACCTGAAGACAGTCTTCTATCCGGATCCTCAGTTCTGGGGTGACAAGATGGACGAGTTGCGCGAGCGCTTCAACGCCTGGCTCGCCCAGTAAGTACGTGATTGGCGGGGAGGGGCTATGGGCTCCTCCCCAATCCTGGTATCGCATCGGGGACACAAGCTCATGGCGATGGCCGACTCGCTTCCCAATGACGGCGTGATGCGCGCCGCAGATGGTACGCCACTCAAGCTGGCGCTCGCCCGGGCTCTGCGCCGCGAAAAGCTCAAGGCCGTGGGACTGGTGCTCCCGCTTTTCGCCTTTATCGTGCTGTCCTTCGTGGTGCCGATCCTGGTGATGCTCTACAATGCCGTCTACGATCCGGACGTGTCAGACAATCTGCCGGGTACCGTGGCTGCGCTCCGGCAATGGGATGGCAAGGATCTGCCATCCGAAGAGGTTTTTGCGGCCTTCGTGACCGACATGAAGGAGGCTCAGAAAAACAAGATGGTGGCGCTGGTGGGCAAGCGCCTCAACTACGAGAGTTCTGGCATCCGCTCCAAGGTGATCGCCACCGGCCGCAAGGTCGGTGCGCTCAAGGAAGGTCCCTACAAGGATGCGGTGATCGCCATCGACAAGGTCTGGGGTGAGCCGGACACCTGGGCCACGGTGAAGCGTTCGTCGTCGCAGTATACCCCATTCTATGTGCTGGCCATGCTCGACATGCGCCAAGGCGCCGACGGATCCATCGAAGCGGTGCCGAAGGACCGAGCCGTTTACATCGACATTCTCAAGCGCACGCTGGGGATCTCGCTGTTGGTGACGTTGATGACGCTGCTTCTCGGTTATCCCGTCGCCTACATGCTGGCGACGACGCCGCAGAAGACGGCCAGTATTCTGATGATCTTCGTGTTGCTGCCATTCTGGACGTCGCTTCTGGTGCGCACCACGGCCTGGATGATCCTCATGCAGGATGGCGGCGTGTTCGCGCAGTTCATCAACATCACCGGGATTACCTGGCTGCTCAATGTGCTGGGGCTCGCCGAAGGCACCCCGCAGCTCTTCAAGACGCGGTTCGCTACGGTTGTGGCCATGACCCACATCCAGCTCCCGTTCACGCTGCTGCCGATCTATTCGGTGATGAAGACCATTTCGCCATCCTACATGCGCGCGGCGAAATCGCTTGGCGGCACGCCTTTCTATTCCTTCGTGCGGGTCTACATGCCGCAGACGCTGCCTGGCGTGGCGGCGGGCTGCCTGCTCACCTTCATCCTGTGCCTTGGCTACTACATCACGCCGGCGCTGGTGGGCGGACCCACCGACCAGATGATTTCGGGCTTCATTGCCAGCGCGATCAATACGGAAAACAATTGGGGCAAGGCCTCGGCGCTGGGTGTGATCCTCCTGGTCGCCACGCTGATACTCTATTACGTCTACAACAAGCTGATCGGCATTGACCGGATGAAACTGGGCTGAACGAGATGGCGGTACCTTCCTACTTCACCACCGGCGAGAAGATCGCGCATTACGGGCTGAGGGTCTTCGTGGGCCTCGTCTTGCTGTTCCTGATCTCACCGATCATCGCCATCATGCCATTGTCGTTCAATTCGGAGACGTTCTTCAGCTATCCGATGCCGGGCTATTCGCTCAGGTGGTATGAAGACTTCTTCTTCAACGATCGCTGGACCAGTGCGCTGAAGATGAGCTTCATCGTGGCGATCGCCACCACCATCCTGGCAACGTTCCTCGGAACGCTGGCGGCCCTTGGTCTGTCGCGTGCCACCTTCCCGGCGCGGTCGAGCATCATGGCGGTGCTGATCTCGCCGATGATCGTGCCGGTGATCATTTCGGCGGTCGGCATGTTCAAGTTCTACGCCTCGGTCAATGTGGCGGGTACGCTGCTTGGCGTGATCCTGGCGCATACGGCGCTGGCCACGCCCTTCGTGGTGATCACGGTGACGGCGACGCTGTCGAGCTTCGACAAGACGCTGATGCGGGCGGGCGCCTCCTGCGGTGCCTCGCCCCATACGGTCTTCTTCAAGGTGGTGATGCCGCTGATCCTTCCCGGCATGATCTCGGGCGCGCTCTTCGCTTTCGTGACGTCCTTCGACGAAGTGGTGGTGGTGCTGTTCCTCGCCAGCCCGGAGCAGCGGACCTTGCCGCTGCAGATGTTCTCGGGCATCCGCGAAATGATCAGCCCGACGATCACAGCGGCGGCGACCGTGCTCGTGCTGTTCTCGACGGCGCTGCTGGTTACGGTCGAGTTGCTGCGCCGTCGCTCAGAGCGGTTGCGCGGTATCCGCGCCTGACCTCAACTGGTCTTGCGCAGGTAGGCCGGCGGCTCGCTTGCGGCATGATGGCCGGTTGCGGTGACGGCGAGGTCGCCCATGCCGGCGATGGCGCGCGCCAGCTTCAGGGTGGCGGCATGATCGTCGCCAGCGGCGAGTGCCGCCTGGCCCTCTTCGAGGGCGCGGGTGGCTTTGGCCGACATTTCGGTCAGCGTGGTGATGGCTGAGAAAAGGCGTCCGGCCGGCGCTGCTTCGGCCAGGGTCTGCAGGCGCCGCAGCGAGGTCGCAGCGGCTGTTCCCGCCATGCCTTCCGCTGCGAAACAAATCCCATCCATCGAGGACCGCCGTACCGTCATTTGAAACTCCCAACGCAACTGACGGAGCGAGCATTGCGCCAGCACGATTAATGCCCGGTTAAGCGGCTTGTCTTGGGCGCAATGGCCTGTCTATAAGGCGCCAAACTCCGACAATCGAGGACGACATGGCCGGCCATTCGCAATTCAAGAACATCATGCACCGCAAGGGGGCGCAGGATAAGAAGCGCGCGGCGCAGTTCTCCAAGCTTTCCCGCGAAATCACCGTTGCCGCCAAGATGGGCATGCCCGATCCGGACATGAACCCGCGCCTGCGCGCTGCCGTGCT
>JAGRLX010000289.1 GCA_020441605.1 Alphaproteobacteria bacterium
GATGTCGCGGCGGATCTGGCGGATACGCGCGGTGTTTTCAATCTGCCCGGTAGCCTTTTGGAAGCGCAGGTTGAACTGCTCCCTCTTCAGCTTGAGGACCTCGTCCTTGATCTGGTCCTTGGTCATCACCTTGATATCGGCGAACTTCATGGGCTCAGTCTCCCTCACTCGCCAAGCCGCGCCACGAAGCGCGTCTTGATCGGAAGCTTGGCGGCCGCCAGCCCGAGCGACAGCTCGGCCACATCGCGCGGAACACCATCCACTTCAAAAATCACCCGTCCGGGCTTGACCCGGGCCGCCCAGTATTCGGTCGAGCCCTTGCCCGAGCCCATGCGGACTTCAGCCGGCTTCTTCGACACCGGCACATCCGGGAACACACGGATCCAGATGCGGCCGGCACGCTTCATGCCACGCGCCAGCGCGCGGCGGGCGGCCTCGATCTGGCGGGCCGTCAGGCGTTCCGGCTCGGTGGCCTTGAGACCGAAGGCGCCGAAATCAAGCGTGTTGCAGCTCGTCGACTTGCCGTGGATCCGGCCCTTGTGGGCCTTCCGGTACTTTGTCTTCTTTGGTTGCAGCATTTTGGCTAACCCTCAAAACTCAAGCCGCATCGCGATCGCGGCGCGGGCGCGAACCCGTATCCTGCGGCTCGCTCAGCCGCTTGTCCTGGGCCATGGGATCGTGCTCAAGGATTTCACCCNNCCCTTGAAGATCCAGACCTTGACGCCGTTCGTGCCGTAAGCGGTGTGGGCGGTGGCGACACCGTAATCGACGTCGGCGCGCAACGTATGCAGCGGCACACGACCTTCGCGATACCACTCGGTACGCGCAATCTCCGCACCACCAAGACGGCCAGCGCAGGTGATCTTGATGCCTTCAGCACCCATGCGCTGGGCCGACTGCACCGCGCGCTTCATAGCCCGGCGAAACGCCACGCGGCGTTCCAGCTGCTGGGCAATGTTCTCGGCGACCAGCGTCGCATCGATTTCCGGCTTGCGCACTTCGACGATGTTCAGATGGACTTCCGAACCGGTCATCTCGGACACCTTCCGGCGCAGCTTTTCGATGTCAGCACCCTTCTTGCCGATCACCACGCCAGGACGCGCCGAATAGATGGTCACCCGGCACTTGCGGTGCGGACGCTCGATCAGGACCTTGGCGACGCCGGCCTGCTTCAGCTCCTTCTTGAGGTAATCGCGGATCTTCATGTCCTCGTGCAGCAGCTTGCCATACTCACGGGTATTGGCGAACCAGCGCGAGTCCCACGTGCGATTGATGGCGAGGCGAAGACCGACCGGATTGACTTTCTGGCCCATTATGCGGCCTCCTTCTCTTCGCGCTCTTCGCGCACGATGATCGTCAGCTCACTGAAGAACTTCTCGATGCGACCGACCCGGCCACGGGCACCAGGCATGAACCGCTTCATCACCAGGTTCTTCCCGACCCACGCCTGGGCGACGACAAGGCTGTTGATGTCGAGGTCATGGTTGTTCTCGGCATTGGCAATCGCCGATTCGAGCGTCTTCTTTACGTCCTTGGCGATCCGGCGGCGCGAGAAGGCGAGATGCGCCAGCGCCTTGTCGACCTTCATCCCGCGGATTTCCGCGGCAACGTCGTTCAGCTTGCGCGGGCTGACGCGCAAGGACCGCGTGACGGCCTTGGCTTCGTTGTCAGCCAGCGAACGGGGGCGTTTTGGCTTGCTCATGGCTTAACCCTTCGAGGCTTTCTTGTCGCCCGCGGCGTGGCCATGGAAGGTACGGGTCGGCGCGAATTCGCCGAGCTTGTGTCCCACCATTTCCTCCGACACGAGGACAGGAATGAACTTGTTGCCGTTGTGAACCTGGAATGTCAGGCCCACGAACTGCGGGAGAATGGTCGAGCGGCGGCTCCACGTCTTGATCGCGACGTTGCGGCCGCCGGTCCGTGCGGCCTCGGCCTTCTTCAAGAGATACCCGTCGACAAACGGGCCTTTCCACAGCGAACGTGCCACGTGCTACCTCTTAGTTCGACTTCTTGCGATCGTGGCGGCTGCGCACGATATACTTCTGGGTTGACTTGTTCTTGCGGGTCTTGTTGCCCTTGGTCGGCTTGCCCCACGGCGTAGCCCAATGCTTGCCGCCGTTGGTGCGGCCACCGTTCGGATGGTCGACCGGGTTGCGGGCGATACCGCGAGAAACCGGGCGATAGCCCTTCCAACGTTGGCGGCCGGCCTTGCCGATCACCTCGTTCATATGGTCGGGGTTCGATACCGCACCAACGCTGGCCATGCAGGACGCATCGACCATGCGCGTCTCGCCCGACTTGAGCTTGAGCAGGACGTAACCCTGATCGCGGCCCGCGACCATGGCATAGGTACCGGCAGCGCGCGCCAGGGACCCGCCCTTGCCCGGCTTGGTCTCGACATTGTGTACGATCGTGCCGACCGGCATGGCGCCCAGCGGCATCGCATTGCCCGGCTTCACGTCGACCGACCGGCCGGCGACAACCGTGTCGCCAACCGCCAGGCGCTGCGGCGCCAGGATGTAGGACAGCTCGCCATCGGCATACTTGATCAGGGCGATGAACGAGGTCCGGTTCGGATCGTATTCCAGACGCTCGACGGTCGCCGCCACATCGTGCTTCGCCCGGCAGAAATCGACCAGACGATAGGCCTGCTTGTGGCCACCGCCCTTGCGCCGCGACGTGATCCGGCCGGTGTTGCCACGGCCGCCATTGTTGCTCTGTCCCTCGACAAGCGACTTGACCGGCTTGCCTTTCCACAGCTGGCTGCGATCCACCTGGATCAGGTGGCGGCGTCCGGCGCTGGTTGCATTGAATGTCTTGAGTGCCATTGCTCTATCTCACCACTCAGAGGCCCGTTGTCACATCGAGCCGCTGACCCTCCTCGAGGGTCACATAGGCTTTCTTCACATCGCTCAGCACCGCCGGCTGGCCGCGGAAGCGGCGCGACTTGCCCTTGCGGATCAGCGTGTTGACCGACTTCACCTTGACCCCGAACAAGCCTTCAACAGCCTTCTTGATCATCGGCTTGGTGGCACCGCGCGCGACGTTGAACACGACCTGGTTCTGCTCCGAGACCAGCGTTCCCTTTTCGGTGATCGCCGGGCTCTTGATGATGTCGTAAAAATGTTCCTTGCTCATTTGAACCGCGCCTCCAGCGCCTCGATGGCGGCCCTGGTGAGCACCAGCTTCTTGCGCCGCAGGATGTCATAAACATTGATGCCCTGCACCGGCAGCACATCGATGTTCGGAATGCTGCGGGCGGCCTTGGCGAAGCCCTCGTTCACCGCCGCGCCGTCGATGATCAGCGCATTGGCCAGACCGAGCTTCTCAAATGCCTGGACCAGAGCCTTGGTCTTGCCGCCGGCCACTTCCGCCTTGTCGAGGATCACCAGCGACGAGTCCTTGGCCTTGCTCGACAGCGCATGGCGCAGGCCGAGCGCCCGGACCTTCTTGTTCAGGGCTGTCTCATGGCTGCGGAAGCGCGGACCGAAGGCCTTGCCACCCCCCACGAAGATACCCGACTTGCGCGAACCGTGGCGGGCCGTGCCGCCACCCTTCTGGCGGCCGAGCTTCGCGGTCGTGCGGGCGATCTCACCACGCGACTTGGCCTGGTGGGTGCCCTGCTGCCGCTTGTTCAACTGCCACTGGACGACACGGTGAAGAATGTCGGCCCGCGGCTCAAGACCGAAGATATGGTCGGCGAGCTCGATGCTCCCGGCCGTACCGGCCTCAATGGTGTGAATATCGCTTTTCATCAACATCAACCCTTATTCATTCGCCGCGGCAGCTTCGGCCGGAGCCTTGAACGCGCCAGGCTTTGGCGCGCTGTCCGGGAGTTTGCGCTTCACGGCATCGCGAACCGACACCCAGGCGCCCTTGACGCCCGGAACCGAACCGCGAACCATAATCAGGCCGCGTTCCACGTCCGTCTTGACCACGACGATATTCTGCGTTGTCACCGTCTCGGCACCGAGGTGGCCAGGCATTTTCTTGTTCTTGAAGACCTTGCCCGGATCCTGGCGGTTACCGGTCGAACCGATCGAGCGGTGGCTGATGGACACGCCATGAGTCGCCCGCAGGCCGCCGAAATTCCAGCGCTTCATACCGCCGGCGAAACCCTTGCCCATCGATGTGCCGGTCACATCAACGAACTGGCCCGGAACGAAATGGTCAACGGTGATCTCGGCGCCAACCGGAATGGCATTCTCGGGAGTGACCCGGAATTCCTGAAGCCTGCGCTTCGGTTCCACCTTGGCAGCCGCGAAATGGCCGCGTTCCGCCTTGGTCAGGCGCTTAATTTTCGGCACACCGGCGCCGAGCTGCACGGCCGTATAGCCATGCTTATCCGCCGTCTTCTGGGCGACCACCTGACAATTGTCGACCTTCAGCACGGTCACCGGCACCTGGATGCCGTCTTCCGTGTAGATCCTCGTCATGCCCAGTTTCTGTGCGATGAGACCAGAACGCATCGCTTCACTCCTCGAAAGCTCTATCAGAGCTTGATTTCAACATCGACACCGGCAGCCAGATCGAGCTTCATCAAAGCATCGACAGTCTGCGGTGTCGGATCGACGATATCCAACAGCCGCCTGTGGGTCCGCATTTCGAACTGCTCGCGGCTCTTCTTGTCCACATGCGGCGAGCGGTTCACCGTGAACCGCTCGATGCGGGTGGGAAGCGGCACCGGACCGCGAATCTGGGCACCCGTGCGCTTGGCCGTATTCACGATCTCCTTGGTCGACGTATCGAGAATCCGATGGTCGAACGCCTTGAGACGGATGCGGATGTTTTGACGTTGCATCTTCTGACCTGCTCTTATTCCGTGATTTTGGCGACGACGCCGGCGCCGACG
>JAGRLX010000290.1 GCA_020441605.1 Alphaproteobacteria bacterium
GGCGGCGTCATCAAGCGCATCACCGAACGCACCAGCCCGCGTGTCGTCCGGGTGGTGGCGCTTTCGGCGCCCAGCGAGCGCGAGAAGTCACAGATGTACTTCCAGCGCTACATGCCGTATTTGCCGGCCGCCGGTGAAGTGGTGATCTTCGACCGCAGTTGGTATAATCGGGCCGGCGTAGAACGTGTCATGGGTTTCGCCACTGAAGACCAGGTGGAGTACTTCCTCAAGTATGCGCCAGCCGTTGAACAATCGATCATCCACTCCGGGGTCATCCTGATCAAGTACTGGCTAGAAGTGAGCATGGAGAACCAGGACCAGCGATTGCGGGCGCGCGACGAGGATCTGCGCAAGATCTGGAAGCTCACTCCTATGGATTTGAAGAGCTACAGCCGCTGGTACGATTACTCGCGCGCCCGCGACGCGATGTTTGCGGCGACTGATACCCCCGCCAGCCCCTGGTACGTGGTAGATGCAAACGAGAAACGCCGGGCGCGCCTCAACTGCATTTCCCACTTGCTCAGCGTGATACCGTACAAAGAGGTGCCGCGCGAGCCGGTCAAGTTCCCCAAGCGCCAGCCCAAAGGCGATTACGTCGAACCGGACTATCCGTATCGGATGGTTCCGGCCATTTATTGATATCAAAGGAGAAGGCAAGTATGGCAGCATCAACTGATAGCCAGCCAAAATGGTACGGCCTGACGCCGGAGGCAGTCGCCGAACAACTGAAGGTCGATCCGGCCAAAGGGTTGAGCGGGACCGAGGCGCAGCAGCGTTTGCAACAGTACGGCCCCAACGTTCTGGCCGGCAAGAAGAAAGAGCCGGGCTGGCAGGCATTTCTGCGCCAGTACAAGGATTTCATGCAGTGGATCCTCCTGGGCGCCGCCGCGCTGAGCCTGCTGGTTGGCGAGGCAGGCACAGCACTGGCGCTGGTAGCCCTGACTGCCTTCAATGCATTTCTGGGCTTGCGCGGCGAAAACAAGGCCGAGGCCAGTCTGGCCGCGCTGGAGAAGATGATGAAGAACATCGCGCGTGTGCGCCGCGACGGCCAGGCCATCGAGATCGAATCCGAGGGACTGGTGCCGGGCGACATCGTGCTGATGGAGGCGGGCAATCTCGTGCCGGCCGATGGACGCCTGTTCGTCACCGCGACCCTTGAGATCGAGGAGGCCGCCCTGACCGGCGAAAGCGTCGCCTCGCCCAAGGACCCCGATGTCATCGACAAGCCGGATGTGCCCCTGGGCGACCGCCACAACATGGCCTTCATGAACACCTCGGTGACCCGCGGCCGTGGTGAGATGATCGTCACCACCACCGGCATGGGAACCGAGATGGGCCACGTCGCCGACCTGCTCAACAAGACCGAGTCCGACAAGACTCCCTTGCAGAAGCAGCTCGACAAGCTGACCATCATCATCGCCGGCCTGGCCGGCGTGGCGTTCATCCTGATGGTCATCATGGGGCTGAGCAACGGCGATGAATTCCAGACCATCTTTCTGGCAGGCATCGCCCTGGCGATTTCAGCCATCCCCACCGGCTTGCCCGCGGTTGTGACCACCATGTATTCCATGGGAACACGCACGCTGGCCGATCAGGGCGCCATCGTCAAGCGCTTGCCTTCAGTCGAGACGCTGGGCTCGGTCTCGGCCATCTGCTCCGACAAGACCGGCACGCTGACGCTCAACAAGATGACGGCTGTCGAGTTCTCGATCCCCGGCCAGAACCGCTACCGGGTGACCGGCGAGGGCTACGGCACCGCGGGTGAATTGCAACTGACCCGCGGCCTCGCGGCCGGCCAGCCCTGGCAGAAGGGCACCACATCCTACAGCACCACTGGTCAGATCAAGACCGCCGGCGGCGCTAAGATCGATCTGGAGCAGGCCATGCTGGCCATGGCGCTGTGCGCCGACGCCCGGCTGGACGGCGAGGCATTGATCGGCGACCCTACCGAGGGCGCGCTGATCGTTCTGGCCGAGAAGGGCGGCGTTAGCGTGGATGACGCACGCGAGCTGTACCCGCGCGTCGCCGAGCTGCCCTTCGACTCCGACTACAAGTTTATGGCCACCTTCCACAACATGACCGACGAGCAGGGCAAGCCGGTGGTGCGTGCCTTCGTCAAGGGCGCGCCCGACGTGTTGATCGACCGCGGCGGCTTCTTCTGGATGCCAGAAGGGCCAGATGCGGTTATGACCGACGAGGGCCGCGTTCTGGCGGTCACAGAGAACGACCGCATGGCGGCCGCGGGCGAACGGGTGATGGTGGTGGCCCGCCGCGACTTCGACCCGGCAACTTTCGACCCCAAAGCTAACCTGATCGACCTGGTGACCGACCTGACGCTGATGGCCATGGTCGGCATCGTCGATCCGCCGCGCGCCGAGGCCAAGGATGCCATCGCCAAATGCCACAGCGCCGGCATCCAGGTGCGGATGATCACCGGCGACCACGCCGTGACCGCGGCGGCCATCGGACACCAACTGGGCATCGAGGGCACCGCTCTCACCGGCGCACAGTTCAAGGCCATGAGCGATGACGAACTCATGAAACAACTGCCCGAGATCGGCGTGGTGGCCCGCGTGGCGCCGGAAGACAAGATCCGTCTGGTGGATCTCTTACAGCGTCAGCAGAACATCGTGGCCATGACCGGCGACGGCGTCAACGACGCTCCGGCGCTGAAGAAAGCCGACATC
>JAGRLX010000291.1 GCA_020441605.1 Alphaproteobacteria bacterium
CCAGGTTTTCTCCCGCACCCGCTCGCCGGCGTGGAAATTGATCGGCTCGTGGCGAATGCCGTATTTGCGCGCGACCACGCCGAAGGCACGCCAGGTGTCGCTGCAGAGGATACCGTCCTTGGGGAGAGCCGGGCCGATGGCCGTGTCGATCGCCTCGGCGCTGCGGTCTTGCAGACGCAGGCACGGGTCGCGCCCGAACGATCGCGGGCGACCAGCACCGCCACCTGTTCGTGGCTCAACCCCCGCTTTTGCGCCCTCGTGCCACGCTTCTTGGGCGGTCGTTCCGGCGCAGGTTCCGCACCGCCCTGCCATCGTCGCGAGCCCTTGAACGAAAGCCGAAAAAACGTCTCGTCGGCCTCGACGATCCCGCCCAACACCTCGCTCTCGGCCGTCTTCGCCCGCAAGAAACGATGACGCCAGCGAAAGCTGGTGCTCGGCGCCACACCGCAGCGCTCGGCCGCCGCCGCGACGGTCGTTCCGTCGGACAGGGCCTCGGCGAAGGCCAACCATGCCGCCTTCTTGCGCAACCGCGCCAGTGGCGTGCCCGTCAGGGCGTTGAAGCTGCGCTTGCATGTCCGGCAGCGAAACCGCCGAAGACCGTGATCAAGGCCCCAGCGTCCCGCCCGCTCGGCGCCGCAATGGACACAGGCGGGTTCCGTACCCAACCGTTGCTCCAACAACGTCACCACCGCCGCCTGTCGATCGCCGGTCGCCAGAGCATCGCGCAGCTTCTCCCTCTGTTCGACAGTCAAATCGGACAACAGACCTACCATCCGCTCGAAGGCGTCGGATCGCATCACATTACCTCCTGAATTTGCGAGACTTATAACACAATCAACGGCTAACGCGAATAGAGCCGATTTCAAAAAGTTTCGATGGGGTGGCCACCCCCCTCCAAATGGTATCGCGGTGTGCCGAACAGGTGGTGTTGGAAGCCAGCGGAAGAGGAGAGTATGTCTATGGCTGAGATTGCCACCATCGGAATCGATCCGGAGTCGGAATCGATTCGGCAAAGCGCTCTTTCAACTGCATGACGCCGATGCGCGCGGCGTCGGCGTCCTTCGCAAGCAGCTGACCCGCGCGCGGCTGCTCGGCTTTCCGGCCAAGTTCCTGCTCTGCCTGGTGCGCATGGAAGCCTGTGCGACCGCGCACTACCGGGGACGCGCTCCTGCGGCCGGAGCCGGCGCCATGGGGCTCAGACCAACTGTTCTACGGCATACCTGCTATTTTCGCTATTGCACGCGCAACGTCCGGTAGAAGAGCAGCCACCCGAAGGCTCGGGTCGCTGCTCTTGTCTTCATATCATGCAGACTGAGATTTGATGACCGTGGCGATGGTATCGGTGTAGATGCTCAGCGCATCGTAGGCCGCTTCGCTACGCCCCATGTAGGCGACCTGACGGTCAAGCGCGCGATACTGCTTGACTGCGCGATCGATCATCTGCGTCGGATCAAACAAACTGGGCTTCTCAATCGTCCAGTTCCCGCCTTTCTCGACGACGAAAGCAGAAAGCGCCGACAGGATCGGGAAGAGAAGTCCCGGCGCAACCCAGTTGATCTTTCCGTCAGAGCCACGCCGAACCGGCCGCCCTCCCTTTGGCGCGCTCCCTCCATTCGAGCTCTTGCTCTTTTCGTGCAGGCGATGACCGTTCCACGCAGCATGCGACTCCCAGAAGCGGTACTCTTGGATCGCTGCAACGGCGATCTGAACAGTGAAGTCGTACCGCCGCTTCGCTTCGCGGTCCGTCTTCCGGGCCTGCGCCCACTCACCAAAGTCCTTCAGACACTTCCCCGCCTGCTTGTAGGGCATGTTGTGCGCCTTGGTGCCCGACGGTTCGATTTCTGCCGGCATCAATGTACGACACCACTGAAGAACGGCCTGCGCGGACAACCCTTCAATGTCAGTCTCATTCATCTGAAGGGTCTCGCCGGGTAACCCGGCTTGAATTGCCTCGTGAAGATCGTCGAGATAACCGCGCGCACCGGCCTGAGACACGCTCTTCACGGACGTCGCAGTGTTCCGTGCGATGGCAACCTCCACGATCTGCTCATGCTGAGGCTCCATGATAATCTCGGCACGCACCGGGAAGTCAGTCTCGTCATCTTGCTCGATGCTTGCGAAATAGCGCTTCAGTTCACCTTGGGTTTGAGCGCCATTAATGATGCTGGCGTTCTTCAGGCGTGCCGTCCGTTTCGAATCGTCGATGGTACAGTCCGTACAGGTAATCGTCACACCAGAATTCCGATTTATGAAACGATCCGGATGCTCAAGGATCGCAGCCTCAATTTCCTTGTGGACCTTGTTACGCTTCGAATCCTTGTGCTCGGCAATGTAGGTCCGCAGGTTGTCTTGAGTGCCAAGCTTTGTAACTTCACGGGCGCTGATGTTGGCAAACCACGTCTGCACACCGTTGGACTTCTCTTCCGGAGAAGTAAGACTCTTAATCGTGTGGTAATGGAGGGTAAAGGTCATCTTGCCCGACGACGGGGTATCATAAGCCATCACGGCTCTCCATTCGCTCGTTCGCTCCGCGGATCCCGTCGATGCACGACTGCGCATGACGCTCACGAAAGCGCGAATTAGGTAAGCAGCGCAAATATAAGAAACAAGACCTACGAGCAGTTTTTTTTCATGCCGGTCTCCCTGCATGGGGGGAGTTCCGGGTTCACATGACCCTGTCAACTCGCCGGCGCCTGCCAGTTTCGGAAATTCGAGCGACACGATAGCCGGTGCGACAGGGTCGAGCATCGTCTTGCGCCGAACACCTCGCTACTGGCATCCAGATTTCCCCGACCCGCCCAACAAGTGAGAAGAGCAGGTGGTCCGGAGCAACTGT
>JAGRLX010000292.1 GCA_020441605.1 Alphaproteobacteria bacterium
CTATACCGGCGATCTCGGCTACGAGATCTGGGTGGCGCCGCAATACCAACGCCGCATCTATCAGGAGATCATGCGGGCCGGTGCCGCCCATGGCATCGTCAACTTCGGAATGCGTGCGCTGTTGTCCATGCGCCTGGAGAAGAATTTTCCAACCTGGTATCGGGAACTTCGACCGATCTATGGCGGCTTCGAGGCCGGCATGGAGCGGTTCATCGACCTCACCAAGAACGACTTCATCGGCCGTGAGGCGGCGATGGAAGAGAAGCGCAGCGGCGGGAGGCTCCGTCGCGTGTCCTTGGTGGTCGATGCGGGTGATGCAGACGTCCTCGGTGACGAACCCATATGGCACAAGAGCAAGGTTGTCGGTTGGGTCACGTCGGGCGGTTTCGCCCACTATGTGGGCAAGTCCATGGCCCAGGGCTATGTGCCGAAAGAACTGGCCGGAGATACGTCGGAGGGTGCCTTCGAGATCGAGATCATCGGTGAAAACCGCAAGGCGACGATCATTGCCGAGCCGCCGTTCGATCCTGACGGAAAGCGCATGAGAGGCTAGCGCAACAGTCGATCGGTTGCAGTCAAATGATTGCCAGATGCAAAGGCATGGCTGCGGAGTGCTGACCGTCAATCACAGGCAACGCCTGGTTTTCAGTGGTCGCCGCCGAAGTGCTTCAGCTTTGGGCGAACTCGAGCGCAGCGTCCCGCAGCCAGTCCCATACGCTCATCGCGAAGGTGCGCATGGCATAAAGCTCGAAACGGTCCTCTTGCAGGCAATGCACCATCACCGGCGTGTGGTGAAGTCCGGTCAGAGCGAACCTGCCGGGTGTGAAGGCCCGCGGATGAAAGTCCAAGGGAATGCCTTTGGCGAGCACATCCCGGCTCGCCTCGCCTTCAAGAAAGATCCGCGTGCGGCTGTGCGATAAGGGCGTAATAGCGGCAAGCCCAGAGATCTGGCTGCCAATTTCATCAGTTTGCGGACCAACAAGCCAGAATTGCGATGGCCCAATCCGCATCAGCGTGTGATCACCGCTCACCGTTGCGGTTCCCACCTTCGGCGGGAGCGGGCCAACGAGCCTGGCGAGCCGCAATTCGAAGCCATCATCAAACCCCGCTAACTGGATCAGGGTGAAATTCCGCACTTCTGCCATCCGCAGTTTCGGACTCTCGAAAGGCGCGGCCGCAGCAAGTGCAGATCGGCGCTCAAGCATTCAGGCGGGCTCCTTCGCGATCGATGAAGTGAGGCGATACGATCCTGGCGCGGGCCGTCTCCTCCTTCAAAGGGTAGGCACACACGATCTCCTCGCCTTCATGCGCCAAGCCGCCTTGATAGAGCCCGAGCGCTATGAATTTGTTGAGTTCTGTCGACCAGGTGACCGATGTGATGTAGCCACGGCCATGGCCCTTGATCTCGTCGGATGCAGCAAAGAGGATTGCACCACCCCGCAATTTCTTGTCAGGCTCCAGCAATTCGAGACCGACGAGGCTCCAGCGGTCAGGGGCCTGCAACTTCTCGCGGAACCTGAGTTCCTTCCCGACATAGGCCTTGTCCTTCCCTGCCATGCGACCGAGTCCGAGATCGTCGAGGGTGTTGCGATGATCGAGTTCGAGGCCCGCGACATGACCCTTTTCAATCCGCAGGCTGGCAAGCGCCTCCAGGCCATAGGGCTTGATGCCGAGCGGCACCGCGGCCTTTAGGATGTGTTCCCACAACGACTGCGCGAAGTCCGCCGCGACATGGACTTCATAGGCCAGTTCGCCGGAGAAGGACATTCTGAGAAGGCGCAAGGTAACGCCGTCCTGCGTGACATCCCTACAGCCCATATGGGGCAGCGCCTCGTTGGAGAGATCAATACCGGGCAGGGCGAGTTGAAGCGCCTCCCGCGCCTTGGGACCCGACACCGCCATGCCCGCCCACTCGTCGGTGAGAGACGCAAGCTGCACATTGAGTTCGGTCCAGTGGCATTGCAGGAGATACTCGAGCCAGGACATCACTTCGCCCGCCTGGGCGGTCGTCGTGGTCATATAGAACTGAGTGCCGGAAATGCGCGCCGTCGTGCCGTCATCCAGCACCACGCCATCGTCGTTGAGCATCACGCCGTAACGCACTTTGCCGACGGGCAGCTTTGCGAATCCATTGACATAAACCCGGTTGAGAAATTCGGCGGCATCGGGCCCCTGAATATCGATCTTGCCTAGCGTCGAGACGTCCGCAAGCCCCACGCCCTTGCGAACGAGCTCCATTTCCTTGACATAGGCAGTCTCGGGCGTAGGCCCAGCCCAGGAATAATACCAGGCTCGCATCCACAGTCCCGCCTCGATGAAGGTAGCGCCGTTGGCCTTGTGCCAATCATGCAGAGGCGAAAGCCGGTGAGGTCGGAACCGGTGGCCGATGCTGCGCCCAGCGATCGCGCCGATGGTGAGCGGCGCATAGGGTGGCCGGAACGTCGTGGTTCCCGCATCGGGAATGTCAACTCCACGATGCGTTGCCATGATGGCCAAGGCATTCACATTCGAGGTCTTGCCCTGGTCAGTGCCCATGCCCAGGGTGGTGTAGCGCTTGAGGTGTTCCACCGACTGGTAGCCTTCCTCATGCGCTATGCGAATGTCCCTGGCTGTGACATCATTCTGGAAGTCGACGAAAGCCTTGCTTTTCCCATCCTGCGCGGGTGACCATTGCGGAGTGATTGCGACTGCCCCGTCCGTGGCATTCTCTGGCGCGAGAACGGGCTTGGTCTTGCCAAAGCCGGCCAATGTGGCGGCCTGAACGCCAGCATCCGTACCGCTGGTGATTGCGCCGGCCAGCCCGTACTTTCCGATCATGGCGCCGGCACCAAAGTGGCCTTTCGCAAAGGCCCCGGGCACGAAGGCATCGATGGATTCCTGGTAGCGCGGCTTGATCCCGCCATGTGAGGAGAGGTGCACGACGGGCGACCATCCACCCGACATTCCCAGAGCATCGCAATCGATGGTAACCGCATGGGCACCAGACAGCTTGACCCGGGCCAGGGTCTTGCCACCGTCCACACGCGCTATGCCCGTGCCGAGGAAGATGGCCACACCATAGGCTGCCGCCCGGGCAAAGAGTTCCGGGGCGATCGACGCGCGCTGGTCGGCTACGGTTATTGCCACCCCGGCTGACGCCAGATCGATGGCCGTCTCATAGGCGGTATCATTGTTGGTCACAAGGACGGCCCGCTTGTCCGGCACCACGGCAAAGCGATTCAGATAGGTGCGCAAGGCACCGGCAAGCATGATTCCGGGACGGTCGTTGTTCGGGAACACCAAGGGGCGTTCGATGGCGCCAGTCGCCATGACAATGCTTCTGAAGCGCAAGGACACAAGGACCTGCCGTGGTTGGCCCCGCGCGGCAACGGGCTTCGAGCGATCTCGGCGCTGGACCAGCACGGCCAGATTTCCGTCATAGAGACCCTGAACCGTCGTTCGCGTCATGATCCTAGCGTCGGCGAGTGTTTCCAACTCGGAGAGACAGGTTTGCCGCCAAGCCTCGTTCTCCGGATCATTCTCGCAGAGAAGCGAACCGCCGATCTCGCTGTACTGTTCGGCTAGGAGAACGCGTGCGCCGCTGCGGCCGGCCGTCAGTGCCGCGGCCAAGCCGGCAGGCCCCGAGCCCACGACGAGCACATCGCAGAATTCGTGGCGCGTCTCATAACGGTCCGGATCGGGGGCCGTATCGATGATTCCCAGTCCCGCGGCACGGCGGATGAATGGTTCATAGAACATCCAGGATCTTGCCGTGGGGCCCATGAAGGTCTTGTAATAGAAACCGGACTGGAACAAGGGCGCAACCAGGCCATTCACCGCCATCAGATCGAAGTCGGGCGACGGCCAAGCATTTTGCGAGCGAGCCTGTAGCCCGTCGACCAAATCGACCATGGTGGCCTGCATGTTGGGCTCGCCCCGGGCGCCCTCGCCGATCGTCACAAGCGCATTGGTTTCTTCCGCACCGGCCGACATGATCCCGCGCGGACGGTGATACTTGAAACTCCTGCCGACCAGCACGACTTCATTCGCCAATAGCGCGGATGCAAGCGTGTCGCCCTCGAAGCCTCTGAGAGACCTGCCGTTGAAACTCGCCAGAACACTCCGGCCACGGTCGATGCGGCCACCCGTCGAAAGGCGCCGGAACGCCGTCATTCCGAATCCCCCACTTCGTTGGCTGCGGTATTGCGCTTCAACCTGAACCACCTTCGGCAGCCCATGACATGCTGCCAATACTCTGTATGCGGACCTTTTGGATTGTCGAAGAGGAAGTAATAGTCGTGCCAGCTTTCCAGATCGCCGCTGCCGTGTGCCGGGCGGGTCTTGGTCGCATCACCGCCATAGCGGAACTCCGAGTAATCACGATCGCCGCAGTAGGGACACGGAATGATCATTGCTTGTAGGTCCAGTTGCCGATTCCATAGTCATCGAGCTCGCCGCCCTTCTCAAAGCGGTCGAGCGCGTAGCTGCGGTTCAATTGGTGCTCCTCGTCATTGGCCACCGTATGGGCAAAGGTCCAACCGGATGCGGGCGTCGCCTTGAAGCCCTGGTAGCACCAGCCACCGTTCAGATAGAGATGGCGAATGGGCGTCCGACAGATGAACGGGCTACCATCAGGAGTCATGTCCTGAATTCCTCCCCAGTGGCGGAGAAGGCGCAGGCGCGAAATGAATGGCATGAGCGAGACGGCACATTCGGCCACGGTCTGGACCTTCGGAAACTGACCGCGCTGGGTATAGGTGTTGAACCCGTCGATATGACCGCCGAAGACCAGCCCGCCCTT
>JAGRLX010000293.1 GCA_020441605.1 Alphaproteobacteria bacterium
CCGATGAAATTCGCCGAGGACGCCTGCCGCTGTCTGGAGGTCGCCGCGCGGGGCGGCATGCCGGTGCTTTTGCTGTCGGCGGCCCAGGCGGGGGCCACCTCACCCGCGGCGCTGGCCGGAACTGTCGTGCAGGCGGTGGCCGAATGCCTGGCCGGACTGGTCTACATCAATTGCATCGTACCGGGAGCCGTCGCCATATGGGGACCCTGGCCGTTCGTGTCGGATCTCCGCACCGGCGCCATGTCGGGCGGGTCCGGCGAACAGGCGCTGATCACGTCGGGCTGCGCCCAGATGGGGCATTTCTACAACCTCACCGTCGGATCGGCGGCCGGCATGTGCGATTCCAAGATGCCCGACATGCAAGCGGGATACGAAAAGGGCGTAACCGCCGGCATATCCGCCATGACCGGCGTCAACATGCTCTACGAATCCGCCGGCATGCATGCCTCGCTCCTGGGCTTCTGTCTTGAAAGCCTGCTGATCGACAACGACATGCTGGGTTCGATCAATCGCAATGTGCGCGGCATCGAGGTCAACGAGGATACGCTGTCACTCGAAGTGATCGCCGATGTCTGCCTCGAGGGGCCAGGGCACTATCTCGGCAACGAACAGACGCTATCACTGATGCAGAAGGAATATGTCTATCCCCACATCGCCAACCGGATGAGCCCCAAGGAATGGAACGAAGCGGGGCGGCCCGACCTGGTCGAGCGGGCTACGGCCCGCAAGCGGGAAATCCTCTCCACATACTATCCAAATTATATCCCCCGCCATATCGATGACGCCATACGGGCCAGGCACGACATCAAGCTCCCGCGTGATGTGATGGAGCCAGGCGATCCGCGCTGGACTGTTTGACCGTGGAGAATCCGGTTCTGACGGCCATACGGCGCGCGGGTTTCGTGCCGCTCGGGTGGTTTGAACCACAAAACGTCGATGCCGTGCCGGGTGATGCGCAGCTGGTCATTCTGATTGGCAATGCCGGGCCGTACATGTTCCGGCGGTTTTCCCAGGAACGCGATGCGTCGCGCGACACGCTCGACTCCTGGACGCGCGAGGTGGTGAGCAATCTTGCGCGGGATCTGGACGCCGCGGCCGTCTTCCCGTTTGAGACGCAACCACCCTACCCTTTCCTGACCTGGGCCCGGCGGGCCGGCGCCGGCCACGTGTCGCCGCTGGGGCTCAACATCCATCCAACCTACGGGCTTTGGCACGCCTATCGCGCGGCCCTGTTGTTTCCGGTGGCTTTCGATCTGCCGCCGCCCTCACTTGGCACTCACCCATGCGACAGTTGTCGCGAACGGCCGTGCCTGGCCGCCTGCCCGGTCTTGGCTTTCGATGGTTCCGCCTATGATGTCGACGGCTGCGCCCGCCACATCGCCAAGTCGGATGGAATTGCATGCATGTCTAAGGGGTGCCTTGCGCGGCATGCGTGTCCCGTGGGACAAGGGTTCGCCTATGCTCCGGCACAGGCGCAATTCCACATGCGGGCTTTCCGCAACGCACGACAAGGGGTTGACACGTGAGTTACGACCACATTGCCAGGAAGCTGGCCAATGGTGAGATTATCATTATTGACGGCGGCACAGGCACCGACATCCAACGCCGCGGAGCTTCGATGAGCGGCGACACCTGGTGCGCCGAGGCCAATCTCACCCACCCCGATGTGGTGCGTGACGTCCATGCCGACTACATCCACGCCGGGGCGGAAGTCATCATCGCCAACACCTTCGCGACGAGTGCCTTGCTGTTCAACGCACTCGGCCGCGATGAGGAAATGCTGGACATCGACAGGGCGGCCGTTGCTATCGCCAGGAGGGCCGCTGCGGGCAAGCAGGTTGCGGTGGCAGGATCGGTGTCCACCATGCGGCCGGTGATCCGGGGCAGCGACCGGACGTCCAAGCAGCGCGATTGGCCAGAGCAGGATGCACGGCGGCTGTTCAAGCGCAAGGTCGACAACCTGGCACATTGCCGTGTCGATTTCCTGGCCATGGAAATGATGCGTGACATCGATTACTCGATCTGGGCAACAGAGGCAGCACTTGCCACGCGCCTACCAGTATGGGTCGGCATATCGGTCGAACGCCGGCCCGACGGCAAGCTGGCGGGTTTTGGGCGCGAGGACCAGTTGCTCGATGATATTGCCAGGGCTCTGGCCGCAACACGGCCTACGGTCGTCAGCATCATGCACACCTCTCCGAATGATACCGACGAAGCGCTCGATGTCGTGCGGAAGTATTGGGACGGACCGCTCGGGGCCTATCCCGAAAGCGGCTACTTCCGTATGCCGGAATGGACTTTCGTCGACATCATCCCGCCAGAGGAACTGGTCGAGAAGGCGCGAATCTGGCGCCAGAAGGGCGTGACAATATTCGGTGGCTGCTGCGGTCTGGGGCCGGAGCACATCGCCGCCCTGTCGAAGGAATATGCGCCTTGAAGAGCGGATCTTGTTTGTGCGGCGCGGTGAAGTATGAGGTTCACGGCCCACTGCGCAATGTCGTCGCCTGCCATTGCGAACAGTGCCGCAAGCAGACCGGCACATATATGTCGGCGACCGCCGCGAAGGACGCGGATCTCCGCCTGGTCGAAGATCGCGGACTGAAGTGGTACCGTTCCAGCGACACCGCGCGGCGCGGTTTCTGCGGCGAATGCGGATCGGTGCTGTTCTGGAAGGGCGATGGACGCGACTACACCGCAATCGCCGCTGGATCGCTCGACGGTCCGACCGGGCTTCGGCTCGATGGCCATATCTTCTGCGAGAGCGCGGGCGACTATTACGAGATCGCCGGCGGCGACTATCGCCGCCAGCGCTGGCTCAAGGGCGACTGACCGCCCTGGCGCAGCGGACAAGCAATTCGAATTGCCTGCGCGCGGAAAGTTGCGCCGGATTCAAGACGACGCGCAGCTCATGGGCAAGCAGTTGCCCACTACTCATCGCCCGCTACTCTGGACTGCATCACCGTCTCAAGCTCACCATAGCCGGTGTAGCGGTACTCATACTCAAGCCCAAGCCGGCGGGCTGCGGCCATGGCCTTCTTGGCCAATTCCTCGTCACGGGTCTGCGCCAGAAACACGATCCTGCTATAATTGCCAAAGTAGAGCGGCAGCAGTTCGGGGTGGCGGTCCAGGCCAAGGCCCACCCAGATCAGCCGGTCGAAATGCCGCGCCAGATAATCTGTGAGAAAAAAGGCGGTTACATCCTCCTCTGCGTGACTTTCAAAGGCAGCATTGCCGGAGAAGAAGGCATAGCAATGCGGACCTTCGATCCGCTCAACGCCTTCCTCAGCGAGCATTGCATCGAGCAGACCGCCGGTGCCGCAGTCGCCATAGAGAACGAAGATCGATCGATAACGCCCCTTAGCGTCCCGTATCTTCTCACGGAGTGCCGGCACGATCTTCTCAGGCGTATTGTGCCACTTGGCCGGCAGGCATTGCAGGTCGAAGCCCTGCCACCGGTTCCGTTCCATCAGATCGACTATTTCGCGCGCCAGGGCGCCGCAAGCCAGCAGCAGGACATCCCCTCGGCCAGGCTTGAACTCGTATTCATCAGAGGGCGTCAGATTGACCAGTGTCATGCCCGCCTGGACCCGCAATGATCGGCAATTCCTCCAACCGAGCACTTGAAGGGCTCCACCGCCGGCACCATGTTTCCAACGGCATTCAGAGTGGAACCGTCGGTTCCCGCCAACCTGCCAGCCGTGGCAAGGTGGTTTGCGTCAGCAAATGCGGCCGGCTTGTACCGGCAACAAAGATGGTGCGTCACCTCCCATGGCGAAGAGACAAGGAGAAGACCATGGGCAATCTCGTCGCTGTCGGACTTCCGCAACGTTCTTCCATACCGGCGCTCGGCGTCGATATGAGCAAGCTTGCCACCGACCAAGGCATTCGCCGTGAACTGCAAAGCCTTACCATACCACATCGCTGCCGGATTTGGCTTGACCAATACCTTACCGATGGCACTGTCACCGCGCTGAGCACCCGCAATCATTTGCCACCTCGTACGCTCATTCTCACCGACTGGCTCGACTTCGACAACCCCGCTGATCGCGATGCCTTCATGTCAGCGTTTCCGGTCTTCAACCCACAACGGCGAGTCGACATGCTGCGCCATGACGTGGCCGCGGCTCGCGCGAAACTGGACCAGAAGCTCGCGCGAGGCGACTTCGACCTCAAGGGCCTTGGTCCCCAACATCGTCTCGGTCTGGCCCGAAAATATGTCAGGCTCACCGAAGAACTTGCGGAACTCGAACGACGGATCGAAGCAGCGGAATTGATCTTTCCGCTGCAAGCCAAGTGGCAAAAGATATTGGCCTAGCTGGCCGCGAGCTGATTGTGCTTGCGCGACATGAAACTCTTGGCGGTTTCCACTGCCACTGCGGCATCCCGGCAATAGGCATCGGCCCCGATCGCCTTGGCGAATTCCTCATTCAAGGGGGCGCCGCCAACCAGCACGACATAGTCGTCTCGCATGCCCTTTTCCTTCAGGGTGTCGATCACGACCTTCATATAGGGCATGGTGGTGGTCAACAGCGCCGACATGCCGAGAATATCCGGCTGGTGTTCCTCGATCGCCGCCATGTATTTTTCCACGGGATTGTTGATGCCAAGGTCGATGACCTCGAACCCGGCACCCTCCATCATCATGCCGACAAGGTTCTTGCCGAT